>WGDA01000097.1 GCA_015493505.1 Pseudomonadota bacterium | reverse complement strand
CTGCCGTTCCCGGACCTTCAGGAGGAGATGTCCCAGGTCTTCCCGGATCTGTTCTCCGGTTTCGCGGCACTCCCCGTCAAGCTGTTCAGGTTTCAGGGGAAACCGCTCCGTCTCGGGATTCAGGAAGGAGAAAAACCGCGCCGCCCGCCGCCCCAGCCTTTCGAGTTCGGTGTTCAGATCCATTTTTTCGAAACGGCTCCAGCGGTCAAGGTCTCCCACCAGTTCTTCCATCTGCCCGTAGCTGATCTGTCCCCCGAAAAAAAGGGTCGCGATGGACTCCACGCGATGCGCCTCGTCAAAGATAACACCATCATAGTCCGGCAGCACCTCCGCGGGGGCCTTCTGGCGAATCGCAAGGTCCGAGAAGAAAAGATGGTGATTCACAATCAGCAGATCCGCCTTGGCTGCCTCCCGTTTCAGGCGCGTGACGAAACAGTCCTTGAAGAAGGAACATTTGCCCCCCACGCAGAGGTCCGAACGGGAATTGACCTCTTCCCAGAAAGAAAACCGCTCCGGAAAATTCTTGAGCTCTTCCTTGTCTCCGGTCGAAGTTTCCCGGGCCCAGGCCAGAAAGGGCTCGTAAAGGGATGTCTCATCCAGGACGGGAAACATGGGGTTTTTCGCGAAGCGCGTGAAACGGCGCCGGCAGAGATAATTCTGTCGCCCCTTGAGCATCACATATCCGATACGGGTATCAAGAAGCTTTTCGAGAAGCGGCAGGTCCTTCTTGATAATCTGCTCTTGAAGGGTCTTTGTCGCGGTGGAAATGACGACCCGTTTTTCAGAAAGCACCGCCGGCAAAAGATACGCCAGGGTCTTGCCGGTCCCCGTGGCTGCCTCGACAAAAAGGACCCCGCCCTTTCGCATAACCTCGTGAACGGCCTCCGCCATCTGAATCTGTCCCTCGCGGAGTTCATACGCGGGGAACGTCTCCAGAAAGGCGTCAGGGTTTCGAAAGAAATCAGGGAGACTTGGGGGAGACATTCTTTCCGAGTTCATTTTTGTCCGGCGTCACCACGCCGGCTGAAATGATGATTTTAAAGGCTTCCTGCGGGTTGACATCGATGGGAATTACCTGTTCTCTCTTGACGATTACAAAGAACCCCGTTGTGATGTTGGGTGTTGTCGGGATAAACATCTTGACGTAACTCGCGTCAAGGCCGGGGAAGAGGTTTTCGTCGCTGGCGCCCACGATGTACCCCATGGAATAAATCCCCTTTCTTGGAAACTCCACCAGGGCAGCCTGCCGGAAAACATCATCCTTGTCTGAAAAAAGCGCCACGACAAACTGGGAAATGGCGTTGTAAATCCCGCTGACAAACGGGATATTCTTGAAAATGGATTCAATCCACCGGACAAGCTGCCTGCCAAAAAAGTTCTTGGCCAGGAATCCAATCAGCAGGATAATCAGCAGGGTCGCGATGAGTCCAAGTCCGGGGACATGAAAGGGAAGATAGGTATCCGGCTGAAACTTAGGGGGGACAACCCGGAAGACGGCGTCGAGCTTGAAAACCACCACCTTGATGATATAGAGGGTCAGCGCGATCGGAACAAAGACGGCGAACCCCGCCAGGAAATACTTCTTGAAAAATCCCCGATGCTTTTTCAACGCCCGGCACCCCACCTGGAAAAGGGATGGCTGACGACTGGGGCGGTTTCCGGGAAAACGATACGCTGTAGCCGTTCAATCAGGGGAATCAGTGATTCCCGGTTAATGGCGGATATGGGTATCGCATCGTAAGTCTTGCAGTATCTCATGACTTCCTCTGCCGGCACCTTATCAATTTTGTTGAAAACAAGCAATGAAGGAATATCCTGAAGCCCGATCTTGTGCAAGAGGGCTTCAACCGTCCTGATATGCCGTTCCGCCTCGGGGTGACTGATATCCACGAGGTGAAGGAGCAGGTCCGCGTCTTCCAGCTCTCCCAGGGTGCTCATGAAAGCTCCCAAGAGGTCGCGGGGAAGGTCGCGAATGAACCCGACCGTATCTGTAATCACCACCTGTCTGTCCCGGGGAAACCGCAAAAGCCGGCTCGACGTGTCGAGGGTGGCAAAAGGCTTGTCTTCCACCAGCACATGGCTATGGGTGAGGGCGTTGAGGAGCGTCGATTTTCCCGCGTTGGTATAGCCCACGATAGAGATTATCGGCAGCCCCTGCCGTTTCCGTTTTCGCCGCCTCAGGTCCCGCCCCGTCTTCAGATGCTTCAGCTCCCGTTCGAGGGACGCGATCCGGTCCCTGACGCGCCGCCGGTTAATCTCGAGCTTGGTCTCTCCGGGCCCCCGGCCCCCGATCCCACCCGTCAAGCGCGACATGGCGGTGTTTTTCCTCCCGAGCCGGGGTAGCATGTATTTTAATTGGGCCAGCTCTACCTGAAGCTTCCCTTCCCGGCTGTGGGCGCGCTGTGCGAAGATATCGAGAATCAGCAGTGTCCGGTCAAGCACCTTCAACTCGGTCATGCGGCTGATGGCATCAAGCTGGGCCGGACTCAGGTCCCGATTGAAGATAATACAATCAGCGCCCTTTTCCATGCTCGTCATCACCAGCTCCTTCAATTTTCCCTGGCCGATGAGGAACGCCGGATGAATCCTGCGTACTTTTTGAACGACCTGCCCCACCACTTCCACGCCACAAGCCTCGGAAAGCTCAACAATTTCCTGCAACAAGGCATCCACGTCCCATCGGGCGCCAAGGGGGACGACCACCACGATAGCCCGGGTCCCGCGCGACAGCCGTTTCGAAGGTTTCATGCCTCGCTGAAGCGCCCTGATGCGGTCTGACATCCAGAGAGCGAAATCCGCTTCCAGCCATCTCGGCAGAGGATAACGTTCCACCGTGCACCCGGAAATCTCGCCGTCAGGGTCCAGGTACGCGATTTCGAGCTCCCCAGGGTTGCCCTCCTTATCCCCCTTCAGAACCCCGACCATGTCCAGGCGGAGCATCCTCAGGTCCGTAATATCCTCCCGGTCGAGCGGCTCTCCCTTTAGGTGGGCATGGATAAAACGTACCCCCTTCAGGTTTCCGGTTCCCATGCGGAATCCACTCAGGTCCGGTAGCATGATGGAGGACGCGTCCCCCACCAGGACGGAAAAGACCTCCCCACGCCGGGTCAGCAAGACCCCCACCTGCCGGTTGATATCCCGGCTGATTTGCAGAATCTTTCCCGCCAGTTCAAGGGTAATAAATTTCTTGGGATTGACCTTACGGCGATAAAGGCGCTTCAGCGCCTGAATCTGGGACGCCTTCAGGCCTGTGATGGAACCAAAGATCTCTTTGATAACCGCTTCCTCAACACTTCTTTATTTTGCCACCGGAATCATACCACACATTCCGGCGCCGCACAAAGTTGTTAAATTCGTTGAGGTTGGGATTGCTTCTCCCCCCCCTTGCCCAAGGCGCGAATAACGGTTAAAAATTATCATGAAAATCCGTTACGTATTTTTCGAAAGGAGGGAGTTGCGTGAAAGCGGTCACGATTACGCTCCAGGCCGAAGAAGTTCTCCGCCTTGAGGCAATCCTGATGGACAAGAACAAGGAAGAAGCCCTGGAATTTCTGAAGACTGTATTGAGGCCTAAAATCCGCGCGCAGGGGAATCGGGGACTGGACAGCCAGAAAGGAACAGGCGTTCCCCTCTGACTGTCCAATTTCTGTTTCTGAGATTAGAACCGGTACGTCATCGCGACGGAGATGACATGGCCGGTTGACTCATATTTTCCTTTCAGCCCAGGCAGGTAACTGTGTGAATCCTCGAAGAAGGAAATGAGATAGGCGGCGTCAAACGTAAAGCTTTTACCGGGGGTCGTATATCCAACGCCAACGGAGACATCATTCCGGTCTGAATCCGCCAGCTCTGGGCCGCGGGTATGATTTGGAGCGGGTGATTCATCATAATCGTATCCGGCGCGTGCCACCCAGCAGGGGTTGATCTGATATTCAGCCCCGACCCGAATCGCCCAGACATTGTCCCAGTCTTTCGGGTTCTTAATCGTTGTCCGGTGCTTCCCGAGAATGCTGTCATACCGGACGTCCATGGAATCATACGTGTCCCACTTGGTCCACGTGGCATCCACTTCGATGGTCAGGTTTTTGATGCTCTTGTTCATCACACCAAAGGTCAGGGTATCGGGAAGCCTTAAATCACTGCTGATGCCCGTATGGGGGAACAACATGTGAGAGAGGTTCGCGGGGCCCCCACCCATCTGAATCATCCGGTCGATTAACGCCACATTTTCATGCCGGAAATAATCCGCGTGCCCGTCGAACCCGATATCGATATTGCTCCGGTAAGCCACGCCGATGGACCAGTTTTTCGTCGGTTTGAACAGAAGGCCCGCGTTAAATCCCCAGCCATCACCGTATCCCTTCAGGTCCGTATCGACATCGAACCCCCGCTGGTAGGCGTACCGGCCGAAGATCGGGTTGACCGCCTGTGCCGCTACCACCGGATAACTGATACTTTTCTGGATTTCCACCTCGGAATACATATAATCAACGCCGATGGCCACAGACAGTTTGTCGTTGAACTTGTAGGCGATCGTGGGGTTAAAGTTGAAGGTCTTCAGGTCGATCTTGTCGGAATAATACCGCCCCACCCAACTGTTGTTCCAGTCCGTCATGGTTCCATAAGGAGTGAAATACGCGAAACCGGCGAATATCTTCTTGGTAAACTGGTGGGTGATGTAAAAAGACGGGATCGAAGCCCAATGGTCATTCATATCCTCATGAGGAGGCTCGAAGGGATTCGTGGCGTAAGGGTTTCTTGCCCCTTTCAGTTTCATGTCCAGAAGAGCCGTCGTGTAGTTCACAGTGATCTGGGTTCCCTTCAACTGGGTGATCCCCGCGGGGTTGTAAAAGAGGGCCGTCGGGTTGTCCGCCTTGGCCACGAAGGCTCCGCCCATACCGAGCGCGGCGGCGCCCTGTTCCAGGTAGATCTGATACCCCGCTCCCCAACCCGTTAAAGGCGCCAGAATCACCCCGACACACAGGACAACAATTGCCAGTCGTTTCATCACGTTACCTCCTCTGTTAGGGTTGCCGTTACAAGCCTATATACACTCAGTTTTACCCTAATGCAAGCTTTTTTCACTCTTTTTTTTGCACATCCATCTTCAAATGAGACGCCCCCCGGCCATCCGGAAACGGCTCGGGGGGCGCGTGTGTTTTCAACAAACACCTGCATCACGGAAATCCAGCGGGTTACAAACCTAATTCACTTTTCTTCTCTTCTGTCGGTACTCCGGTGTCATCCCATCCCCGAACCTTGTAATATTCCGGAAGCAGGTCGCCCAGCTTATGCACCGTTCCCTTGTTGGGACCCTCGGGCATGGGTTCCTTCAGGAGCCTTTCCGGCAGGGTATCATCTGCCTTGGAAAAACCCTCGCGTAGGTTAAAGAGACGCTCCAGGTTCCAGATACGTTCTCCCGCCTTCAAGGCCTCTTCCCCGTTCAGGTCCCACCCCGTGGCAGCCGCCACCAGGGCGCCATACTCATCCGCGCCCAGGGCGAACGAGCTGAACAGGCACAGTCCGCTGGCATCGATGAAGGCGGTCAGATCCTGAAAAGTCTTGACCCACTGGGGTTTCCCCTCGAGGGCCTGAGGATCAATCTTTTCCGGGGCTCCCAGAATCTCTGGTGAAATCATGTATCCGCGGACATGGCAACCGCCCCGGTTCGATGTGGCGTATTCCAGGCCGTGCCCCTGGGCGCCCCTCGGGTCATAGGCGGGCAATTCCTGCTTTTTGACCGACATGGAAAGCTCCGGATGCCCGTAGGCCGACGTCAAACGATACGAACCTTCCGCCAGTTTGTCTCCGAATCCTTCCCTGAGCCCCATCTTTCGGGTGTATTCCACAATTGCTTCACCGCTGCCGAATTTCATTTCGGGCCCGTCGAGGTCCTCCTTGGGCAGGTATCCGCGTTCATACAGCTCCATGGCCGCCGCGATGGTCGCGCCCGCGGAAATCCCATCCAGTCCCAGCTCGTTGCAGAGATAGTTTGCCTCTACCACCGCTTTCAGGTCATCCACGCCGCAATCGGCGCCATACGACCAAATCACTTCATATTCAGGGCCTTCGCCTTCCCGACCATTGATCTTGGTTTCACGGCCACACCCGATGGGGCAGGCAAAACAGTGCGTGTTTTTCGTGAGATACGTGTCGGCCAGCGTTTCTCCGCTGATCTTCGTGGCCCCTGCGAACACGCCCGTCTGGAAATTCCGGGTCGGGAACAGTCCGTTTTCGTTGATGACATTTACCAGGACAGCGGTTCCGTAGGCGGGCAGGCCCTGACTGGTGGTGGGGTTCTCTTTGATCTTGGACATGGCTACTTTCTGGGCTTCCCGGAACTTGTCCGGATCCGCCAGCTCCACCTTGCCCGTGCCCCGAACCACCACGGCCTTCAGGTTTTTTGATCCCATCACGGCGCCGACACCGGTCCGCCCGGCAGCTCGATGCTTGTCATTGATCACACAGGAAATCAGCGAGAGTTTCTCACCCGCCGGTCCGATACACGCCACCTTGGCTTTGCTGTCACCAACCTTTTCCAGGAGCAGGTCTGTCGTTTCGTGCGTGTTTTTCCCCCAGAGATCCGAGGCATCCCGAATTTCCACCTTGTCATCGTTGACCCAGACGTACACCGGCTTGTCCGCTTTCCCCTCAAAAATCATCAGGTCATATCCAGCCGTCTTGAACTCCTTGCCGAAAAATCCGCCAGAGTTGGAAGAGGCAATCGCTCCGTTCAGCGGCCCCTTGGTCACCACCATGTATCGTCCCCCTGTCGGAGCGGAAGTTCCCGTCAGAGGTCCCGAGGCAAAGATAAGTTTGTTTTCCGGTCCCAGTGGGTCAACACCGGTCGGCAGCTCATCGTACAGAATTTTTGTCGCCAGACCTCTTCCCCCGATGAAGCTTTTCGCCACGGATTCGTCGAGGTCTTGTTTGGAAATCTCGCCAGTGCTCAGGTTGACCCTCAAAATCTTTCCATTTAATGCTTTCATGACTAACCTCCTTTCAGACAGGGTTTGAAATTTGTGTTTTCGAAGACACCATTAAACTTATCTATCCTTTAGGATTTATATACAAAAACCTCTGTTTAATTAGCACGGTTCGAAAGAAATTTCAATATTCATTCGCCTCCAATTGCCAAGATTTCCACACGAAAGTGTGGAAATCTTCTTGCATCTCCCTCAAAAACCCATTAAACTGCGGGAAAAAGCTTAACAAAACATGAATAAACTATCACACTGAATCGTCTAATGGCAAAAAAGGCGGCGGAAAGAGCCATTCATCACCGGGAAAACGGAAATGATGCGGAAAGGTTCAGGAAGATTGTTGATGATTTCCGATCCCGTATATATCATACCGCTTACGGAATCGTCCAGGATCCGGATGACGCGAAAGACATCACTCAGGAGGTGTTTCTAAAGATTTACGAGAAGATGGGAACGTTTAAGGGGGAAGCGAGCTTTTCCACGTGGATTTACCGGATAACTGTCAACGCGTGTATCGATATGCTCAGAAAAAAGAAAACCGGCCCACAGGTATCCCTGCGGGAGGGCATTCATTACGGGGCGCGGGAAACGGGAAGCCCCCTGATTGTGGGGCGTCCCGACTCGCCCTTTGACGCGACGTACCAGACAGAGCTGCGCGCGAAAATCAAGGAAGCCTTCCTGAAACTGTCGCCGGAGCATCGGACCGCGCTGGTGTTGAGGGAGATCGAAGGCCTGAGCTATCAGGAGATCGCGAATTCACT
This sequence comes from Pseudomonadota bacterium, assembly GCA_015493505.1. Taxonomy (GTDB): domain Bacteria; phylum Desulfobacterota; class S145-22; order S145-22; family S145-22; genus S145-22. The sequence goes on along the minus strand of WGDA01000097.1, from coordinate 1,554 downwards.
GGAATGCTCCGTGGGAACCGTAATGTCCCGCCTGCATTACGCGAGGAAGAGAATGCAGAAATTGCTCGCTCCCGTCTGGGGAGATTCACGATGAGGCGTTGTCGAAAAATCCAGAAAGACATGGAGCGTTATCTCGACAAAGAATTGCTCCCCGAAAAGATTCACGGCTTTGAAGACCACCTGAGAACCTGCGTCCGGTGCCGCAGGGTTCTGGACGAGAAACGTGAGCAACGCCGGCTGAGGGTTGAAAGCCTCATTCCGGATGAGATACCCATCACTACGGATGAGATTATCTTTGCCATTCAGGGCGAAAGCGTCCCGGAAGGGGCCGTGCCCTCTTCAATGGAAGACACAACTCCCTGGTGGAAAAAACTGAAAACGCTCACTTTCCGCCCCGTTCCCGCCATCGCTTTCGCCGTGTGCCTGATCGCCCTGGGCCTCAGCCTTTTTTTGCCCTTTGGCTCCCACACACATCGGAAACCCGGAATCGTGATCGAAGAAATTGAATCCACTCATTCCTTTGTGATATACCGGCCCCAGCACACGGGGACGACGGTTATCTGGATCGTCCCCGCCAAAAGAGGGAGCAAGGAGGCAACATGAAATACCTTTCCCGGTTTTTCCTGACGCTCGTCTTTCTCGCGGCGTGCGCGTTTTTCCCGATTACTCCTCAGCTTAACGCGGCGCAACGAGTCCAGTTAGAGTGGCGGGTGATTTCTGCCAGCCATCAGCGGGGAAACGTGGACCCGCGGCTTCGGGATATCTACCGGGATCTCGGTTCGGTTTTCAACTACAGCTCTTACCGGCTCATCAACATGAACCGCGTGTACCTTTCTCTGAATCAGGAGGTTTCCGTTCCCCTTGCCCCCAACCAGACCTTCATCATTCGGGTCATGGGTATCAGCCGCCAATGGGTCCGCGCGCGGATTCAGCTTATCAGGAGCGGGCGTTCTATTTTTGGCACGAGCGTTCAGTTGATGAATGGGCGGACACTCCTCATCGGAGGTCCCACGGACCACGGGAAAACCCTCATTTTCTCCCTCAGAAGTTTCTGGTAATTTTCATGCGACAGGGGTAGGCCGCCTTGGCGTGAGGTGTCAGGCGTAAGGCATTGTCCGTAAGGTGTTGGTCGTCAGGCGTGAAGTGTTTAAAACTTTTCATCCTATAAGTCTTACGGCAGAAGGTAAACGGAAAAAACCAGACAAACGGAACAAACGAGACTAACAGAACCTGCTTTGCGCGAGAGAGGACAGGCCACCTTTCATTCAGGAAAGGTTTTACAGGATTATAGGTCAAATTTTTCGAGCTGCGACAGAACGTAATCCCTGATGACCCGAGGGGAGGGGAGCGTGTCCAGGAGTTTCCCATCCACCATCACGGGGGCTAATAGAGGTTCGAAAATGCCGCCGCATTCACAGGGGAGTTCCTCGAATTCCTTTTTCGTGAAAATCACCTCGTCCCTGAAGCATTTGGGGCATCGATAAACCTGCTTGCTTCCGGACATCTTTCCCTTTTTCGCAACAGGTTCTCCCGCGATTTCAATAATATCCATGG
>WGDA01000096.1 GCA_015493505.1 Pseudomonadota bacterium | reverse complement strand
TCACGGTGAAGCTCCCGGCGGTTCCGGCTTTTGAGGGAGGGTGTCCGGGAAGATGTTGATGCCTTTGGCGAGGAAAAACCCCTTGAGATAAAGCGTGGTGACAACACCCAGGTAAGAGCCGGCGAGGATATCGCTGGGAAAATGCGCCCCGACCAGGACACGGCTGATGGCGACAAGGACGGCAAAGGAAAAGAAAAAAAGCCGATATCGCCTTGTCAGGAGAAAAAGGGCCGTCATCAGGGCGAAAATCGTATCGGCATGCCCGGACGGAAACGAGAGAGACCACCTGGAATGCGCAAATTTAAAAAGCGCGAATCCGTAGATTCCCTTTTTGTAAAACATGACAGGGCGGTATCTCGAGAAAATGACTTTCAGGGTATCCACCAGCAGGCCGGAGGCGGCCACCGCGACAAACAGGAAAAGTGCCACCCAGGCGAGCTTCCTGAGCCGCACGCGGTGTTCTCCCCATCCTTTCAGGCAGGAAGCAGGGTAAAGAAGGAGAAACCCAGCCCCTGTGATGACGAGATACGCGGTGGAATTGCCAAAGTGTGTGACCCATGAGAAAAAGGCGGCGATTTTTCCGGGAAGGTGGAGAACCGCGAGGGCGACGGGCTGGTCCACGTGGAGGTAAAAAAAGACGCACAGGACGGCGGTTACCCCGCCTGATGCCAGAATTTTCCACGTGTTCGGTAAAAGCCGCTGACCCGTTAGCTGGAGGTCATCATGTGTCTGTTCCCCTCTTGGGGGGGTAAGGGGTTGTACCGGCAAATTTTCCTCCCTGGAGACCGTGATTTCGGGTTGCCACGGGTTTCTACGTCAATTCTCTAACATGAAAAAGCTTGCCACAACATGACGGGATGATGACCAAATGATCATGTTCCGGGGTGCTTTTTCTCAAGTTTTCAGGGTTGGTCTTCTAAAAGATAGCCAGCTCCGCGAATGGTGTGGATGAGTTTCTTGCCAAACGGTTTGTCGATTTTGTTTCTCAGTCGGCAGACCCTTGCCTCGACCACATTGGTTTGCGGGTCAAAGTCATACTCCCAGACGTGCTCCATAATCATGGTTTTGGAAACGATTCGTCCGGCGTTTCGCATGAGGTATTCCAAAAGGGCGAATTCCTTGGCCTGGAGGGCGATTTCAACCCCTTCGCGAAAGGCTTTGCGCCGGTTTAAATCCAGCTCGAGGGTCCCCACCTTCAGGCGTGTGGGGTCGGGAGCCGCGCTAACCCGGCGGATGAGCGCCTGAACTCTCGCCAGCAGTTCGGCAAAGGCGAAGGGTTTGATCAGGTAGTCGTCTCCCCCGGCCTGCAATCCCCGGACCCGGTCGTCCACGGACCCCCGGGCGCTGAGGAACAGGATGGGTGTCAGCACCCCCTCGCGACGCAGGCGTTCTGTCAGGGAAATCCCGTCCAGTTTCGGAAGCATGATGTCCACGATCATCACGTCATAAGGCTCAGTCATGGCAAGGTGCAGGCCATCCTCGCCGTTGGCCGCGTGGTCCACGGCATACCCTTCCTGGCGCAGGCCCTTCCCCACAAAGTCCGCCACGCGCCTGTCGTCTTCTATCAAGAGAATTCGCATCAAAAATCCCCATTGAAACGTGCTGATTTTACATAAATCTTAACATGGCTGGAGGATTTTTTACAAGAAGCGCAGGGGATTTTACGCCGTTGTGCGCCTTGCTGAAATCGATTGACTTGCCGGGTAACGGCGCGTAAGATTCCGGTTAAGGCGCGTAATTCCGGAAAAGGGGATGATTATGTCGGAGAGAAACCGGATCATCAAAATCCTGGAGGAACTTTCAGAGAGGGAACTGAAGGAAGTGGGTGACTTCGCGGAATTTCTGCTCTCCAAGCGGCGCTCTGGGCCTGAGATCGCCGTGAAGGAAGGCTCAAAAGCGGATGATGAGATCGATTATGACGATTTCGATGACATGATACGGTGAATAGAAAGGGAGGTTTGTGATGACGGAAAAAACCCAACCTACCTGCGCGGTCTGTGCTGTCAGCCACCGGGCGTGTACAGAGGAGGAGGGAAAGGGGCCGGTTTTCTGCCCCACGGAAAACAAGCATGACATCGTTCGGAAGGCCAATCTGGAATACGAAAAGCCCGAAGTCAGGCGATTCGCCCGGATGGCCTCCATTCAGGAAGGGGAATGCTACGCCAACCGGCATATCAAGCCGTACGTGTCCCATCCCGTCAAACCCCGTGTGCAGGAGGTCTGTGAATTCGCGAAGAAGATGGGGTTTCAAAAACTGGGCGTTGCCTTTTGCATCGGGCTGCTGAAAGAGGCCAGGGCCCTGACGGACATCCTGATGGCACAGGGGTTTGAAGTCGTCTCCGTGGTCTGCAAGGTGGGCCGCACCCCGAAGGAGTCTATCGGCATCAAGGATGAGGAGAAGATTCGCATCGGGGAATTCGAGGCCATGTGCAGTCCCATCGCGCAGGCCATGGTGCTGAACGACGCGAAAACGGATTTCAACGTGGTGGTTGGGCTCTGCGTGGGGCATGATTCCCTTTTCTTCCGATACAGCGAGGCCCCCGTGACGGTTCTGGTGGCGAAGGACCGCGTGCTTGGGCACAACCCCGCCGCCGCCCTCTATACCAGCGGCTCTTACTATAAGCGCCTGTTGCGGCCCGGCATCGATCCTCCCACGGATACCTGACGCCACAGGTTTTCCGCTCTTGAGGTGGCGGAATTTTGAGGCAACCGGGCACGTTGACTCACCCTCCGTTTTCCGTTATAAAGCCTAAAATTGCGGGAGGGTTACAATGAATCGAAAACGTGTTCTGAGCGGCATGCGCCCCACGGGGAAATCCCACCTTGGCCATCTTCACGGGATTTTCGAAAACTGGCGCGCGCTTCAGGACACGTATGAATGCTTCTATTTTGCTGCCGACTGGCACGCGCTGACCTCGGAATACAAACACCCGGAGATCGTGGGGGAAACCATCTGGGAGATGTTCGCCGACATGCTCAGCGCCGGCATCGGCGTGGGGGACCAGGCGGGGTATCTCTTCATCCAGTCGCAGGTCAAGGAACATGCGGAGCTGTTTCTCCTGCTTTCCATGATTACCCCGCTTGGCTGGCTGGAACGAAACCCCACGCACAAGGAGCAGATTCGGGAGCTGAAGGAAAAAGATATCCGCACCTATGGATTTCTCGGCTACCCCGTGCTGCAGGCGGCGGATATCGTGATCTACAAGGCGCATTACGTTCCTGTCGGGAAAGATCAGTTGCCTCATCTCGAGATTACGCGGGAGATCGCCCGCCGCTTTAACTTCCTTTACGGGAAAGAGGTGCTGATCCCGCCGGAGGCCCTTTTGACGGAGGCCGCGTCCTTGGGAGGGGTCGATGGCAGGAAAATGAGCAAGAGCTACGACAATGCCATTTTTCTCGCGGATACCCCGGAGGAGATTAAGCAGAAAATTGCCAGCATGGTAACCGACACCCGTCGGGCGCGGAAGTCGGATCCGGGCGAGCCCGAGGAGTGTAACCTTTTCCCGTTTCATAAAATCTATTCTCCTCAGGACCTGCAGGACCAGATCGCGGAAGAGTGCCGTAAAGCCACCATTGGCTGTGTCCAGTGCAAAAAGTTTTTGATGAAAAACCTCATCGAGGGCCTGGCGCCCATTCAGGAGCGGCGCGCGTACTACCTCTCGCGCCTGAACGAGGTGAAGGAAATCGTCAACGCGGGAACCCGGAAGGCGCGGGAAGTGGCCCGCGAGACCATGGGGGAAGTGCGTGATGCCCTCGGGTTCTGAGGCATACAGCGTCCGACTCGACCAGTTCGAAGGGCCCCTCGACCTCCTTCTCTACCTGATACGGAAGAATAAGATCGATATTACGGATATCCCCATCGCGGAGATCACGCGGCAGTATCTGGATACGCTTCAGGAGATGCGGCGGCTGAATCTCGACCTGGCGGGGGAATACCTGGTCATGGCGGCGACGCTCATGTTCATCAAGTCCCGCATGCTGCTGCCGACAGAACCGCCGGAGGATGGAGACGCGGAGGATCCCCGGAAAGAGCTGGTGGAAAAACTCCTGACGTATGAACGGTACCAGCGAGCCGCCCGGATGCTGCTGGAGCGGCCGATTCTTTTCGAGGACACGTTTCCCCGGCTCAGCCAGGAAGAGATAGAGATGGGAGAGGATGAAATCCCTGTTTCCCTTGGGGATATCTCCCTCGAAACCCTCGCTGGTTTCTTCCGCGAAGTCTGTAAAAACCTGGATGAACCTGTCGTCCATCGGATTCAGGCCGATACCCTGAACCTTCAGGATCATATCCAGGAGGTCATGGATCGCCTGCGGCTGGCGGAAGAAGGCCTGTGGCTTCGGGAACTTCTGGCGCAGCCCGTGACGCGTCTTCGGGTTGTGATGACCTTTCTGGCTATTCTGGAACTGGTTCGGCAGCGGATGATCCGGGTGTTTCAGGCGGGCCTTTATGACGAGATCAGGGTTCAGGCGGTCTGAGGGAGGGAGAAGATCCATGGCTACACGAAAAATCTTCTGGTTTTCCCTGATCCTGGGGTGCGTTTTCCTATGTGTTTCAATCAGCCCGGCCTTCGCGTCCCGTTTTTCTCTCTTTGCCCTCGATGTTCAGGTCCCCCTGAAAGAGGGACAGGCCGTGGGAGAGGCGAGGAAACTGGCTATCCAGAAGGGGCTTCGGCGGGCCGTGGAAGAGGCAACCTACAAAATTATCCCCCAGACGGGCATGGGAACCGATTTTCACACCCTTGAGACAGAGATTCTTGACCAGCCGGCCCGGTTTGTTCCCCGGTACATGATTCTTGGCGAAAAACGGTTCCCCGGAACCTTCGACTTGAGCCTGCAGGTGACGGTGGATCTGGTTCTGCTTCGGAAGGCTCTCTTGTCCGCCGGGCTACTGAAGGTGGAAAATGGGGCGCGAGCTTCCGCGGCAACCCCGTCCACCCTTGAGATCAGGGGGCTGACAGACGGCAAGGTCCTCATGGAAATCATGGCTTTTTTCAAGCAGCGCCCTGACCTCGCGGAAGGGTTCAAGCTGGTCAGTGCCTGTCACGGCGACTTCACGTTCCAGTTCTACCCTCTCCTGCCCCTCGGTAAAATCGCTTCTCAGGTCCTGTATCACGCGCGGATTTCGGAAGGCACTTTCAAGGTGATTAGCCAGGACACAACGCACCTTGTCCTTTCCTACCAGATGGCGCGGCCCTCCTGAGAAGCCCGGAGTGTGAGATGAACAGAAAATCGAAAACGCTGATTGTGAGTATCCCCATTCTCTTCCTGGTGGTTGTGGCCTTTCTGGGCTATCTGGTGGCACATGTCGAAAAAAAAGAGACCAGCCTGTTTCATTCCGGCAAGCGCATCGGGATCATCAAGCTGAAGGGGGTAATCATCGGGTCCTCCACCCTGATTAAGCAGATCAAGGCCTTCAGGGAAAATCGGGCGATCGGCGGAGTTATCCTGAGGATCAATTCCCCCGGTGGCGGGGTTGCCCCTTCCCAGGAGATCTATGAGGAGGTCCGCAAGCTGTCCAAACGCAAGCCCGTTGTTACTTCCATGGGCAGCGTCTGCGCGTCAGGCGGGTACTATATCGCCTCGGGCACCACAAAGATTTTCGCGGATCCGGGGACGGTTACGGGCAGTATCGGCGTCATCGTTGAATTTTCCAACCTGGCGGGACTGTTCAAGAAAATCGGCGTCAAGAGCTACGTGATTAAAAGCGGGAAGTTCAAAGACCTGGGGTACCCCACGCGAGAGATGACACCGGAGGATTTCAAGGTGATTCAAAACGTGGTGAATTCCATTTACGACCAGTTCGTCAAGGCCGTTGCGGAGGGCCGGCACCTGCCTATTGACAAGGTCAGAGCCCTGGCCGATGGCCGGGTCTTTTCGGGGACCCAGGCCAAGGAGCTGGGGCTGGTGGACCGGCTGGGAAACCTGGAAGACGCCATCGCTTACATGGCGAAAAGGCTGGGCGTACGGGGCAAGCCTCAGGTTGTCTATGCGCCTCAGCCCGGAAAAAAACTGTGGCAGATTCTGTTTAAAAGCGCTCTGGGGAAGTGGGGGCACGCCCTTTTTAGCCCGGCCAGCCTATCCCCCTTTTATTACCTCTGGCCCCTGACTCCGGGCTTTTAGAAACCCTCGGGCGGGAGGCACCCGGTCCAGAGATTATTTTTCCCTGAGAAAGGCCATAATCTTTTGAACGTCTTCCCACACCTCCCGTTTCTTCGCGGGGTTCCGCAGGAGATAGGCGGGGTGAAAGGTGGGAATAATCTGAATCCCTTCCCGCCAGGGGTAGAGGGTTCCCCGGAATTTGGAGATGGGGGCCTTGGTTTCCATGAGTGTCTGAAACGCGACGCCTCCCAGGGCGCAGATGACTTTTGGCTGAATCACCTCGATCTGTTTCATGAGAAATGGCAGGCAGGCGCTCACTTCGTCCGGTTCCGGGTTCCGGTTGTTGGGAGGGCGGCATTTGACGATGTTTGCGATGTAAACATCGGATCGTTTCAGGCCCATGGCAGCGATGATGCGTGTCAGCAACTGCCCGGCGCGCCCCACGAAGGGCCGCCCCTGCCGGTCCTCGTCCCGGCCGGGGCCTTCTCCGATGAACATCAGCTCCGCCCGAGGGTTGCCTTCCCCAAAAACCAGTTTGTTCCGGCCCCGGGAGAGTTTACATTTGGTGCAGTCAGTCAGGGACGCCTCCAGCTCCTTCAGCACCTTGTCGGGATCCCTCTCCGGAGCGGGGGGAGGCGAGGCGGGAGGTGGCTGATCCTGCGGCCGATCTTTTCCGTTCGGAGGTTTCCCTACCGGCAGGGTGCTGACGCCTATCCCGTTCAGGAAACGGAGGACGGAACAGTAATCCCGGTAAAACAGGCGGCTGTCTTCGCCCGAATCGGGCGCGTGTGTGTCAGATGCCATAGGGTTTCACGATGACTTCACGGATTTTCATGTCGAAGAACCGGTTGGAAGATTGGGGCGCGATAATGACTGCCGTGTCCGCGCCCTTTCCCGTGCCCGCGACGGCGATGACGTCTTCGGGTGGGACGAGGCCGGCATCCGCCGCCATCGCGGTGATTTCCGCGCAAACCTTCATGCCCTGGCCCAGCATCCTCAGGGTATTGGCCACGATTTCCTGTTCACTGCCGCCAAACTTGTCCCGCAGGGCGGTGCCCAGGCTCCGGAGCACCATGGTACCTGTGTGAACCACGCCTCCCAGGGATTCGATTTCCCGTTTCGCTTCCGGGCTGAATTCGACTTCGCCGGGAGTTTTGAAGCCGTAGTTGTGACTGACGACAATCAGGCGGATATCTGTCCCCTGCAGTTTTTTGGCGCACGCTACCCCCGTGTCTCCCCGGGTCGAGGCGACGACGAGGGTCCGGATGCCGTGTTCCCTGGCGGCACGGATGGCCGCATTCAGGGTATCTTCCGTGTTCCGGGGTCCGGGTTTTTCATATCCCATGGAACTCCTCCTTTCTCAGGTTCTGAGGGTAGCCTGGTGGCGCAGTGGCTTGAGAATAAACCGCAGCGCATCCAGGATCGAGTTGAAAACCACGTCGGACGCCAAAAGCGCCGGAGTGGCGGTTCCTTCCCGTTCGATCACGCACAGTCCCAGGGCGGCTTCCCGAAGCATCTGCTGATCATTGGTTCCGTTCCCGATGGCGATGACGTGCTCTTTCCCCAGGGAGCGGACGAACGCGGCCTTTTCGAGCGTCGTGTTTTCCCCCCGCAGGGCTTCAATTTGGACGGGAAGCCGTTTCGTGGCTTCCGACACATTCCCCCGGGTGTCCGCCGTCAGGACGTGGACAGTAACCTTCTTCCCCAGGAGGGAGATGGCGTCTTTCACCTTGTTGTGGATTCGTCCGTCCTTCGCGATGGTCCCGTTGAAATCCAGCACGAGGTGGGTAATTTCGAGGACGGGACGTCCCGGTATCTCCATTTTAATCATGGGTGCCTACTCCTTTTTTTCGCGCGTCTCGACCCAGCGAAGCCGTTCGTACAGAATCATACCCGCGGCGACAGAGACATTCAAGGAGGTCACGGGGCCCGTCATGGGGATGGCGAGGTGAAAGTCGCACTGGGCGTTCAGCAGGGGGCGGATGCCTTTTTCTTCGCTTCCCAGGACGATGACACTCTTCTCCGACCATGGGGCCTGCCACAGGGGAGTCGCCCCCTCCGCCCGGGAACCGAATACCCAGAATCCTTCCCGTTTGAGACGCTTGACGCATTGGACCAGGTTGGTCTCCCGGAGGATCGGCAGTGCTGCCGCGGCGCCGGCGGAGGTCTTCCAGACGGCTGGCGAGATGGGCGCGTTTCTGTTTTTCGGCAGGAGGATTCCCTGGCATCCCAGGCAACTGGCGGTCCGGATGATGGCACCCACGTTATGAGGGTCCGTGATGCCGTCCAGAACGATCAGGGTGGATGGGACCCGGTCCCTTTCACGGGCAAGCCATTCTTTCAGGGTAAGATACCGAAAGGGGCGCGTGCGGGCCCACACGCCTTGGTGCGCCGGGGCGTTGGGAGGAAGCTCCTCCGGTGAAGCGGGATTCACGGGGATATGGTGTTCCCGTGCCTTTTCCATCAGGGCTCGGACCTTGCGTGACGTGGCCCTTTTTGGGGCGACATAAAGGGCCTCTATCTGGCTGGGAGATGTGGACAGGAGGACTTCTATGGGGTGAATGCCGTAAACGACGTTCATGAAGAAAAATTTTTGAGAAGCGCCAGGATGTCCCGGGTGGTCTGTTCCGGATTTGGCGTGTTGAGGATGGACCGGCCCATAACCAGCAAATCCGCCCCGGCGTCGAGGGCCTTGGTTGGAGAGGCGACACGGCGCTGGTCATCCCCCGGATATTCCGAGATTCGGATTCCAGGGGTCATGATGAGGAACCGAGGCCCCAGGGCCTTCCGGAGGATGGTGGCTTCGAGGGGCGAGGCCACGACCCCGTCAATCCCCGAGCGGATGGCCAGATCCGCCAGGTGAAGCACACTGACCTCCAGGGGGGTGGTGATTCCTACTTCCTTGAGCGTGGAGGCGTCCATGCTGGTGGGGATGGTTACGGCAAAGAGATAGGGGACAGAAACACCCTTTTCGCGGGCTGTTTTCCGGGCGGCCTCTTTCGCTGCCTCAAGCATGCGCCGGCCTCCCAGGGCATGCAGGGTCATCCCCCAGACACCCAGCCTGGTTGCCTCGGCTACGGCCATCTCGACGGTATGGGGGATGTCGTAGAATTTGAGGTCGAGCAGGCAACGCCCCCCCGCGGACTGAATCGCGCGGACCGCTTCCGGGCCCTGGGCGACGAATAGCTGTTTGCCCACTTTGAAAACCACCTCCCCAACGGGAAGGCGCGAGACAATCTCTCTAACCTCCGTCAGGCTGGTCACGTCCAGCGCTACCGCCAGGAGAGGGAAACCCTTTTTTTCTGCCATGCCTGACCTTATACCACGCCTTTTTACGGCATTCAACGACGCCAATTGGTTCCTGGGGGCGGGGGCCATCCGCCCTTCGTCTCCCTTTTTGGTTTGCGATGCGGGAAAAAGTCAGGTAATATAGGCGAAAATGCAGGCAAGGGGCTTGATGTGATGGTAAAGTTGACTGGTACGCAGGCGGACACGCGGGATGATTATCCTGCCCGCCGCCTTGATTTTATGAACTACAACCCGGATCCGGACTATTCAAAACCGATTCCGGAGGTTCCCGTCGAGAAGCGGGAACGGTTTTTGTCCCGTTTGACCTTTTTGTATGGAGATCAAAAGGCCCGACGCTGGTTGCCTGAACTGGAGCGGATTATCAAGGTGCACCAGGCCCACAAAACGGACGAGATTGTGGAACTGGAAAAGGCGGTCGATCCCTCCAGGCGTTTCTCCGAGCGGGACGTGGCGCTGATTACCTACGGGGACCTGCTCAAGACGAAACACCATTCCCCTCTCGCGGGTTTGTCGGAGTTCCTCCGGAACGCCACAAGGCTGAGAGAGGTGGTGAACATCGTCCACATCCTCCCGTTCTTTCCGTATTCTTCGGATCGGGGGTTTTCTATCACGGACTTCCGCAGTGTGAATCCCCGGCTGGGTTCCTGGATGGACATCGAGGAGATGACCCGTCATTACCGGATTATGTTTGACGGGGTTTTCAACCATATTTCCGCCCAAAGCCGGGCCTTCAAGGAGATGCTGAACGGGCATCCCGCCTTTAAGAACATCGCCATCGTCTATCATTCCAAGGACGAGTTGACGCCGGAGCAGCGCAAGCTCATCGTGCGGCCCCGCACATCTGATATCCTCACCCGGTTTGATTCCATCGAGGGGCCCATTTGGGTCTGGACGACCTTTTCTCCCGATCAGATCGACCTGAATTTCAAAAACCCCGCCGTCCTGATGCGTATCATCGACACCCTGCTGCTCTATGTCCGCAAGGGGGCGAACCTGGTCCGGCTCGACGCGGTAACCTATCTGTGGGCCGAGCCCGGAACGTCCTCCGCGAACCTGGAGCAGACACACGAAATCATCAAGCTGATGCGTGACGTGCTGGACGTGGCGGCGCCCAATGTGGCCCTGGTGACAGAGACGAACGTTCCCCACAAAGACAATGTGGCCTATTTCGGGGACGGGTATGACGAGGCGCAGATGGTATATAATTTTTCTCTGCCCCCCCTTGTCCTGTATTCGTTCTACAGGGAAGACGCCACGAAGCTGTCGGAATGGGCGGCCGCCCTGGTGTATCCGTCCGATCAGACGACCTTTTTCAACATCCTGGATACCCACGATGGGATCGGCCTGATGGGGGCGAAGGGGATTCTGCCCTCGGAAGAGATAGATTACATGGTCCGGCGGGCGCAGTCGCATGGCGCCTTTATTTCCTACCGGGCGGTCGGCGACGGCGAGGAGGAACCGTACGAGATTAACTCCACCTGGTATGGCGCCCTGAACCCGCCGGATAGCGGTGAAGAGATGATGCTTCAGGTCAGGCGTTTTGTCGCGTCCCGGGCTGTTTCCTATGCCCTTCGCGGTGTTCCCGGGATTTATTTTCATGGCATGGTGGGAACCCCCAATGACCCAAGGGTGGTGGAAGAGACCGGCTCGAAGCGCGATATCAACCGTGTCCTGCTTGACGAGGAGGTCCTGCTGCGGGAGGCGAAGACCCCTGGTTCGAAGCTGTCTGCCATTGTGGAAACCCTCTATAAATTCCTGAAGGCGCGCCAGCGACGGAAGGCGTTTCACCCCAATTCAGGGCAGCGCGTGCTTTCCCTTTCCCCACGGGTGTTTGCCCTTCTCCGCGAATCGGCGGACGGAACGGACCGGGTCTTGACCCTGACGAACGTATCCAGCCGGCCATGCGCGCTTGAAATCCCCCTCGAGGCGCTCGGTGGCAGAAGCGAGGCGTGGCTGGATCTGTTTCATGAAACGGCAATCCTGAAGGCGCGAGGGGGCAGGCTCTACGTGAACTTGGAGCCCTACGACGTGGTGTGGCTCGCGGAAGAGGCGTGATTGAAAAGAAAAAAGATGAAAGGAGACGCGTGAATGACCATTGAAACACCCAAAATCGTGACATCCCTCCCGGGCGAGAAGGCGCGGGAGGTTCTGGAGAAGGATGATCGCTATATTTCGAAATCATACACCCGCAGCTACCCGATGGTGGTCAAGGAGGCCAGGGGTGTCACCCTGGTGGATGAAGACGGGAACCGCTTCCTTGATTTCACCTCTGGAATTGCCGTGTGCAACACGGGGCATTGCCACCCCGAGGTGGTCAAGGCCATCAAGGAGCAGGCGGACAGATTGATCCACATGTCGGGAACGGATTTCTACTACAGGCCTCAGGCGGACCTGGCGGAGAAGCTGGCACATATCACACCCGGGTCTCCTGACAAGCGCGTGTTTTTCTGTAACTCCGGGGCGGAATCGATTGAAGCCGCCCTGAAGCTGGCCCGGTATCACACCAAACGGCAGCGAATCATCGCGTTTCTGGGGGCCTTTCACGGACGAACCATGGGCGCCCTTTCCCTCACCGCGAGCAAGGCGGTCCAGGAGAAGGGGTTTGCGCCACTCGTGCCTGGGGTGACCCATGTTCCGTATGGCTACTGCTATCGCTGCCCGTACAACCTGAAGCCCGAGACCTGTGATACCTTCTGCGTGAACTGGCTCGAGGAGGACCTCTTCAAACGGGTGATCCCACCGGAGGAAGTGGCGGCGATTTTTGTGGAACCCATTCAGGGAGAGGGCGGGTATATTATCCCTCCCGTCGAGTTTCATCGTAAGTTGAGAGACCTGTGCGACCGGTATGATATCCTGTATGTGGCGGATGAGGTGCAGACCGGCATGGGACGGACGGGAAAGATGTTCGCCCTCGAGCATTTTGGCATCGAGCCGGATATCATGACCATCGCCAAGGGAATCGCCTCAGGGATGCCTCTCGGCGCCATGGTTTCAAAGAGCACCGTGATGAACTGGGTGCCGGGGTCACACGCCTCCACGTTCGGAGGGAACCCGGTTTCCTGCGCGGCCGCCCTGAAGACCATCGAGTTGCTGGAAAATGGCCTGGTCGAGAACGCCCGTGTCGTGGGGGCCTACCTGAAAGAACGTCTCGAGCGTTTTCAGGAGTCCTTTGAACTGATCGGAGATGTCCGCGGGCTTGGGCTGATGGTCGGCGTGGAGCTGGTCCGTGACCGGGAAAAGAAGACCAAGGCGATCGAGGAGCGGAATGCCATTATCCAGAAATGTTTCGAGCGGGGACTTCTTCTTTTGGGATGCGGCGAAAACACCATCCGGATGATTCCCCCGCTGGTGGTCACGAAACCGGAAGTGGATCGGGCCCTCGGTATTTTTAAAGAAGTCTTGGCGAACACGTCCGCGGCAGGGTGATTTTCTTGCCCGAATCCCTTGTGATTTGTTGACTTTGGTTGAGTGATTAAAGTATATGTAAGGGTGTTTAAAACTCCTGTCTGGAGGCGAAGATGACAGAGGCGAGTTTAATTGGCAAGAGCATGGTGAGGTCGGACACGGTCGCGAAGGCGGCGGGTCAGGCGTTGTACACGGCTGATTTGAAGCTGCCGCGGATGCTCGTGGGCAAGGTGCTGCGAAGCCCGCATCCGCACGCGCGGATCCTGAACATAGACACCAGCCGGGCGGAGCGGCTCAGGGGGGTCAAGGCAGTCATCACGGGCAGGGATGGTCACGGGGTGAAGTGGGGGGTATTTCCCTATACCCAGGATCACGACATGGTGCCGACGGACAAGGTCCGGTATATCGGAGAGGAAGTGGCCGCCGTGGCTGCCGTGGACGAGGAAACCGCCCTCGAGGCCCTTTCCCTCATCGACGTGGAATACGAACCGCTTCCCGCGGTCTTCACCATCGAGGAGGCCCTGAAGGAAGGGGCGCCGTTAGTGCACGACCAGTACAAGAACAACATCAACGTGCATGTGCATATCGAAGTCGGGGATACCCAGAAGGCCTTCAAGGAAGCTGACATCGTTCTGGAAGACACCTTCGAGGCGGCGGGCGAGATGTATGGGATGCTGGAGCCGTACGCCGTGGTCGCCCATTACACCCCGGACGGGTATCTGGACATCTGGATGCCCAACGCGGGGCCGCACGTGCGGGCCAAGGCCCTCTCCAACCTGCTGAAGATGCCGCTGAACAAGATCAGGGTGCATCACATCAACAGCGGGGGTGCCTTTGGCGGGCGCTCGGAGATTTCCCCCGGCGATTTCGTCACCTCCCTGCTGGCCATCAAATCCGGCCGGCCCGTCAAGCTGGTCTATACCCGGGAGGAGACCTCCATCGCCACCCGGCAGGTCCACGACATCGTCGCGCGCATCAAGACCGGCGCCAGGAAAGATGGCACCATCATCGCCAAGGAATTCAAGGTCTATTACAACGGAGGGGCCTACAGCAGCACGGGGCCCATCGCCACCTCCATCCCCTTCTACGTCTATGAAGAGACCTATCGACTGCCGAACCTCGTATACGACGGGTATCGCATCCTCACCAACCGGCCCATCCGGGGCATGTACCGGTGCCATGGCCGCGCCTTCCTAGCGGGCAACGCCATGCACATGGATAAAATCGCCGAGGAACTGGGCATGGACCCCATGGACATCCGGCTCAAAAACGGCATCCGCGCCGGAGAAACCACCGCCACCGGCTCCAAAATCATCAGTTGTGGCCTGCAGGACGCCATCAAGGCCGCCGCCAGAAAAAGCGGCTGGAAAAAGAAACGGGGCAAACTGCCCCCCTACCGGGGTATTGGCATGGGGTGCCTGGCCATCATGTGCGGCTTCCCCATGGGATTCCGCTCCGGATCCTCCGCCTATATCCGCGTCAACGAAGACGGGGACGCCACCATCGTCAGTGGCGTGGTGGACAACGGCCAGGGCAACGAAAGCATGATGGTTCAGATCGCCGCCCACATCCTGGGGATTCCCATGGACTCCGTCAACCTCGTTTGCTCCGACACCGAAGTCACCACCCATGATCCCGGCGCTTACTCCCAGGCGGCCGCCTTTGTCACCGGCAATGCCGTGCGCCTGGCGGCGGAAGACGCCCGGGACAAGATTCTGACCGCCGCGGCTCAGTATATGAAAGTGGACAAGACGCGCCTCGCCCTGAAGGATAAGATGGTCTATCTCAAAGACGATCCGGAAAAGGCCATCAAGCTGACCCGGGCGGTCCGGTACGCCATGTCCAAGGGGCAGCACATCCAGGGGTATGGTACCTACATTCCCAAGATCAGCTTCGACCGGGAATGGGTCAAGAACCCCTACGGCCAGATGGCGGGGACCTTCTCCTACGGCACCTCCATCGCGGAACTGGAAGTGGACCCCGAAACCGGCATTGTCAGACTGTTGCGTATGGTCGTCGCCCACGACTGCGGCAACCCCATCAACCCCATGGCGGTAGAGGGGCAGCTGGAAGGCTCCGTGGCCATGGGAGGCACGGCCACCATCCTGGAGGAACACGTCTGGGACGGGGGTCTCCAGCTCAACAGCGATTTTCTCGAATACAAAATGCCCCTTTCCGTGGACATGCCGGACATCGACACCATCCTGGTCCGGAGCATGGACCCGGAAGGGCCTTTTGGCGCCAAGGAGGGAGGATTGACCATCTCCATGAGCGCCTACAAGGCCATTGCCAACGCCTTCTACGATGCCACGGGTGTCTGGCTGAAGGAATTCCCCTACACCCCTGACAGGGTTCTGAAGGCACTGCAAGCGAAAGAGAAAGGCCGCCGTTAGGCGAGGCCCTCAAACCAAAACGGAGAGAGCCATGAAATTACCCGAATTTGAATATTTCAACCCAAGAGACGTTCCCTCCACCCTGGAGCTGCTGGCACTGCACGGCGAGCAGGCCGTTCTCCTTGGTGGTGGCACTGACCTGCTCGTTCGTATGAAACAGGGGCTTCTCAAACCGGGGGTCGTCATCAGCCTGAGAGGAGTGGAAGACCTGCGGGGGATCCGCAAGCAAAAAGACGGGACCCTCATGATCGGAGCCCTCACCCGGATCACCGACCTGCTGGAATCCTCGGTTATCAGAAGAAAGTATCCTGGGCTCGCGCAGGCCGCCGGGGCCGTGTCGGCCCCGCCCCTTCAGAACATGGGCACCGTGGGGGGGAACCTGACCCAGGAGACCCGGTGCCTCTATTACAACCAGAGCGCCATGTGGCGCCGGAGCAAGCCGACCTGTTTCAAGGCGGGGGGTGCCACCTGCAACGCTGTCAAGGGAGGCAGTCACTGTTTCGCCACGTATCAGGGGGACCTTGCCCCCATGCTGATCGCCCTGTCCGCCCGGGTGGTGCTCTCGAAAAAAGGGGGAAGCCGCGCCATCCCCTTGGAGGACCTCTATACCGGCAAGGGAAAGATTCCTGTCCGCAAGGACCCGGACGAACTCCTGGAGGGGATCATCCTGCCGCCGCCTGACAAAAACACCGTCTGCCGATATGAAAAACTCCGGCTTCGCCAGGCCCTCGACTATCCTCTCGTGGGCGTGGCCGTTTGCCTGACCCTCTCTGAAGATAAAACACGATGCGTCTCCGGCAGGCTGGTCCTCACCGCCGTGGGGAGTGGCCCCGTCCTCGTGGATGACGATGGGCTCATGCAGGACGCCGAGGTTTCGGACGACTGGATTCAGTCCCTTGCCGAAGCGGCCTACAAGGCGGCGAAACCCGTCCCCAACGTTTTGACGCCGCCGGCCTATCGAAAACGCATGGCCCGGGTTTTGACGCGTAGGGCCCTGAACAGGGCGCTCAAGGATTAAAGATGATGCTCTCGCAAAAAGTATGAGGAGATAAATAATGAACAGGATACCCATCACCCTGCTGGTAAACGGCGAACCGTATAGCCTCGCGGTGCCCCCGAACAAGACCCTCCTGGAAGTTCTCCGGGATGACCTGGAGTTGATGGGCACGCGGGAGGGATGCGGCGTGGGCGCCTGCGGTGCCTGCACCGTTCTGATCGACGGGGTTCCCGCCCGTTCCTGCCTGACCTTGGCGGTAGACGTTCAAGGGTTGTCCATCACCACCATTGAGGGCCTGGCCGAGGGGGACGAACTCCACCCCGTGCAGGAGGCCTTTGTGGAACGCCACGCCATTCAGTGCGGGTATTGTTCTTCGGGCATGATCCTGACTGCCAAGGCCCTGCTGGACAAGAAGAAACGGCCCACGAAGGATGAGATAAAGAGAGCCATCTCCGGAAACATCTGCCGGTGTACCGGATATGCGAAGATTGAAGACGCCATCGCGACCGCCGCGAAGAAGCTGGCGACCCCATCCAAGTAAGGGACCGCGATTTTTTCCAACAAAACCCGAAAACAAAGGGGAACGCGTGAAGATAGAGCGGATCGACCATATCTGTTTTGCCGTCAGAAACCTGGACGAGGCGGTCAAGGTTTATGAGGAGACCCTGGGCCTGACGCCGGACGTGTATTACGTGGCGGAGAGCGAAAAGATTCGGGTCGCCCGATACAACGTGGGTGGGGTGGCCATCGAACTGATGGAATCCACGTCGCCGGACGGCGAGGTGGCCAAGTTTATCCGCAAGAGGGGGGAGGGGTTTTACCTCATCTCCTACAAGGTGGATGACGTGCCCAAGGGCCTTGAAGAGCTCAAGGCCAAGGGGAAGAAACTGATCGATCACGCGCCCCGGCACGTAAAGGGATACCGTTACGCCTTCCTGGAACCTCCCCAGAGAATGCTGGGAACACTGGTGGAGATCCTGGACGGAGAATTTGACCCCGCGGCGGATTGAGGCGTGTCTGACTGAGATTCCTGAATGGAGGCGCACGGAAGGCGTATGCCCCAAACCAGGCTGAAACGCCCCAAAGGCACCAAGAAAACGGAGGCAAAAACAGATGAAGCGAAGACAAGACGGGGATCCCACGAAGGTGATTCCCCTGTTTGGAAACCAGGAACCCATGGAAGAACAAGGAGGCCACACGATGGATCCCGAAAAACTGATGGACGCGTTGTCCGAAGAACTGCTTGAAACACTCAAGGCCATGGCCGGAGCCAAAACGGTTGAAGAAAAAAGGCAGTACAGCGAGGTTGTCAAAAACCTGTCCGAGTCTCTCGGGGTGTTTCTGAGAATCGTCAGTGACATGATGATGGATTACGACATGGACGACTATGAGGAATAGGGAAGACGTGTGGCTTTCCTGAAGTTTCCGGGATGAACGCCTGGCTGTTTTTGTTTTCTCAAAAGAAGAACACTTTATCACATTGATAGCCTGTTGTAGAGGTGAAAATTCCGCCTCTACCAGGCTAATATCCTGTAATTATACCCTGTTATTCAATCATAGCCTTCAGCATCTCTCTGGCCCTGATATTGCTTCACCTAATTCAGACAAACGAATCACGCGTGACAGACATGCAAGAGGAGGTTATGATGAGCACACCGGATTTTACAAAGATTAACGAACTGGCGAAGCGATACGAACCGGACATGACAAAGTTTCTGCGGGACATGATCCGTATCCCAAGCGAAAG
>WGDA01000095.1 GCA_015493505.1 Pseudomonadota bacterium | reverse complement strand
GGAGTCTATGATGCTGTTATAGCTGCCACTAACATAAATCCAACCCCTTTATGATAAAAACCTCACGCGTATACCCCCAAAAAATCCCTGATGACTTTTTGATGGTGGATTCTGGACCGGTTTCTGTATAGACTTACAGCAAAAAATGGGGTATGTAACGGCAAATTATCACTATCACACATGGAAGGATGGATGATATGGGTCTTGGCACCATTGTTTTTTCACAGCTTCGCTATCCTTTTACCTATCATAGAAAAAGTATGCGTCGTTTTCAAGAAGCCGGAGAGTTGACATGACCTGGTTTCGTTCCCCTTTCTCTTCCAACTGGCCAAGTGTATGAAGATTCTGCTCTCGTCAGGAACCCTGTACAAAAAATCGCCCTGGGTCGTAGCCGAAATCGCCCGGCGGGTCGGATTCGACGGCATTGAACTGGTTCTGGGTTACGGGTTTCAAAACGTGAGCGGCGAAAGAGAAATTGAAGAGACCCTGAAACGGGGCCCCATCAACGGGATTCACGCGCCTTTCTACCGCCTTCGGGGCTGGGGCAACCTCTTCGAATCCCTGCAGAAAACCATCGATCTGGCGGAAAAATTCCGAATCCCCCTCGTGACGTTCCACCCGCCTCGGTGGCTCGATTTCGAGTTTGGATTTTACCGGAGCCTGAAAGGCATCCCGGACTTCCAGGAGAGGTTCGGCAACCGCTTCCTGACCATCGCCATCGAAAACATGCCGGTCAGTCATGGCCCGCTGAAGATTGGCACCTATTTCCTTTCCGCCCCCGACGCCCTGATAAAATTCGCCGAGGCACACAACCTCGCCCTGACCCTCGACGTAACCCATCTGGGAACCCGTGAGAAGCGATTCATGGAAAATTTTCAGAAACTTCTGGACACCCAGCGGGTTAAAAACATCCATTTCAGCGATTACAAGGATGGACGGGAACACCTTTTCCCCGGGAAAGGCATCCTGCCCCTCGAAGAGGTCCTTGAAACCTTGCACCAATCCCATTACAATGAGGCCATCACACTGGAAATCCTGCCGAGAGAAATTGAAGGAGACTTTAGGGAAATGACAGACCGCCTGTCGCGAGCCCTGGAATATATCAAAACAGGAATCGAGGCCCCGCCCCAATCCCACCTCAAGGAGGCTATTCATGGAGTATGAACCCGTAATCGGGCTGGAGGTTCACGCGCAACTCAACACCAGCACGAAGATTTTCTGCAGTTGTTCCACGGAATTCGGCGCTCCGCCCAACACGCACATCTGCCCCGTCTGCACGGGACAGCCGGGCGTCCTTCCGGTCCTCAATAAAAAGGTCGTGGAATACGCCATCAAGATGGGGCTGGCGACCCACTGTACCATCGCCCGCGTCAGCCGGTTCGCCCGAAAGAATTACTTCTATCCCGATCTGCCCAAGGGTTACCAGATCTCTCAGTACGAACTCCCGCTGGCAGAACACGGATTCGTGGAGATCCTCGTTGATGGCGATACGAAACGCATCGGGCTGACCCGCATCCACATGGAGGAAGACGCGGGTAAACTCGTCCATCCGGGGTCCTTCACCGATACCCCTTACAGCTTGGTGGACTATAACCGCTCCGGGGTTCCTCTCATCGAGATCGTCAGCGAGCCCGACATGCGTTCCCCCCGGGAGGCCGGCGCTTACCTCCGGACTCTGCGGGCTATCCTCCGCTACCTGGAAATCTCTGACGGGAATATGGAAGAGGGAAGCTTTCGGTGTGACGCCAACATCTCCGTTCGCCCCAGGGGAAGTGAAAAATTCGGCACCCGGACGGAGTTGAAGAATATGAATTCCTTCCGCAACGTCGAGAAGGCCCTGGAATACGAAATCGAACGGCAGATCGCCGTTCTGGAAAGCGGGGAGACCGTTGTCCAGGAGACACGGCTCTGGGACGCCGCCGCGGGCGTGACCCGAACCATGCGGGGGAAAGAAGAGGCGGATGACTACCGGTATTTCCCGGATCCGGATCTCCTGCCGCTCGTGGTGGAAGAATCGTGGGTGGAAGACGTTCGGAAGAGTCTGCCGGAGCTCCCCAGCGAGAAACGCGATCGCCTGGTTTCACAGTATGGCATTCCCCTCTATGACGCGGAGGTTATCACGGCGGAAAAGGCCGTGGCCGACTACTTCGAGGCCTGCGTCGCGGTCTGTGACGCACCCAAACAGGCCAGCAACTGGGTGATGGTGGAGGTTCTGCGGGAACTGAAGGAAAGTAAAAGGGAAATTACCGACTTTCCCGTCACGGCGCGCCACCTGGGCGAGATGATTCTGATGATTGAAAAGGGCACCATCAGCGGAAAGATTGCCAAGACGGTCTTCGCCGAGATGGTTGCCACGGGAGACCCTCCCGAGAAAATCGTCCGGGAGAAAAACCTTATTCAGGTCACTGATCAGGAAGCGATCGAAGCCGTCATCGACGAAGTCCTGTCCGAAAACCCCGAACAGGTGGATCGTTACAGGGGTGGCAAAACCAAGCTCCTCGGATTTTTCGTGGGACAGGTAATGAAAAAGACCAAGGGAAAGGCAAACCCCCAGATGGTCAACAAGATTTTGAAGGAAAAACTGGATAAATAGGTGGACCCTTCCGCGTCCCTCGACCGCCTAAAGGGACCGCTCCAATTCGCCGCGAAGGATGACTTCGCCCACCTCCATGTGGTCAAGGATATGGAGCGGTTTGTTCGGGCCTGGGCGGACGCGGCGCTCAAGGAACGCGCCCTTCCTGTTCCCTTTATCGAAAAAATCATCCGCCTCTTTACGGGATTCGATCAATTCCCTCCAAAGAGGAAAAAACTCATCCTTCAGGATGCCCTTCGGGAGATCGCGTCCCTTGACACACATGAAATTGAAGGTCTCGTCTGGGCGTTAAGGCCGGGAGAGCTTCCAAACGAAGCCAAAATACGGGATATGATTAAGGTTCTGAATGTCTCCGTCGCGCGCCTCAAGGGGGTCGGGCCTTCCCGCCTGAAATCTCTCGAAAAGATGGGGTGCGCGACTTTGGGAGACCTCCTCAACCGATTCCCCTATCGTTACGAAGATCGCCGTCGGAAAATCGCCATTCGGGACCTCGCGCCGGGAAAGAGCGCCTACATCGTTGCCAAAATCATCCGGCTCACGCCCAAGGGGTTCGGAAAGCATGCCTATCTGGAGGCGCAAGTGGGGGACGGCACGGGCACCCTGACCCTCAAGTGGTTCAAGGGGATCTCCTATTTCAAAAAACAACTGAAGCCGGGGGAAACCTACCACATCTGCGGGGACGTCAGACGGTTCGGCCTCCTGCTGGAAATGCACCATCCCGACATGGAAAAGGCGTCCGGTTCCCGGCCGCCTGAACGCTTTGGCACCCTGCTTCCCATCTACCCGGAGGTGGGGGACATCGGCCAGAAGCCTTTCCTGAAACTCGCGCGGGAGGCCATGAAACGGGCCACGCCCTATCTGGAAGACCCCCTTCCCGCGCCCATCCGGGAGGCTTATCATTTCCCCTCTCTCCGGGACGGACTCGCGACACTGCACGCCACCGACCCGTCGCTTTGCCTCCCCGCGAACCTGGAAATGGCCCGCCAGCGTTTCCTCTACGAAACCTATTTCTTCTTCGAGCTCTTCCTCGCCCGGAAGAAACAGCACCGGACAACCGCGCAGGGCGTAACCTGTCCCGCCTCCCGTGAAGAGCTGCGCGCGATCCTCAACCGGCTTCCGTTCACGCTCACGAAGGCGCAGGCCCGCGCCGTAGGGGAGATTTTCCGGGACATCACCTCCGAAAGGCCAATGAACCGCCTCCTCCAAGGCGACGTGGGCAGTGGCAAAACGGTTGTCTCCGCCATCGCCGCCGCCCTTTTTCTGAACCACGGGTTCCAGGTTGCCCTCATGGCCCCCACGGAGATTCTCGCGCGACAGCACTTTCACACATTCCAGGACCTTCCCATCTTTGAAGGTACCGTCCCCGTCCTCCTGACGGGGTCCCTGCGCCCCTCGGAGAAATCGGCTCTCCACGAGTCCATCCAGTCGGGAAAGGCCCGGCTCGTCATCGGAACCCACGCCCTTTTTCAGAAAGAGGTCACCTTTGCTAACCTGGGTCTCGTCATCATCGACGAGCAGCACCGGTTCGGGGTCCGCCAGCGCCTGGAACTTGTCAGCAAGGGCCCGCCTCCCGATGTCCTCATGATGACCGCCACCCCCATCCCCCGCACCCTCGCCATGACCCTGTACGGCGACATGGATTTGTCCATCATCGACGAGCTGCCACCCGGGCGGAAACCGGTCCGAACCAAGTGTGTGCCGGGACGGCTGCGGGAAACCCTCTACCGGAACCTGAGGAAAGAGATCAAACAGGGACGGCAGATCTATGTCATCTATCCCCTCATTGAAGAATCGGAAAAACTCGACCTGAAGGACGCCACTTCCAACGCCCGGTGGCTCCAGGAAAGGATTTTCCCCGAATATACCGTCGGGCTCATGCACGGCCGCCTCGCCCCCGAGGAAAAGGAGGCCCTGATGGCTCGGTTTACGTCCGGTGAAATCCAGGTGCTGGTTTCCACCACCGTGGTTGAAGTCGGCGTCGATGTCCCCAACGCCTCCATCATGGTGATTGAGCACGCGGAACGCTTCGGCCTCTCCCAGCTTCACCAGTTGCGCGGACGGGTAGGGCGCGGACGGGCCTTGTCCTCCTGCTACCTCGTCGTCCACGGGGGACAGACGGACGACGCCCGAAAACGGCTTGCCATCATGGAAGAAACCACGGACGGGTTCAGAATCGCCGAGGAGGACCTGGCCATTCGTGGCCCCGGCGACCTCATCGGCGTGCGCCAATCCGGCTCCCCCCTGTTTCAGACCCGCTTTCTCGGCTGGGACAGCCACCTGCTCAAACAGGCGCGGGACGACGCCTTCTCTCTCCTTCGCCATACCCCGGAGTCAGCTATCGCCGGCGTTTTGACCTACCTTGAGGAAAAGGCCAAGACGTGGGAAGAACTGGCAAAGGTTTAAAAAGGCTGAAGGTAGGAGGTGGAAGGTGGAAGCAACTGTTCGGATTAAAGGGGAAAAGGGGTGTGACAACTCATGCTTCAACACGTGTTTTACACTCAAGGCTAAGGGCTGGTGGCTGAAGAATGTTTCGTTGGGGATCATTCGAGAAAGAAAACCCCCGCGAGGGAAAGGCCCCGCGGGGGTTTTTAGGTTAATTTTAGGTTAAAGTCAGCTCACGCTATCCCAGTCCAACCTGGCCGGCATAAACAATCACAACGCGCAGGATGAACCCACCGATCAGGATGAGAATCGGAGATAAAATGGATGGCGCCTTCCCGCTCTCTTTGTGGCTCAAGGCGGAGAAGAAGTTGATGATCAGGGGCAGGATCATCCCCACGATCACCGCGCCGATCCAGAACCAGGCACCCAGAGAACCGGTCACGAGGGCGTGTGTCAGCGAATGCCCATCCGGCCCCGTCTCCCGGTGCAGCATCAGCAGGAAGAAGAAGAGGATGGTCAATTCCACAATAATGGCCACGTTGTCAAACTCTTCCAGGGCGTAT
>WGDA01000094.1 GCA_015493505.1 Pseudomonadota bacterium | reverse complement strand
GTTCCCTCAGGTGCCCCAGGAACAGGACATCCCTGGGAAACTTCGGGAGGGTTCCGCTCCAGCTGTGGTATCTGACCATGAGGTCGGTGCCGCCAGCAAACGGCATGAGGTCGGATTCCGCCTTCAGCGCGAGGGCCTCCTCAAGGGTTTCGGGCCTGAACGTGGTTACCATAACTCTTTCCCCCTTTCAGCGGCGGCGCGAACCCCTTTGATAATTAGGTCATAGCCGGTGCATCGGCACAGGTTTCCGGATAGCGCCTGCCGAATCTCTTCCTCCGACGGGTCGGCGTTTTCTTCTAAAAGCGCCTCCGCCGCCATCACCATGCCCGGCGTGCAGAACCCGCACTGGACAGCGCCGGTGTCGGCAAAGGCCTCGATCAGGGTCTTGCCCTTCTCGGTCTCCCGGAGTCCCTCCGGCGTCACAACTTCTCGCCCCTCCACGACGCCGAGGGGCACCATACAGGCGTTGACCAGCTTTCCGTCCAGAAGAATGGAACAGGCCCCGCATTCACCTTCCCCGCATCCCTCCTTGACCCCGGTCATCCCCAGGTCCTCCCGAAGCACATCCAGGAGGCGTTTCAGGGGGTCCTCCGTAACCCTAACCGTCTCATCATTCAGTGTAAACGTGATTTCCTTCATCGTTTCAGAACTCCCATAATCGTTTCCGGTGTTACCGGCAGGTCATACACATTTCTCCCCGTCAGACTCTGAATCGCATCTACGTAAGCGGGTGCCGCGGCATCGAATACAAGCTCCCCCGCGCCGCGAGCCCCGGAGGGCCCATAGGGATACGGATTCTCCAGAAAGACGTTTTTTACCTCCGGAAAATCGACCGCCGTGGGGATGGTGTAATCGGCCATGGTCCGCTGGTAAAACATGCCGTCCCTGACTTCGCACTTTTCCAGGGCGGCGTATCCCACGGCCTGGATAATCCCCCCGGAAACCTGTCCCGCCATGATGGTCTCGTCGATGGGAACCCCCACATCGAAGGCGCTCCAGATGCCCGTCGTCCGGACTTCGTAGGTCACCAGGTCCAGCGCTACCTCGATCACGTTGATCCCCCACCCATAGGAAGGATACGCGTCCCCCTGAAATGTCTCCTGGTCCCAGGTCAGGCCTTCGGGATGGCGATAATGCTGCTCCGCCTCCACCCCGATGCCCTCGTCCCATCTGTCCTTCAGCTTCTTCGCGCATTCCTGAATGAGGTACCCCACCACCATCGTGGAGCGGGATGCCACCGTAGGGCCGGAGTCGGGCACGATATCCGTGTCCGGGTTGTCGTACGCGATATCCGTGTAATCCAGCCCCAGTTCCTTCGCGGCAATCTTCCGGAGAACCGTCTGCAACCCCTGCCCCATCTCCACGTTGGAGACATACAGTGCGGCCTGGTGCGGCCCCGTGCGCTTCATCCGAACGACGCTCTTGATGATTTCCTGCTCGCCGTTTCCGGTAAAGCCGCACCCGTGGTTCACGAAGGCAATGCCGATTCCTCTCAGGGGGTCGTTCTCGTATGCCCGCGCCTTTTCCGTGTATCCGGACATCTCGTCCACGGCTTTGAACATCTCCTCGAGGATCACGTTATCCTTCATGGTGGCGTTCGTCACGGTCATGTCGCCCTTGCGGATGAAATAGCGCCGTTTGAACGCCGCCGGCTGCTCACCAAGGGCCCGTGCCACCTGACTCATGTGCACTTCGATGGCGTAAAGGCCCTGCGGCGCGCCAAACCCTCTGAAGGCGTCAGACGGGAAGGTATTGGTGGCCACCGCCCGCCCCCGTACCCGGGCCGAAGGAATATTGTAAACGCCAAGCCCATGCAGGATCGCCCGCTGCAGAACAATGAGGGAGCTGGATTCGTACCCCCCGGCGTTGATGACAGTGTCGATATCCATCCCCAGGATATTTCCCCGCGCGTCAAGGGCCGTCCGAATCGTAATCCGGCTGGGGTGCCGCTTACAAGTGAACGGAATATCTTCATCCCGATCAAAGATGAGCTGAACAGGCTTGTGAATCTTGTTGACGGCCACCGCCAGGGGTGTCGCGATAACATCCGGGAAATGCTCCTTGCCGCCAAAGGCGCCTCCCGTCGTCACCTGCCGGACCCGGATTTCGGCCTCCTCCACGCCCAGCACACCGGCAACCGATTTTCGGATGTAAAAAGGGCACTGGGCCGAGGCGTACAGGGTCAGCTTTCCATCTTCCCAGGTCCCCACCATCCCCTGCGTTTCCATGTAGAGATGCTCCTGGAACCCGGTGCGATAGGTGCCTTCCACGACGCGCGCCGCCCGTTTAAATGCCGCGTCCGGATCGCCCTTGATAAGAGTGTACGCGCCGAAGAGGTTGTCTTCACCGACGATGGGACCCCCCTTGCAGGCCAGGCCTTCCTCGATGGTGGTGGCAGGCTCCCTGTCCTCGTAGGTCACCGTGATTTGTGACAGCAATTCCAGGACCTTTTCCCGGTCCGGGCCTACCACGAGAGCGATGGTTTCTCCGATGTAGCGCACCTCTCCCTCGGCAAAGACCGGCCAGTCCTCCTTGATTATCCGGATTCTGTTTTTGCCACCTTCAGGAATATCGCGGGCGTCGATGTAATAGTATCCCTCCGGAAACTCCGGTTTCGATATTCCGGTGATGACAGCCCGGGGCCGTTCCGAACGCAAGATCCGGGCGTAAAGAAGTTCACCGAAATCGTGGTCCGCAATATACCGCGCACGCCCCGACGCTTTGTCAACCGCGTCAACCCTCCGTACTGCCTTACTGATCTGTTTACTCATAGGCTAACCTATAACAACCTCTTTTTATGGCTTCATCATACCACGATTTGAGATGCCGGGCATTTTCAGGGCTTTTCCCGCGCATCTCACGCGTCGGGAAACACGGGGCTGCACGCCTTTCCGTGCCAGACCACGTCGCGATACACCCGTGGAGAGGTATCTCCCTCCGTGCTCACCAGAAGGACGGTCGCGTCTTCGCCCAGGTTCAGGGCTTTTCGCGCCTCACTCAACTGAGAGTAAAGCATGAGGCATTCCAGGATTCCTGTGGTAACCGCCCCGGATTCCCCGGAAACAACCCGCGGGTCTCCCGTCCTGGGGGCTCCCAGGATGCGCATCCCGTTGGCGGCCACCCAGTCGGGGCAGGAAATGAAGGCGTGCGCATAATCCCGCACAATTTCCCATCCGATGGTATTGGGTTCCCCACAGGCCAGCCCGGCCATCAGCGTATCCAGGTCGCCGGTCACCGCGTGCGGCTTTCCGTCTCCCGCCTCCGCGGACCGGTAGTAGCAATCCGCCTTGTTGGGTTCCACGATCACAGCCGTCGGCATCTTGTCGCCCAGCGTGGAGGCGAGAAACCCAACCACGCCGCCGGCGAACGAGCCAACCCCCGCCTGAAGAAAGATGTGCGTGGGTTCGGACACGCCATCTTCCCGAAGCTGCTCCAGGGCTTCCAGCGCCAGCGTGGTATATCCCTCCATAATCCACCGGGGGATATCTTCATAGCCTTCCCACGCCGTATCCTGGACGATGACCCACCCGTTCTCCTGGGCCATCTTCAGTGACAGCCGAACGGCATCATCGTAGTTGAGGTCCGTGATAGAGGCCTCGGCACCATGGGCGCGGATGTTGGCCAGGCGCGTCGGGTCCGATCCCTTCGGCATGTATACCACGGCCTTCTGGCCCAACTGCTGCGTGGTCCAGGCGACGGCGCGTCCGTGGTTGCCATCCGTCGCGGTCGTGAAAACGATGTCTCCCACCTTTTCCCGCGCCTCGGGTGATCCCAGCGCGTCCCTCGTGGCCCGGGAGGGGTCCCATCCCAGCCGGTCGGCAAGGTACCGACCAATGGCGTATGAAGCGCCCAACACCTTGAAGGCGTTCAGGCCGAACCGTTTTGACTCATCCTTGACATAGATACGCCCCACCCCCAAAGCCTTTGCCAGGTTCGGCAGGGAAACGAGCGGGGTCGGCTGGTATTCCCTGAAACTTTTATGAAAGGACCGGGCACGCTGTGCCTCCTCGAGTGAAAGAAAGGCGGTATCCGCCCCCTGCCCCGATGCTTTGCGCATCGGGTTTTCCAGAAATTTTATATTGTTCATCTCTCTCTCCTTTTTTTGCGAAACCATCAAACTTCCGCGATGGCGTCAATCTCGATCATGGCTCCCAGGGGCAACCGCGCCACCTCAACCGTCGCCCGTGCCGGATAGTCGCCCGAGAAAAAGGACGCGTAGATCTCGTTGACCGTTTTGAAGTCATCGAGATTCGTCATGAAGATGCCGCATCGAACCACGTTTTCCATCCCCGCGCCCACCGATTTCAGGATGGCCTGGATGTTTTTCAGGCACTGTTTCGCCTGCTCCTCGATGGTCTCGGGCATTTTCCCTGTTTCAGGGTCGATGGGCACCTGCCCGGAAACATAAATCGTGCTGCCGGAACGAACGGCCTGTGAATAAGGCCCCACTGCCGCGGGGGCATCTTTCGTCGCGATGATTTCTTTTTTCACGTTTTCTCTCCTTCTGTTTTGTTGTTTGCGCTTTACTACCTTTTTAATAAATAAGCAAAAACAGGGCCAGGTAGGTGTCAAAGGCATTTTAAAATAACACCCGTGGTTTCACGGGGTTAAACGAGTTTTCCCTCAAAGGGTCACAGATTCCCCTTTCAAAATGATAATCCGTTCTCTTTTCGAGAATCTAAAAAGGCCAGGGAATCAATCGGAAAGGCCGTATTCCCGTATCTTACGGTAAAGCGTGGCGATGCTGATCTTCAGGGCCTCCGCCGCGAGACGCTTCCCTTTCGTATTCTTGCCGAAACGCTCCAGCGCGGCGGTTATGGCCTGCCGTTCGAGGGTTTCCAGGGGAAGAATAGCGCCGGAGGCTTCAAGGTCTTCTCCAGGAGCCCCGGTGACTCCCACTCGCCGGAGGTAAGGCGGCAAGAGTTCTGCCTCGAGAGGGCCCGCCTCCGGCATCATGTTCACCATGAATTCAATCACATTTTCCAGCTCCCGCACGTTTCCCGGCCAGTGATAGGTCTGAAGCGTGTCGAGCAAAGAGGAGGGAAGATAGACGGTGGGCTTTCCAAGCAGGGCGCAATACTTTTCAAGGAAGTGTTCCACGAGAAGGGGAATATCGTCAATCCTCTCCCGAAGGGGGGGCACCTCCAGAGGAATCACATTCAGGCGGTAGAAGAGATCCTTGCGAAACCGCCCCTCCTCGATCAGGCCTTGGAGGCTCTCATTCGTGGCGGCGATAATGCGTACGTCGATGTGGATGAGCCGGGTGGAGCCTACCCGTGTGAAATGGCGCTCCTGCAGCACCCGGAGCAGTTTCGCCTGGAGGTAAATGGGCAGGCTGCCGATCTCGTCGAGAAACAAAATCCCGCCGTTCGCCAGCTCGAACTTTCCGATTTTTCCTTTGGGGTCCGCGCCGGTAAAGGCCCCCCGCGTGTAGCCGAAAAACTCGGTTTCCAGCAGGGTATCCGGGATGGCACCGCAGTTGATGGCGATAAAAGGTTTGTCTTTACGGTCGCTTTCGTTGTGAATCGCCCGCGCGACCAGCTCCTTGCCTGTCCCGGTTTCTCCCGTAATGAGCACCGTGGACGGAGACTTGGCGATATGATGTATCTGCTTTTTCAGCAGAACAATGCTGTCCGACTGGCCCACGATGGAGGAGATTTCATAGGGGAATTCCCCGGAAGTGAGGTCAGATATCTGACGGGCCACCCGAGAAAGGGGGTCAGACACAAAGACGCTTCCAAAATGGGGGTCCTGGGGTGGCAAGGCCGTCATGTGTCCCAGCATGACCGTCTCCCGGCCGTTCACCGTCACCTTGAACTCATCAAAATCCGAATACCGGTTCCCTGTGGGTTCGATGGAAAGACCGGTTGGGTTTAAATCTCCCGGAAGGCCCAGGTCTTCCCTGGCCCGGGCATTCAGGTAGGTCACCCCCCCTGAGGTATTGAAAATAATCACGCTTCGGTTATTGACGTCCACAATTCGCGTCATAAGTTCGAGAAATGTCTGGGTCTTCTCGAGTTTCAGATGATCTCCCAGCTTATGGCTCAACAGCTCCGCCATCTGTCCAAGGAAGTATGCAAAGGTCTCCAGGTTTTTCTGAACGCGTTTCCGTTGGCTATCATCGGCGCAAACCAGCCCAATTGCGCCCACCACTGTGTCTCCGGAATAGACAGGCGTCGAAATCTGCAGGGTCACGCCACATTCTTCCTGAGCCTCGCAATCCTGGCAAAGGGGATTCCGACGGGGATCTGACAAGATGAAAGTACGGCCGGAGCGCATGACGTACCGGTAAATCTCCTCGCCCCTGCGCGCGGACTCATCCAATCCCGAACGAAAGATCCCGGTCCCCGCGATACGGACAAGGTCCGTATCGACGATTTCCACGTCAATCCCCGTAATCTTCGCGATGACGTTCGCACAATCCCGGGCGTATGTTTGAATCGCTTTCAGCATAGAGGTACTCAGCCATATCGGACTGTACATGTAGGATACCGACCAAACTTGTGATTGTCAACGCGCACGCCGCAGGAACCGTTCAAATGACTCAAAAAGTGCTTGACTCCATGAGATTACGCTATATTTTTTAGATATAGGTGGGTACGCGTCTTCATAAAGGAGGATCCAGCCATGATCCGCACGGCAACCTACAAAGTTCTCAACGGCGCCAAGGCAGTCAGGAGATGGGTCATCCCTTATTTGAATTCCCGTCTTCATCCAAACGAGTTCAGGCCCGTGTTATGTTACCTTTACACGGAATGGCAGTGTAACATAGATTGTCATTACTGTTTTCAGTATAACAACAACCTCCCGGGGATGGATTTAGAAACCGCCAAAAGCGCGATTGACTGGCTTAAAACGCTCGGCTGCAGAGTCATCCCGATTATGGGGGGCGAGCCGCTGATGAGGAAGGACTTTATCCTGGAGGTCATCCGGTACGGCGCGGAAAATGGTTTTTTCATGTATCTGCCCACGAATGGGTATCTGCTGGACAAGGCGTTCATAGATGAAGTTGGAAAAGCGGGGGTCGCGGCTATCAACCTGGCAGTTGACTGCGTGGCGCCCAAAAAGGGCCTTCCAAAAGCCCTGCTCAATATCGAACCTCAGTTCAGGTATCTCGTGGAACGCCAGAAGAAATACGGATACCTAACATTTTTTAACATCAATATCTGCCGAAACAATATCAAGGATGTGAAACTGCTGACTGAGATCGCCCACCAGAACAAGATTGGTACCGACTACCATCTCAACGAGCCTCCTCACAGCTTCGTGGACACCACCCATTACAAACATCAGGACGACATGCTCTCAATTACTCCGGACCAGTACGACGAAGTAACCGAACTGTTAGACTGGCTCATCGAAAAACAGCGCCAAGGATGGCCAATGGTCAACTCCATCGAACACCTGCAACTATTTAAGGAAAGAATGAAAGGCAAAACAAAACCATGGGACTGCCGGGCCGGCCATAACGGGGCTCTGATCAGGCCGGACGGGAGCCTGTCTCCCTGTTTTGACCTCATCACCTATGATCACGACTGGGGAAAAATCTGGGAGCCTAAATTTGATGAAGCCGAACTTCAGGCCGTTAAGAAGAAGTGTATGCCCTATTGTTCCTCCACCTGCTTCCACACCATGGCCTATTATTATAGATTGCAATCCGTTCCTCAATGGGTCAGGAAGCATATCCGGGTCGGATAGGCCCTCGGGTCAACCGAAAAAGGGGTTAACCTAATCTGCTGATGACTGTCGCGCTGTCCCCGGGTCGTAACCCTATCTCGCTTCTGTCACCCTTTGTCCCTTGACACACCTCCCGTTTCGTTGGTTTAACAGCAAAGAAACAGAAATCTTTAATTTATGTGGTTGGCAATCCTGTCTGGAGGCGGCCTATTATAAAACATCGGAAACGACGAGTTTATGCCTGGGCCCTGTATGACTGGGCCAACTCCGCCTTTGCCGCGGCGGTGATGGCGGGATTCTTTCCGGTCGTCTTTCGCCAGTACTGGTGCCTCTCCAAAGATGCCACCGTCGCGACCTTCCGGCTGGGAATGGCCAATTCCGCGGCAAGCGCTGTCATCGCTCTGGCCGCGCCTTTGTTGGGCGCGCTTTCCGACAGGGCGGGCAAACGAAAGGCCTTTCTCTTCGCCTTCGTTTTTCTTGGTATCGTCACAACGGGAGGCTTGATGGCAGTTCCCCAGGGCGGGTACCTGATGGCGGGTGCCCTTTATGTGCTTGCCACGATCGGCTTCTTGGGGGGAAACATCTTTTATGATTCTCTTCTGCTTGAAGTTGCCCCTTCTGACCAATTGAACCAGGTTTCCGCGCTGGGATACGCGCTGGGCTACATGGGAGGGGGGCTTTTT
This sequence comes from Pseudomonadota bacterium, assembly GCA_015493505.1. Classification (GTDB taxonomy): domain Bacteria; phylum Desulfobacterota; class S145-22; order S145-22; family S145-22; genus S145-22. The sequence goes on along the minus strand of WGDA01000094.1, from coordinate 6,396 downwards.
TTCGCCTTCTGCGTGGCCGCTGTCATGTTCCCTGATGCCTTCGGCTTCGCCTCAAAGGGTGTTGCCGCACGGTCGTCGTTTGGCCTTACAGCCGCCTGGTGGGGAATTTTTTCGATCCCCCTCTTTCTGTACGTCAAAGAAACACCTCTTCCTACGCAGCCATTCCTGGAAAAGTGGGCCCGAACGCTTCTCAAAACGTTGCGCCAAATGATGTCCGACAAGCGCATCGCCCTCTTTTTGATTGGGTACTGGCTTTACATTGATGGCGTGGGGACGATCATCCGGATGGCGGTCGATTATGGCCTGTCTCTCGGATTGCGTCCGAAGGACCTCATGATGGCCCTGCTGATGACCCAGTTCATCGCGTTTCCCGCCACACTGCTGTTTGGAAAAATTGGAGGGCGGCTGGGGGCGAAAAGAGGTATCCTCATTGGACTGGCGGGCTATATCATCATTACGTTCGGAAGTCTCTTTATGAAAAGCGGGCGTGATTTTTTCTTCCTGGCAGGTGGTGTCGGGTTTTTTCAGGGAGGGGTGCAGTCTCTCAGCCGCGCGCTGTTCGGCCGCCTGGTGCCAGAGAGAAAAGAAGCAACCTATTTCGGTGTTTACAATATGCTGGGGCGTTTCGCGGCCATTCTGGGGCCCGTGTTAATGGGTGCGACAGCCTTTCTGACCAAAAGCACCCGGATGGGGGTGTTGTCGGTGGTTACGCTTTTTATCGGGGGGATCTGTTTTCTTGCTTTTGTACCCGAAAAGAGATGAAAATTTCTTCCTGCAGAAAATATTTTTGAGCGGCATTTAGAAAGGCGTGATGTATCTTGTTGTAATTATATCATTATTCCTCTTTTTTAGAAATTTTGAAAATTCACAAAAAAGACTTGACAAACCCAACAGGATTCTATAATATCCACGCTCACCGATTGGGTGAAAGAGTTTGGCGGGTGCAAAAAAGATTAAAAAAAAGACTTGACAAGGCACCCAGGAATTGATAAATTGTATGATGCGCGTTTGGCGCAATGCTTTTTGAAAACTAAATAGCAGCAAGTTCGCTTGTGGGGTCGAAATCTCACAGAGCAGCTTCCTTAGGGAAGTTGGCAGTTTAAACTGGAGAGTTTGATCCTGGCTCAGAACGAACGCTGGCGGCGTGCTTAACACATGCAAGTCGTACGAGAAAGTTCCCTTCGGGGAATGAGTAAAGTGGCGCACGGGTGAGTAACGCGTGGGTAACCTGCCCTTGAGACCGGGATAACTGACCGAAAGGTCCGCTAATACCGGATACGCTTCCCTTCTCTTCGGAGTTGGGAAGGAAAGGTGGCCTCTCGAAGAAGCTGCCGCTCAAGAATGGGCCCGCGTCCCATTAGCTTGTTGGTAGGGTAATGGCCTACCAAGGCAACGATGGGTAGCTGGTCTGAGAGGATGATCAGCCACACTGGAACTGAGACACGGTCCAGACTCCTACGGGAGGCAGCAGTGGGGAATATTGCGCAATGGGCGAAAGCCTGACGCAGCAACGCCGCGTGGGTGAAGAAGGCCTTCGGGTTGTAAAGCCCTGTCAGGTGGGAAGAAAGATCAGGTGGTTAATAGCCTCTGATTTTGACGGTACCACCAGAGGAAGCACCGGCTAACTCCGTGCCAGCAGCCGCGGTAATACGGAGGGTGCGAGCGTTGTTCGGAATTACTGGGCGTAAAGCGGGTGTAGGCGGTGGATCAAGTCAGATGTGAAAGCCCTCGGCTCAACCGAGGAAGTGCATCTGAAACTGGTTCACTAGAGTACGGGAGAGGAGAGTGGAATTCCCAGTGTAGAGGTGAAATTCGTAGATATTGGGAGGAACACCGGTGGCGAAGGCGGCTCTCTGGAACGATACTGACGCTGAGACCCGAAAGCGTGGGGAGCAAACAGGATTAGATACCCTGGTAGTCCACGCCGTAAACGATGGGCATTAGGTGAAGGGAGTATTGACCCTCCCTGTGCCGACGCTAACGCATTAAATGCCCCGCCTGGGGAGTACGGTCGCAAGATTAAAACTCAAAGGAATTGACGGGGGCCCGCACAAGCGGTGGAGCATGTGGTTTAATTCGACGCAACGCGAAGAACCTTACCTGGGCTTGACATCCCGGGAATCTTGTGGAAACACGAGAGTGCCCTTCGGGGAACCCGGTGACAGGTGCTGCATGGCTGTCGTCAGCTCGTGTCGTGAGATGTTGGGTTAAGTCCCGCAACGAGCGCAACCCTCATCCTTAGTTGCCATCATTGAGTTGGGCACTCTAAGGAAACTGCCGGTGTCAAACCGGAGGAAGGTGGGGATGACGTCAAGTCCTCATGGCCCTTATGCCCAGGGCTACACACGTGCTACAATGGCCGGTACAATGGGTCGCAATCCCGCGAGGGGGAGCTAATCCCAAAAAACCGGTCCCAGTTCGGATTGGAGTCTGCAACCCGACTCCATGAAGCCGGAATCGCTAGTAATCGCGTATCAGCATGACGCGGTGAATACGTTCCCGGGCCTTGTACACACCGCCCGTCACACCATGAGAGCTGGCTGTACCAGAAGTCGGTGGGCCAACCCGGCACTCAGTTTAGTGGCTTTCCAATAACTGCGAGAAGCGGGAGAGCTATTAAATTGAGTGCCGGGAGGCAGCCGCCTAAGGTATGGTTAGTGATTGGGGTGAAGTCGTAACAAGGTAGCCGTAGGGGAACCTGCGGCTGGATCACCTCCTTTCTAAGGTGTCAAATCACAGTGGTTCGCCACTGTGACACACATAATCCACAAGTGAACTGCTGCTGTTTAGTTTTGAGAAAGCATGAAAGTGCTTTTTGATAATTGAGCAAAGATAAGGGCCTATAGCTCAGTTGGTTAGAGCGCACGCCTGATAAGCGTGAGGTCGATAGTTCAAATCTATCTAGGCCCACCATTCAGAAAGTTGAAAGGTGTGGCGCGTAATAAGGCCCTTACAGATGTGATGTTTGGGGGTGTAGCTCAGTTGGGAGAGCGCCTGCCTTGCACGCAGGAGGTCGTCGGTTCGAATCCGTTCACCTCCACCAGATAGAAAAGCAGTAATTGACTGCGTTGCTCATTGACAATTGAATATTGATAGATGATCTGAGTGCCAAGCAGATACAAAAGTGTGATCGTGTCAAAAGGTCAAGCTACTAAGGGCAAACGGTGGATGCCTTGGCATCAGGTGGCGAGGAAGGACGTGGTAAGCTGCGATAAGCTTCGGGGAGCTGCTAAACAAGCTATGATCCGGAGATTTCCGAATGGGGAAACCCATCACGCCTCATAGCGTGATATCCTATGTTGAATACATAGGCATAGGAGGCAAACGGGGGGAACTGAAACATCTTAGTACCCCCAGGAAAGGAAAGCAAAAGCGATTCCCAAAGTAGCGGCGAGCGAAATGGGAACAGCCCAAACCGATTATACGGATAGCCCGTGAGCGTTGTATAATCGGGGTTGTGGGGCCATGTCGGAGGTTGTCACGGCAACCTCGGGGAGTTACAAATTTTATCCATAGTCGAACAGCCTGGAAAGGTTGGCCAGAGAAGGTGATAGCCCTGTAGGCGAAATGGATAAAACTCTCTGGACATGGCACCCAAGTACCACGGGACACGTGGAACCCTGTGGGAATCCGGGAGGACCATCTTCCAAGGCTAAATACAACCTGATGACCGATAGTGAACCAGTACCGTGAGGGAAAGGTGAAAAGTACCCCTGTGAGGGGAGTGAAATAGTACCTGAAACCGTTTGCTTACAAGCAGTGGGAGGACGATGAACGGGTACGCCTGTTCCGTCTGACCGCGTGCCTTTTGCATAATGAGTCAGCGAGTTACTCTACGTGGCAAGGTTAAGCCGTGAGGTGGAGCCGTAGCGAAAGCGAGTCTGAATAGGGCGATTGAGTCGCGTGGAGTAGACCCGAAGCCAGGTGATCTATCCATGTCCAGGGTGAAGGTGGAGTAACATCCACTGGAGGCCCGAACCGGTCAAGGTTGAAAACTTGTCGGATGAGGTGTGGATAGGAGTGAAAGGCTAATCAAACCTGGAGATAGCTGGTTCTCCCCGAAATATATTTAGGTATAGCCTCGCAGATTGATTAACGGAGGTAGAGCACTGGATGGGCTAGGGGTCCTACCAGATTACCAAACCTAACCAAACTCCGAATGCCGTTAATTCTTACTGCGGGAGTCAGCCTGCGGGAGATAAGTTCCGTAGACGAGAGGGAAACAACCCAGACCATCGGTTAAGGTCCCTAAAATATGCTAAGTGGGAAAGGATGTGGAAACGCACAGACAACCAGGAGGTTGGCTTAGAAGCAGCCATCCTTTAAAGAAAGCGTAATAGCTCACTGGTCAAGTGGGTCTGCGCCGAAAATGTAACGGGGCTTAAGCATATTACCGAAACCATGGGGTGACGTGTTAGCGTCATCGGTAGGGGAGCGTTCTGCAGTAGGCTGAAGGGTGACCGTGAGGACGCCTGGACGAAGCAGAAGTGATTATGCTGACATGAGTACACGATAAAAGGAGTGAAAAACTCCTTCGCCGAAAGCCTAAGGGTTCCTGAGCAAGGGTAATCCTCTCAGGGTTAGTCGGCCCCTAAGCCGAGGCCGAAAGGCGTAGGTGATGGGAAACAGGTTAATATTCCTGTACCGGTAAGATAGCGTTTGAGCGATGGGGGGACGGAGAAGGGTAGGCCAGTCCGGTGTTGGACGTCCGGATTCAAGCTGGTAGGCGGAAGAGGCAGGCAAATCCACCTCTTCGTTAACGCCGAGAAGCGATGAGGAGTTCTTTTAGAACACAAACTGGTTGATCCCATGCTTCCAAGAAAAGCCTCTAAGCGAGTTATCTTGCCGACCGTACCCCAAACCGACACAGGTAGGCAGGGAGAGTATCCTAAGGCGCTCGAGAGAACTCTGGTTAAGGAACTCTGCAAAATGACACCGTAACTTCGGGAGAAGGTGTGCCCCCGCGTAGGTGAAGTAACTCGCTTGCGGAGCCGAGGGGGGTCGCAGAGAAATGGCAGTGGCGACTGTTTACTAAAAACACAGGACTCTGCTAAATCGTAAGATGATGTATAGGGTCTGACGCCTGCCCGGTGCCGGAAGGTTAAGGGGAGGGGTTAGCCGCGCTTGCGTGGCGAAGCTCTGAACCGAAGCCCCGGTAAACGGCGGCCGTAACTATAACGGTCCTAAGGTAGCGAAATTCCTTGTCGGGTAAGTTCCGACCTGCACGAATGGCGTAACGACTGCTGCGCTGTCTCAACCAGAGACTCGGTGAAATTGAATTGGCGGTGAAGATGCCGTCTACCCGCGACAAGACGGAAAGACCCCGTGCACCTTTACTACAGCTTGGCAGTGGATTCTGGAATGGTCTGTGTAGGATAGGTGGGAGACTGTGAAGCGTGGGCGCCAGCTCACGTGGAGTCGCCCTTGAAATACCACCCTGATCATTTTGGGGTTCTAACTCACAGCCGTGAATCCGGTTGGAGGACACTGTCTGGTGGGTAGTTTGACTGGGGCGGTCGCCTCCTAAAGTGTAACGGAGGCGCGCAAAGGTTCCCTCAGGCTGATTGGAAACCAGCCGACGAGTGTAAAGGCATAAGGGAGCTTGACTGCGAGAGAGACATCTCGAGCAGGGACGAAAGTCGGCCTTAGTGATCCGGCGGTTCCGAATGGAAGGGCCGTCGCTCAACGGATAAAAGGTACGCCGGGGATAACAGGCTTATCGCCCCCAAGAGTTCACATCGACGGGGAGGTTTGGCACCTCGATGTCGGCTCATCGCATCCTGGGGCTGGAGCAGGTCCCAAGGGTTTGGCTGTTCGCCAATTAAAGCGGTACGCGAGCTGGGTTTAGAACGTCGTGAGACAGTTCGGTCCCTATCTGTCGTGGGCGTAGGATATTTGAGGGGAGCTGTCCCTAGTACGAGAGGACCGGGATGGACGAACCTCTGGTGGACCAGTTGTCGCGCCAGCGGCACAGCTGGGTAGCTAAGTTCGGAAGGGATAACCACTGAAAGCATCTAAGTGGGAAGCCCACCCCAAGATTAGATATCCCTTCTCGACCTTCGGGTTGGGATGAAGACTCCAGGAAGACGACCTGGTGGATAGGCTGGGTGTGTAAGTCCAGTAATGGATTGAGCTTACCAGTACTAATCAGTCAATCGGCTTGACCTTTTGACTCACACTTACATTTGCTTGGTAGATCATCTATCAATATTCAGTTGGAAGACGCAGTCATGCGATTTTCCCGGTGGCTATGGCGGAGGTGATACACCCGTTCCCATCCCGAATACGGAAGTTAAGCCCTCCAGCGCCGATGGTACTGCACGGGCGACCGTGTGGGAGAGTAGGACGCCGCCGGGAATTTTTTTAGAAGGAGAGATAAGAAATTATCTCTCCTTT
>WGDA01000093.1 GCA_015493505.1 Pseudomonadota bacterium | reverse complement strand
CGATCTCGATCACCATCTTCTCCCCAATGTTGTAAATGGACTGTTCCTCACCCGTCTCAGTCAGGAGCCGGACCCGCGTTATCTCGACCTGACGATCCCCCCAGCGCTTTCCCAGCAGGGCTGTCCCCACTTCGTGGGTCGCCTCGAAGTTTTTCTCATCGTCTTCTTTCACGTTTTCCCGATACTGGTCGATAATGCGCCGGGGCTCTCCCCGCTCCGCGATCGTTCCCTTGTTGAGCCAGATGGCCTCGTCACACCACCGTTCCACCGCGGACATGTCGTGGGTCACCATGACAATGGTCTTCATGGACGCCTTGAACTGACGGATAATCTCTTTGCACTTGTGGCCGAAAGACTCGTCGCCAACCGCGAGCACCTCGTCGACAATCAGGATTTCCGGGTCCACATGGATGGCAACGGAAAAACCCAGTCGCATATACATGCCGGACGAATAGGTCCGGACCGGCATGTCGATAAAATCTTCCAGCTCCGCGAACTGAACGATCCGGTCAAAACGCTCCTGAATCTGCTGTTTGGTCAGGCCCAGGAGGATTCCGTTGATGAACACGTTCTCACGCCCCGTGAATTCGGGGTGGAACCCGGCGCCCAGTTCAATCAGGGAAGAGAGCTTACCATTGACCTTGATGCGCCCGGTATCCGGCCGGTATATGCCGGCGATGAGTTTCAGCAGGGTGCTCTTCCCGGAGCCATTCTTTCCGATGATCCCGATGGTTTTTCCCTTCGGCACCGAAAAGGTGATGTCATTCAGCGCCTCGATATAACGTCCCTTCTTGGAAATCCGGCGCTTGCGGAGCAGGATATCTTTCAGCGTAACATAGTTGCTCTTCAGGATCGTCCGCTTGAATTTCTTGGAGACATGAATGACGTCGATGGCCGGTTCGCTCATATATCCTCCGCGAAGGATTCACGGTACGCGTTGAAGACGGCATTCCCTATCACGATGACGATAACCCCCAGGAGACACAATAATCCCAGGGTTTTAAAGTCTAGAAACCTGTTATAAAAAAAGATATCCTGATACATGAGGGTCATCAGCGCCATGGGGTTGAAATCAACCAAAAACCGGAAACGTTCGGGAATCTGTTTCAGGGGATAGATAATCGGGCAGACAAAAAACCACAGGGTCAGGAGATTGCCAAGGATATGGGTCAGGTCGCGGAAATGAACGTTCAGGGCGGAAAGCCCCAAAACCAGGCCAAAGGTAAACAGAAGCTGCGCGATGAGGATGAGAGGAAGTGTTACGAGAGGCCAGCCGGGAATCACGTGGCTCGCCCACAGGAAGATGAACAGGATGGGAAGGCTCAGCAGAAAATTTATCAGGTTCGACAGCAGGGTGACCATAGGGAGGATCTGCGGTGGGAAGAAGGCCTTCGTAATCAGATCGCCTCGCCCGACGATACTGTTCACCCCCTCCAGAAGAGAGGCGGAAAACCAGATCCATGGCAAGAGACCGCAAAACATGAAAACCGGGTAATGTTCCATCTGTATCCGCATGTAAACGGAAAAAACCAGGGCGTACACGGCCATCAGCAGCAACGGATTCAGAAACGACCAGAAAAACCCCAGGATGGATCCCCGATACCGGAGTTTCAGTTCCTTAACAACCAGTGTCCAGATGAGCACACGATATTTATACAGGTCCCTGATATCCAGGGCCAGTGTCTTCAGGATTGCCAACGGTCTTTCCTGTCCCCCTGATCTGTCACATACACAATCGTTTTCCCCCGGCTTCTTTCCCACACCTCGCGAAACAGCCGTTTTTTCTCCGGCGCGCCACGGAAATTTTCCGCATACGCCCGAAGAAACCGGAACCGAAGGCTTCGGGAGATCTCCTTCGGAACGGAGGTGTTTATCTGCACAAGGTTCTTTATCACAAATTTCGCCGGAAGCGTATCAAAAAATTTCACATAATCATAGTCTATCAGCTTCAGGGAAGGGGTTTCATTCTCTGTGGAGGCCAGAACATTGCAGGCCTTCATATCCGCGTGATAAATCCCCTTGGCGTGAAGCGTTCCCACAAAGTATCCCAGGGAATCAGCGAGGTTCCGTTTCAGGCGCCTGACGGTTTCCCCCTTCAGCGCCACGAGCCTGGACATCAGCCGGTCCAGCCCGATGCCTTCCGCGATCTCCATCAAAAGATAGCCCCCTTCAGGGGTCTTTGCCATGGCGTAAGGGGTCGCGATGGAAATACCACGGGCCGCCAGACCGTTTCCCGCCTTCCAGGCCCGCAACGCCCGCCCGCCCCGCGCCCATTCTTTCAGGGAATCCAGCCTGCCCCGCTTTCGGTACCACTTGACACACAGGGGAATCTGCCTCGCGTTTTCCAGCTTTATCACAACTGATTCCGGGGCGTTTTTCAAGGCCTCTTCCGGATGCTCCCGGTACGCCCGCTGAAAGTCGCGTAAAACCGCCTGAACCTCCTCTAACGGCAGGATCCGTCTGGCGGAAATCCGCAGGCGCGGAAGCCGAACCTGGTAAAACTGGGAGCTGTTTTTCATGCAGCGCGCGGCCCGGCTGGCCTCATGATGACGCTGGATCCGTATGGCCCGGCTCAGAATCCTGTCTTCATCCTCCGCGCTCAGGGGCGCCAGACTTCTCTCCCGGTACCCATCCAGAAGCTCATCGATTCCAGACTGCCCCACAATAGGCAGCAGAGAGGCGATTAGGTGGGCCAGCCCTTCAATCCTTTCTTTTTCCTTGATGGCATCGCCAAACGAAAGGGGGAAAAGATCCGTGAGAGCCAGGGAGCCATCCCTCAGGATCAGGAGGTTCCCGGCATGGTAGTCCCGATGGATCCCACCTTTTTCGTGAAGCAGGGCGGTAAATTTCCCGGCCAGGCGCATCAGCCTCAACCTCTCGGCGTAAGGGAGCGCCTCCTTGACGGAAAGGTAGCGGTGGAGGGAAGACCCCTCCAGATACCGGAAGGCAATGAGCGACTCTACGGGACGCCATCCCCGCCGCCTGCGGATGAGAAAAAGCGGGTCCGCGACGGGGATCCCCCGATTGCGCGCCACGCGCGCGTTCTGAAGCTCGCGATCCTCGTATGGCGTGAATATCCCCCGCAGGGTTCGCCTGAACGTCGGGTAACGGAAGAACTTGATCAGGACCGGGAAGTCGAGGTAGGGCAAACGAACCCTGTACACGGCGCGCAGCCGGTTCTCCTTCAGGATGACCGCGTTCCGGTTCCGCCGGATTTCCGCCTCACTCAGGTTTCTAACCCGGGCTGCCACCCCCTGAAGGGCTGGGGCTATCCAGAAACGCTCCAGACGGCCTCTATCTTCTGGAGAGTGGGACACCGCGGCCCTCTTCACGCGACCAGCGAAACGAGGCGCCCGGCGTCAAGCTGACCGAGGGGGATATAGGTTGCCTTCATAATCCGCGCCAGCTCCCAGCCATATCCAAAGGCGCAGGGGTCGATTTCCGTGTCCAAAAACATGACATCCGCAGGGCTCTTCCTGATTTCCCGCGCCACCTTCACCGCGTCGTCCAGGGGGTCCCCACCGTTCAGGGGAACGTTGGCCCTGCCATCGGAGACCACGACCATCAGAGCCTCTTCGTCCGGGTGCTTGAGCCGCTCTGTTTTGAGCGTCGCGAGACCCAGCGCCAGCCCCGCGGCCAGCGGGGTTTTCCCGCCTGTCGGGATGGTTTTCAGATGGCGGCGCGCCAGGTCGATGCTGCCGGTTGGGGGAAGAACGAGCCGGGCCTTTACCCCCTGGAAAACGATCAATCCCACCCGGTCGCGGTTTTTGTAAGCCCGGTTCAGGAGAGATATGATGGCCGCCTTCGTCTCGCGCATCTGGGCCTGCACCCCCATAGACCCGCTGGCGTCCACCACGAACAGGATACAGCGACCGGCCTTTTTCTCCCGCCATTTCACCCGAATATCGTCCGGACGGATGACCATCCGGCGGCCACCGGCCTGGCCTCGGCGGGCACGGGAAAGCGCGGCGGTTCGCATCGTCGCGTCCAGCGCCACATCCCTCGGTTTTCCCCGGGGGAGAACACTTCGCACGTATGCCCCTTCAAAGGGAGCCGGCGCCTTGACTGACCTGCCGGAGGGTGCCTGGCGGGGTCCCCGCGCTGTGACCTCCGGAAAGGTCAGGTCATAGGTTGCTTCGGAAATGCCATGGACCCTGACGGTCAGGTGTTCCGCGTTTCCTTCAGGGGGTTTTGAGGTCTTTTTTTTTTCGAATGGTGGGGCAATCTCCGCGACAGGCGCGGTTTTTCTGGCCTTCTCGATAGACTGGTCCACCGCCTCGATGGAAAAGGAAGCCTCATCATCCATCAGGGAGCGGCGAATCCTGTGCGGCAGCACAAGAATGGCGGCCTCCCGCACGTCTTCGTCCCGAACCCGCTGGTGCCCATAATACGCAGCCAGGGCGGCCGCTGCCTTGGCCATGGTAATATCGCCGCGGTGCCCGTCAATCTTCAGGTCGGAGCATATCTGAGAAATGGCCGCGAGGGCCTCCGGCGTCAATGCGATGGAGGCAACCGCCCGCTGCGCCTTCGAAATGGCCTGTCCCAGCTTTTCATCCCGCGGCCGCCACTGTGCCACAAAGGCCTCCGGGTCCCGGTCATAGGCAAGCCGGCGCGTCACCACCTCCTGGCGTGTGGTCACGTCCTCAATCCCGCGGACTTCCACGCAGAGACCAAAACGGTCCATCAACTGGGGGCGCAACTCACCCTCTTCCGGATTCATGGTTCCTACCAGGACGAACCGGCTGGGGTGTGAAAAGGAGATTCCCTCCCGTTCCACATAGTTCACCCCCATGGCGGCGGCATCGAGAAGGATATCAACCAGGTGATCCGGCAGCAGGTTGATCTCGTCCACATAGAGGAACCCGCGGTGCACCTCGGCGAGGATACCCGGCTCAAATGCCCGGCGTCCCGTCCGGAGCGCGGCCTCCATGTCCAGGGTACCAATGACCCTGTCCTCCGTCGCGCCGATGGGCAGTTCCACCACCCGCATCTTCTGGGTGACCGACGGCAGGGGCTCTCCGGTCTCCCTGAACCGCGCGCGGCATTCATCACACATCAGCCGGGGATCCGAGGGATGACAGTTGAAGGGACACCCCCTGACCACCTCGATGGACGGCAGCAGTTGCGCCAGCGCCCGCACCGCGGTGCTCTTGGCGGTCCCGCGCTGCCCGCGGATCAGAATACCCCCGATGTTGGGATCGATCACCGTCAGAATCAGTGCCTTTTTCATCCCTTCCTGATCCACGATCGCGGTGAAGGGATAAACCATTCGCGTCACTTTCACAGCCTCCTCAATCTGATCTCTGTATAGTATACTTACTGCCGGTTTTCAAGGTGCCACGCGTGGGCCTGCCATTCCATTCAGCGCCTTGACATCCCCGGCCGTAAAGGATAAAAGCCCACAAAAAATCGGGAGGATCCCATGAAAGAAAGAACCCTGTCTATCATCAAGCCGGACGGTGTGCGCAAAAACCTGATCGGAGAGGTCATTCAGCGGTTTGAGAAAAACGGCCTGACCCCCATCGCCATGAAGATGCTTCACCTGACCAAGTCGGAGGCGGAGGGGTTTTACGCCGTTCACAAAGGCAAGCCCTTTTACGAAAGCCTGACCACATTCATGTCCTCGGGCCCCATCGTGGTCATGATTCTCGAGGGTGAAAACGCCATCGAGGCAAACAGGAAGCTGATGGGCGCCACCAATCCCGCGGAGGCGGACGAGGGCACCATCCGGCGGCAGTACGCCGACAACATCGAGCAGAATATCGTCCACGGATCGGACGCGCCTGAAACAGCCGCCACGGAAATCGCCTATTTCTTCAACGCGCTGGAGGTCTGCCCCCGGCCCTGAGCGTTTTTAAAACCCCGCGCCGAGTGCCGCGCTGGAACCACATCCCGCGACCTCCGGCTGCAGGGTTACGTGGTCTATCCCCCAGCGGCTGGAAAGGACCGCCTCAATCTCCCTTAGCAGTGCCTCGCTTTCAGAGAGAGGCACATCCCGCATCAAGATATGGGCGGTGCAGGCCTTCTGGCCGCTGCCGACCAGCCACACATGGATATGATGCACCACGATTCCAGGGAAGCGCGCCTCCAGTTCACTTTTGAGCGCTTCCACATCGACGTCGGCTGGCGCCGCTTCCATCAGGATTCGAAAGGTCTCTTTCAGAATCCTCCAGCCGCTGAACAGGACCCCCAGGGCAACCAGGATGGAGGCGGAGGCATCCAGGATCGCCCCGTACCGGCGGGTCGCGAAAAGAGCCACGCCGACGACCACCACGGATGAGGCGGTATCCTGCGCCAGGTGAAGGAAGGCGCTGCGTGTGTTCAGGTCATCGTGCGCGTGGTGCTTCAGCAGAAAGACGGAAAAGAGATTCGCGAAGAGGCCGATCAGGGCGACAATCAGCATGAGCCCCCCGTGAATAGCCTCCGGATGAAAAAACCGGGCCACCGCCTCCCGGACGATGAGGGATATCACGACCAGAAGAATCACGGCATTGATCATCGCCGCGATAATCTCCGCCCGCTTCATCCCGTACGTGTAGGAAACCGTCGGGGCCTTTTTGCCAAGCCGCCGCGCGAAAAGAGCGATGCTCAGGGCGGCCACGTCACTCAAATTGTGCATGGCGTCGGACAGCAGGGATAGAGAGCCTGAAACCAGGCCACCCGCGATCTCCGCGATAACGATAACCCCGTTCAGGACGATGCTGATCAGCAGGTTCTTGTCGAGCGAACCGTCAACCTCTTCATGGACATGAGCCATTGCGTTCTCCTTTTCTCCTTTCAGCTATCTCATCCAGACATCTCTGACCATCAGGATGACCGCCACGATCATCAGCACGATGCCGAACACCACGCGAACCCCCTTGGGGTTCATCCTTCCGCTCATGAAACGCGCCCCCAGGTTTCCGCCAATCAACACGGCGAGGGCGCAGGACCCCCACAGCCACCAGATGGGATGGGCACCCGCCACCATGTGGGAAATCAGGCTGGCGGAGGTGGAGCAGATGACCACGAACATGGAGGTGGCCGCCGCTGTTTTCGGCCCAACGCCAAACAACACGAGAAGGGGGACCACCATGGCACCCCCGCCACGACCGATAAGGCCGGCATCGAATCCCAGCCCCACGCCCCCAAAAATTCCCAAAAGCAGCTTTCCGGCCGGGGTTATCACCTTCTTTTTGGGAGACCAGCCGGAGAGCATCACCAAAGCGCCCAGGATCGTCAGCACGGAAAAAAAGACGATGACCGACTTCGTGGAAACGATGTAATTCACCCAGGTCCCCAGGGGCGCCCCCACCACCATGGCCAGGCCGAACGGGATGGCGATTCGCCAGTCAATCAGGTTCTTTTTCCGGTAGATCAAGGTAGCGGAAACGCTGCTGACGAGGCTCAGAACGATTCCCAGGGGTATGGCCTCAGCCTTGAAATCCAGCCCCATCCAGAACAGGATGGGGATATAGAGCTGCCCGCCGCCCATTCCCAGCATGGAGAACAGAAAGGAAATGACGAGAAAAAGAAAAGGCGCCGCCCAGATCACACCGTCACCCGCTTACCCTTCCCGCTCTTTCAGCATTTGCTTGAGCTGATGAAGCAGATTCAGGGCCTCAAGGGGGGTCATCTGGTCGATGGAAAGCTTCTTCAGGTTCTCCTCCACGGGCGAGGGACGCGGCGCAAAAAGCTCCAGTTGGGCGGGCGCGGGCTTGGCATGCCTGTTCCCCGCGGGGACTGAAATGGCGGGGATCCCGGAGGCGGTCAGTTCCCCTTTCTCCAGGTTGAACAACACCTCTTTGGCCCGTTCAATGATGGCGTCCGGCAGGCCCGCGAGCCGGGCCACCTGAATGCCATAGCTTCGGTTCATGCCCCCCTTTGCGAGCTTTCTCAGGAAAATAATCTCATCGTTCCACTCCTTGACCGCCACGTTCCAGTTGTGGATCCTCGGTTTCAGCCGGGCGAGGTCGGTCAGCTCGTGGTAATGGGTGGCAAAGAGGGTTTTGGTTCCCGCGTCCGGGTAACGGTCATGGAGGTACTCCGCGATGGCCCACGCGATACTCAAGCCGTCGAAGGTGCTGGTCCCCCGCCCGATTTCATCCAGCACGATGAGGCTCCGGAGCGTGGAGTTCGCCAGGATGCTTGCCGTTTCCTTCATCTCGACCATGAATGTAGACAGGCCCAGGGCGAGGTTGTCCGAGGCGCCCACGCGGGTAAAAATCTGGTCGATCACCCCCATCCGCGCCTCCTCGGCCGGGACGAAGGAACCGATATGCGCCATCAGCGCGATCAGCGCCACCTGCCGGATATAGGTCGATTTCCCCGCCATGTTTGGGCCGGTAATCAGCATCATCTGGTTCTTTTCGCAATCGAGAAGGGTGTCGTTGGGAACAAAAGATTCCGCCAGGTTAATCTGCTCCACCACGGGATGGCGCCCCTGTTTGATCCAGAGGCGGCTGTCCTCCGTCATCACGGGTCGGCAATACCGGTACCGATGGGCGATTTCCCCCAGGGACAGGAGGGCATCGAGGGCCGCCAGCCTCTCCGCGATCTCCTGGATCTCCCGCGCCCGTGCCTTGACAAAGTCCCGCAGCTCAAGAAAGAGCGTGTATTCCAGTTGCTGAATCCTCTCCTCGGCGGAAAGGACCTTCTCCTCCATCTCTTTCAGTTGGGGGGTCACGAACCTTTCCGCGTTGACCAGCGTCTGCTTGCGCTGGTAATCGTCCGGAATTAGGTGCAGGTTGGGTTTCGTCACCTCGATGTAATAGCCGAAGACCCGGTTATACCGGACCTTGAGAGAGGTAATCCCCGTCCGTTCCTGCTCCTGCGCCTCGAGGCGGACCATCCAGTCCTTACCGGAAGACCGGATCTCCCTGAGGCTGTCGAGCTCCCCGGAGACCCCGTCCCGTATCATTCCCCCGTCCTTGACGCTCACGGGGGGCGCGTCGACGAGGGTGCGGGCAAGCCGGTCGACCAGTTCCCCCATGGGATTCAGTTTCTCGCGAATCTCTCCCATCAGGGAGCCCGAAACCCCCTCCAGCTCTTTCCGGAGGGCAGGCACCCGTGCCAGGGTTTCGCGAAGCTGTACCAGGTCCCGGGCGTTGGCTCGCTCGGAGGTCACGCGTCCCATGAGGCGTTCCAGGTCCGCCATCTCCCCCAGGCTCTTTCGGAGGCGCCCCCGACGTCCTCCCTGGGACACCCACGCCTCGACGGCATCAAGCCGCCGCGTAATTTCCTTAGCGTCCTGAAGGGGGTACCGAAGCCACTCCCGCAGCAGGCGCTTGCCCATGGGCGTGCGGGTTTCATCCAGGACGGAAAGGAGGGTCGCACGGCCGGCCCGGCCGCTCAGGGGTTCAAAGATTTCAAGGTTCCGCCGGGTAAACTCATCGATCCTCAGAAACGGTCGGCGGACGGAGACCTGAAGGTCTTTCAGGTGCTCGAGATGGTCGTTCTTCGTCCAGGCCAGATAGCTCAGTAGGAGCTTCAAGGTCGCCCGCTCCACCTCCGAAAGGGAGGCGCTTCCCCCCCCTAAGTCAGAGCGCGTAACGGTATCAAACAGCGCCTCGACCCTTTCCCCGTCGTTTGCCCGTTCCGTGTCGAAAGGGGTCATCAGGGCAAGTTTTTCCACCTTCTCGAGCAACGACGGAAGGGGAAGTGACGGGTTCTCCGGGTAAAGGATTTCTTTCGGCTGGTGAATCTGCAGGTGGTTCAGAACGCGTTCCGGATTCTCCTCGGAAAAGAGCTTCAGGTCACCCGTCAGGATATCCATCAGGGCCAGCCCCGTGACATCCTCCGTCGGGTAGAGGGCGGCCACGAACACGTTTTCCGCGCTCAGGATGGATTCCAGCCCAACAGGAAGCCCCGGTGTCACAATCCGGACAATTTCCCGCCTGACAAGGGATTTCGCGGTCTTCGGGTCCTCCACCTGCTCGCAGATGGCAACCCGGTGATTCGCCTGAATCAGTTTCGCCAGATACTGGTCGCACGCGTGATAGGGAATCCCGCAGAGGGGAATGCTGTCTTCCTTTCCCTTATCCCGCGACGTGAGGGCGATATTGAGAATCTTCGAGGCGACCAGGGCGTCCTCGAAAAACATCTCATAGAAATCGCCCATGCGAAAAAAGAGGATCGCGTCCGGAACCTGTGATTTAATCTGAAGATACTGTCTGACCATGGGGGTCTGTTTGACCCCATTCCGTTTCCCGCTCACGTGGGCATTATACCGGCGGGGGATAAAATCACAAGGGGCGTCCCCTTCCCTAAGGAAAAAGCGGCGGTGTCTTCAGTCCCAGGGTTTCATCGAGGCCCATCATAAGGTTCATGTTCTGAACCGCCTGTCCGGAGGCGCCCTTTATCAGGTTGTCGATGGCGGCTATCGCCACCAGCCATGTCCCGTCGGGAGACAGGGTCAAGCCAATATCGCAGTAATTGCTCCCCCGCACTTCATGGGTCGACGGGTAAGCCCCTTCCGGAAGCACCCGAACGAACGGCTTGCCTCGATAAAAATCCTCGTACAGGCCTTGAATTTCGTCCCTCTCAACCCTGCGCGCCAAAGGGATATAGACGGTACTTACGATTCCGCGGTTCATGGGAATCAGGTGAGGGGTGAAAAAGACCTTTCCAGCCTGCCGGCTGATGGCGCGCAGGATAAAGCCGATCTCGGGCTGGTGACGGTGCGCCAGAACCTTGTAGGGCCGCATGCCTTCATTGACCTCGCAAAAATGTGTCCCAAGGCTCACGCCCCTTCCCGCGCCGCTGACACCCGATTTTGAATCCACGATCAGCGTTCCACCCGGCTGGAGCAGGGCGTTCGCCAACGCGGGCGCCGCCGCCAGAATGGCCGAGGTGGGGTAACACCCGGGATTGCCCACGACACGCGCCGATTTGATGGCGTCCCCGAAAAGCTCCGGCAATCCGTAAACAGCCTCCTTGGCGAGGTCCGGCGCCAGATGTTTCTGATAAGCCTGTTCATACAGCCTCGGGTCCGAAAATCTGAAATCGGCACTCAGGTCGATGACCCGCTTGCCTGCCTTGGCGATCCGCGCCACGATCTCCATGGCCTGTCCATGAGGCACCGCGGTGAAAACGATGTCAACATCATTGAGTAGTTCAGGCGCGAATTCGACAAACACCAGGTCAGTCAGGCCCCTAAGGGCCCCGAATGTCTCATAAACAGGGGTGCCCTTGAATTTCCGTGACGTCACCCAGGCGATCTCTGCCTCCGGGTGGCCCAGGAGCAGCGAGATGAGTTGAACCCCCGTGTACCCGGAACCTCCCACAATCCCCACTGTAATCATAGTGATCTCCCTATAAAAAAAGGGGCCTGATCGGCCCCCTTTCGGATTCTTTTAACGTTTTGAGAATTGGAACCTCGCGCGGGCGCCTCGCTGGCCATATTTTTTCCTCTCCTTCACCCTTGGATCCCGAGTGACGAAACCCGCCTTTTTCAAGGGGCCCCGAAGGGTGGCGTCATACGCCATCAGCGCCCGGGTAATCCCGTGGCGGACCGCTCCGGCCTGTCCCGTCATACCCCCACCTTTCACGTTGACCATCACGTCAAATTTGCCCACGGTTCCCGTAATCTCGAAGGGCTGGTGAATCAGGGTACGCCCCGATTCCGTGGTAAAATATTCCTCCGCGGGACGGCTGTTGACGACAATCTGGCCGGTTCCCTCCTGCATCCAAACGCGCGCTACCGAAGTCTTGCGCCTCCCTGTCGCGTAATAACGCTGTGCCATAGTTCTACGCTCCTATTCCCGTTTGAAGGGGCTCCGGTTTCTGGGCCCCATGCGGGTGTTCAGGCCCCGCATACACCTTCAGTTTCTTAATCAATTTTCTTCCCAGCCTGTTCTTGGGAAGCATGCCCCAAACCGCTTTTTTGACAATGTCTTCCGGCTTCTTCTGCCGCAGCTTGTCCGCCGAAATCCCTTTGATACCCCCGGGATACCCCGTGTGATGGTAGTACATCTTCTGAGCCCATTTGTTCCCGGTCAGGGCAACCTTCTCAGCGTTGATGACCACCACAAAATCCCCCGCGTCCATGTGCGGCGCGTAGATTGCCTTTCTCTTCCCACGGAGGATCGCGGCTATCTCAGTCGCCATTCTTCCCAAAACCTTCCCCTCCGCGTCGATCAGAATCCACTTCTTTTCAACCGCGTCGGGTTTTACGATCGTCGTTTTTTTCATTGCTCCCTGTCCTTCATTTTTTGTCGAAAGCCCTATCTATATCAAATACCGCACGTTGTCAACCCTAAAATCAGGCCTTCAGGCGCTTTTTTGCTCTGCTTCGGGCCCAAGTCCCAGTTCTTCGGGCTTGCAAAACTTCAACAGGTCAATTCCCGTGGGCAGGGTGATGTTGGATTTCAGCAGTTCCAGCTCTCCCTCTTCGTTTACTCTGGCAGAGAAACATTCAACAATTTCCACGCCTTTCTTACCCAATTCCTTGTACGCCTCGTAAAAATTACGTGTTCCCTCCGCGAGGCCCGCGACCACAATGGGAACACCGGAAAGGCCGTTTACCTCCACGAAGCGTTTCAACTGCTCCTCGCCGCAACCCTTCTCCTGAGTCAGATACAGCAAAATTCCCTCTTTCATCACCCATTCACCTGTACATTTTTATAAAAATCTATTCCATCCGAAACCTATCAATCCCGGCGATGCCTGTCAAGCGCACCAGCCCCATGCTGCCCGTGTCCTATTTGGCTATGGGTAATTATAAATAAAATATTATTTCATCTTTTGACCTCCATCTCTTTAAAAAACAAGCCAATTCTTGCAATTACTTGGGGTTTTTGCTATACATGAGCGAGAATATATAAAACAAAGTTTGAATAATATATTTAATACCATAGTTGAATGCGTCACGGGAGGAGAAAGGGGAGTGGCGAACACGTCGAACAAGAGTGGCCGTGGAAGAGGGAAAACGCCTCATTCACACGCCTCAAGCGCCCAGCTTGATCAGCTCCACGCGAAGATGCGCGCGCTTGAAAGAGAGAAAAAAAGCCTGGAATCCCTGTTCAAATATTCTTCCATTGGCATCGTTACCGTGGACAAAGATTTCAGGATCATTTCCTGCAACCCTGAATTTGAAAGAATTTTCCAATACAAGGAATCCGAACTCCTCGGCCGGAACATCGATGAAGTCATTACCGACAAAGATACCTTTCAGGAGGCAAGGAAGTTTTCCAAAAAGACATACCAAGGAATACCAGTCAGCTCAAACGGAAAACGCTTTAGAAAAGATGGGACAGAAGTCTTCGTGGATATCTTCACCTCTCCTATCGTTGTGGATGGTGAATTTATTGGGTGCTATGGCCTGTATGTAGACATTACAGAGCGGGTCAAGATGAGCCAGGCCCTGAAGGAGAGTGAAACACTGACCCGTGACCTGATCGAGCTTTCACCCTTAGGAATCATAGCCCACGACCTGGAAGGAAAAATCCTCTTCGTCAATCCCGCGGCGTTGAAAATCCTTGGGGCAAAGGACCTCAATGAAGTTTTGGGGAGAAACGCGCTGGAGTTCATACACCCGGATTCTTACGATGATGTCCTTAAAAGGGCTGAACAATACAAGATGGACCTGACCTTCTCAAAAACCGAAGAAAAAATAATCACTCTCAAAGCTGAAACCCTCACTATTGAATCGAGCTGTATCAAAATACCCCTCAAAGGAATGCCTGCTATCATGTCCGTGTTTTCCGATATCTCGGGCAGAAAGAAAGCGGGAAAAAAACTACAGGAACAGAAGGAACGGTTCCGGGCCCTTTACGAAGAATCAAAACGCCAGGAGGAGCTGTACCGTTCCCTGCTAAACTCCTCCGCCGATGCCATCATCATTTACAACCTCCAGGGAGAAGCCGAATTCGTCAATCCTTCTTTCACAAAGATGTTCGGATGGACCCTCGATGAGGTAAAAGGGAAACGCATCCCCTTTGTTCCCGAAGAGGAAAAAAGCCCCTCGATGTTGGTTATCATGGACCTGATCGAGAATGGAACCATGGTTCAGGGGTTTGAAACACGGCGATACACGAAAGACGGGAAAACCCTCAACATCAGCATCAGCGCTTCACGATACAATGATCATACGGGCAAACCCGCCGGTATGCTCGTCATATTGCGCGATATTACGGACAGAAAGCTGACTGAAAAAAAGCTTATCGAAGAAGAAAGGAAGTATCGAGAACTTTACAATGAAGCCAAACAGCAAGAGGAGATGTATCGCTCATTGCTCCGGTCATCCGCCGACGCTATTATCATTTACAACCTGGAGGGGGAAGCCGAATTTGTCAGTCCATCCTTCACGAGGATGTTTGGCTGGTCTTTCGAAGAAGTCGAGGGAAAACAGATTCCGTTCGTGCCGGATAACGAACGGGGCCCCACAGAAGCTGCCATCAAAAAACTGTTTTCGACCAAAAAACCTATCACCAACTTTGAAACCAAACGCCTGACAAAAGATGGAAGGCTTCTGAACATCAGCGTCAGCGGTTCGCTTTTCGACGATGCCGAGGGAAAGCCCGCGGGAGTATTGGTGTTCTTGCGGGATATCACCGATCGCATCAGGGCGGAGAAAGCCATACACGAGTCTGAAAAACGCTTCCGTGAACTCCACGATTCGGTCTCCGACCTGATTTATACCCAAAACCTTGAAGGGCGCTTTACATCAGCGAACAAAGCCCTTTTCGATATTTTTGGCCTGCGGCCTGAGGAATTCATCGGCAAGTTCGCGGCGGACTTCATGAAACCGGAGCTGAGAGACGCGTTTTTCAGGGATTACCTGGGGAAAATACTCAAGGAAGGCTCCCATGAGGGCCTTGTCACCTATTTTACCAAGGATGGCCGGAAGATCTATCTCGAGCATCGAAGCACCCTGATAAAACCAGAGAAGGGTGAACCTTACATCAGCGGGATTGGCCGGGACGTCACGGAACGCGTTCTGGCTGAAAAAAGAATCAAAAAACTGCGGGAAGAGATGCTCCAGGCGCAGAAAATGGAGGCGATCGGTACTCTCGCGGGTGGCATTGCCCATGATTTCAATAATCTCCTCATGGGGATCCAGGGAAACATCTCACTGTTGAAACTCCAGACACCTGAAAACTCCCCTGAGTACGAACGGCTGAAGAGCATCGAGGAGCATGTCCAAAGTGGCGCCAAGCTGACTTCCCAGCTTCTCGGATTCGCCAGAGGGGGTCGCTATCAGGTCAAGCCTACAAATATGAATCGTCTCATTGAAAAGGAGTTGAACCTTTTTGGAAGGGCCAAGAAAGAGCTTGAAATCCACAAAAAATTTGAGAAGGATATCTGGTCCGTGGAAGTCGATCAGGGCCAGATGGAGCAGGTATTGCTGAACCTCTTCGTCAACGCGTGGCAGGCCATGCCAAGGGGGGGGCACCTGTTTGTCCAGACCAAGAACTCGCTGATGGACGAGAAAACCGCCGAATCGTTCTCGTTGCCGCCTGGAAGATATGTCACGGTCATGGTCACGGATACCGGCATCGGCATGGACGCGGAAACGCGGGAACGTATCTTCGAGCCTTTCTTTTCCACCAAGAAAAAAGGGCATGGAACCGGCCTTGGGCTGGCTTCAACCTATGGAATCATCAAAAACCATGGAGGCGCTATCACGGTTGAAAGCGCGCCTCATGAAGGCAGCACCTTCACGTTTTTTCTCCCCGCAAGCGAACAGCCCCCACGGGAAGAAGAGGTTAAGATAGAAAAGCTCGTCAGGGGAAAAGGTCACATCATGCTGATAGACGATGAGGAAAAGATTTTGGAGGTGGGAAAACTTCTGCTTGAAGCCATGGGTTATCGCGTGTCAACCTTTAGCAGGGGGCGAGACGCCTTGGGAGCCTTCAAAAAAGAAAGTGGGACCTTTGACCTCGTCATCCTGGACATGGTCATGCCCGAAATGGGAGGGCGGGAGGTCTTTCAGAAACTTCGCGCCATAAACCCGGACATCAAGGTCCTGTTGGCCAGTGGATACAGCATTGACGGAGAAGCCTCCAAAATCATGGCGCAGGGGTGTAACGGGTTCATTCAGAAACCCTTCTCCATGGAAAAACTTTCAAACAAGATTCAGGAGGTTATCGCCTCAGCGTAACTGGTTTCCAAACCCCACGTGGCTATGGATAATCCTTTTCGGAACGTTATGGAGCGCCTTCCACAATTCTTTGGATCGCCTCGGCCACAAGGGCAACCTCCTCCAGTGTGTTGAAAACTCCCATGCTCAGGCGAATGGTGCCCTCCGGGAATGTTCCCAACACCTTGTGGGCGAGGGGAGCGCAGTGTAGACCGGCCCTGACAAGGATATCAAAGGAATCATTCAGGAGCGCGCCAATCTCCCCGGGGTCCCTCCCCTCTTCCATCCAGGCGAGGTTAATGGCACCGCATCCGCCCAGACTTTGATCTTCCCCATCCGGGAGGATGCTGTCAAATGTCAACGAGAGGGTGGCGGTCTGTCGGGTCGCGTCCAATGGGCCATACACAGAAATACCGGGCAGGTGCCGAATTTTTTTCAGCAGGGCCGCCGTCAACGCCTGTTCATGTTTCATGATGTCAGCCACCCCTCTCTCGAGAAGATAATCCACGCCCGCTCCCAATCCCGCGATGCCCACATTGTTCTGCGTGCCGCTTTCCAAGGCGTCGGGCAGAAAATCCGGCTGGTCCAGACTCTCCGACACACTTCCCGTCCCGCCCCGTTTCAGTGGCCGGACGCTTAGCCCTTCCCGGATGTAAACCCCTCCCGTCCCCTGGGGGCCCAGGAGCCCTTTATGGCCCGTAAAGGCGAGAAAATCGATTCCATCCCGCTCAACATCGATGGGAACACACCCCGCGGTCTGGGCCGTATCAACCAGGAGAGGAATCTCCCCGATAATTCCTTTAATCGCCCGGATATCCTGCAAGGTGCCACACACGTTGGACGCGTGATTCACGGCCACAAGGGCCGTGTTCTTCTTGAGACATTGCTTCAACACGTCCAGATCCAGAAACCCCTGACGATCGCAGGGAACGATATCCACCGAAACGTGCCCTTTCTTTCTCATGAATTCCAGGGGGCGCAACACGGCGTTATGATCCATGGCGGTGGTTACCACGTGGTCACCCGCTTTCAGAACCCCCAGGAGGACCGTGTTTATGGCCTCTGTCACGTTCAACGAGAAGACAATTCTTTCAGGCTTCGCGATATGGAACAACCGCGCCAGGCTTTCCCGGGTATGCCAGACGATACGCTCCGCCTCCTTCGCGAGCCGGTGCCCCGCCCGTCCCGGATTGGCGCCAACCTCTGTCATGAAACGGGTCATCGCCTCCAACACGCGCGGCGGTTTTGGGAAAGAGGTTGCCGCATTATCCAGGTAAATCAGCTTTTTCACGATACTTTCAATACTCCTCGCGTTTGAATTAACATTTTTTATCCGATCGCCGCCTTTTTGTGAAGCCCTGCGCGCCGCTTTTTAAACAATCCCGCGGGGCAATCACCGCCAGGGGGTGGTGTAAACAGCCCGCCTATTCCTTTTTTAACAGCCATCGGTTGCTTTGCGTCAATCCCTATATTATGATGCGCGTGCCTATGCTTACGCGCGAAACCCACCCACCGGCCCCACCCTGGGAAAGGTCCAAAACCTTCTCCCGCCTCCTCACGCCCTTTGGCTGGGCGTATGGCATGGGAATGGAAATTCGGAACCGCCTGTACGACCGGGGCATCCTCAAAAGCCACCGTATCCCCATCCCCGTCATATCCGTGGGAAACCTGACCGTGGGAGGGACGGGAAAAACCCCTATCGTGATTGAAATCGCCCGGGGACTGCTCAAAAGAAATTCAGCTTTAAATATCGGCATTCTTTCCAGGGGATATGGCCGCAGCAAAAAGAGGGACTGGATTGTCTCCGACGGAATAACCATCCTCGCAGGCCCTGACGGCTCCGGCGATGAGCCCCAGGTCATCGCTCGAGAGCTGCCGGGGGTAAGGGTTTTCGTGGGCGCGGACCGGGTTGAAATCGCCAATAAGGCAATCAACCGGTTTCCTTTGGACCTGCTTTTACTGGATGACGCCTTTCAGCACCGGCGAATTGGCCGGGATGTGGATATCCTGCTGGTGGATGGCCAAACGGGCCTGGGAAATGGACGCGTCTTGCCCGCGGGTCCGCTTCGGGAATTTCCGCGGAACATAAAACGGGCCACCTGTCTCCTGGTAAACCACGACGCGGGACAGCTTCCAGCGGTGCTCGAAAAATTCCTGCCTCCGGGAAAACCCATCTTCAGGTCCCGGATGGTCCCGGACAGCCTCTGGGACGGAATTCTGAAGAAAAAGCTCCCCCTTGACGCCTTGAACCGCCAGGAAATATGGGGGATATGCGGGATCGCCCGCCCGGATTCGTTCCTCGACACGTTGGGATCCCTGGGTGCCAGAATCGCCGGGTTCACCCCCTTTCCCGACCACCACGCATACTCACGAGAGGAGCTACAGGCCATCGCGCGTCAGGCCGGGGAGGATAGGCTAATCGTAACCACTTGGAAAGACTGGGTAAAACTGGAAAAAAGGCATCCCTTCCGGAAGGTCTGCGTCCTGGGCATCCGGAATGAATTCCTGGAAGAAGAGAAATTCTATACCTTTCTCGAAAAGTTCGTGTATAATAGGAAAAATCAAGAGAGGGAGGTCAAGCTTGATGCCTGAGCATATCTATATCTTCGACACGACCCTTCGGGACGGTGAACAGTCACCCGGCGCGACCATGAACATCCAGGAGAAGATCCGCGTCGCGAGACAACTTGAACGCATGGGCGTGGACATCATCGAAGCCGGATTCCCCATTTCGTCTGAAGGGGATTACGAATCGGTACGCGCCATCGCCAAGGCAGTCGAAAACTGTACGGTCGCGGGTCTGGCACGGGCGAACCGGGAAGATATCGATCGCGCGTGGGACGCCGTTCGCCCCGCCAAGTATCCGCGAATCCACACCTTCATTGCCACCTCTGACATTCACATGCAATACAAGCTGAACATGACCCGGGAAGAGGTGTTACGCAGCATTGCCGAGGCAGTCTCGTATGCCAAAAAGATGACAGACGACGTGGAATTTTCCGCGGAAGATGCCACACGCACCGATTTGAATTTCCTCTGCGAGGTTGTGAAAACGGCTCTGGATGCGGGCGCCACCACCATCAATATCCCTGACACGGTAGGATACACGGTCCCGACGGAATACGCGGAGATTCTGGAAACCATCCGAAAAAAGGTCAAAGGCGTGGAAAAGGCTGTCCTGAGTGTCCACTGCCACAATGACCTGGGGCTGGCTACCGCCAACTCCATCATGGCGATTCAACACGGCGCCAGGCAGGTGGAATGCACCATTAACGGAATCGGAGAGCGCGCCGGGAACACGGCGATGGAAGAGGTGGTCATGGCGATTCGAACCCGCGCCGACCTCTTTCCATACGAAACCGGCATCAACACCACGCTGATCTATCCCACCAGCCGGCTGGTCTCCCAGATCACAGGGATGAAGGTACAGCCCAACAAGGCGATCGTCGGGGCCAACGCCTTCGCGCATGAGGCGGGGATTCACCAGGATGGGGTCCTCAAGGAAAAGCGAACCTATGAAATCATGACCCCCGAATCGGTGGGGATTCCAAAAAGCTCCCTGGTCATGGGGAAGCACTCCGGCCGGCACGCCTTCCGGGAACGCCTCAAGGCCCTCGGGTTTGATCTGAACACGGAACAGATTCAGAAGGCGTTCGAACTTTTCAAGGGCCTCGCCGACAAGAAAAAAACCGTATACGACGAAGACATCGTCGCTATCGTGATGCACGAGGTGCTGAGAATCCCGTACCGGTACCGGCTCACCTACCTGAACATTGTCAGCGGCACGTCCGCCATCCCCACCGCCGTGGTGACCATGGAAATCGACGGGGAACCTGTGCGCGACGTGGATTTCGGTGACGGTCCCGTGGATGCCGCCCTGAAAACCATCAAGAAGATGACCCATTCGAAGAGCAAGCTCCTTCGGTTCGCCATCAACGCCATCACGGGCGGCACGGACGCGCAGGGCGAGGTGACCGTCCACGTGGAGGAAGACGGCATCTCCGCCCTTGGGCAGGGAGCCCATACGGATATCATCGTAGCCAGTGCCAAGGCGTATATCAACGCGCTGAACAAGCTGGAGCTCCAGAAAACAAAAAAAAGGGAAAGTACCATGAATCAGACTGCGAGGACACCCTGATGAGGGAAACGCTGACACAAAAAATCCTGAAAGACCACCTTATAGAGGGAGAGGTCACACCTGGCCAGATCATTCAGTGCCGCGTAGATATCGCCCTGGGAAATGACGTCACGGCCCCTCTCGCCATCCAGGCGTTCAAAGAGCTGGGGCTAAGGAAGGTTTTTGACCCTGAGAGGATCGTTCTGGTCCCGGATCATTTCGTTCCCAACAAGGATATCGCAGCCGCCACCCAAGCGAAAACAATGCGGGATTTTGCCAGGCAATTTGGAATTACACACTATTTCGAAGTGGGACAGATGGGGATCGAGCACGCCCTCCTGCCTGAGAAAGGCCTGGTTACAGCGGGAGACGTGGTCATCGGGGCGGACAGCCATACCTGCACTTACGGGGCTTTGGGGGCCTTCGCCACAGGTGTCGGCAGCACCGATCTCGCGGCCGTCATGGCCACGGGACAATGCTGGTTTCGCGTGCCTGAAACGATGCGGTTCATCTACCATGGGACACCTCAACCCTGGGTCACGGGAAAAGACCTCATCCTCCACACCATCGGGGACATCGGGGTAGACGGCGCCCTGTACCATGCCATGGAATTCACGGGTGATACCCTGAAGGGACTTTCCATGGACGAGCGTCTGACCATGGCAAACATGGCAATCGAGGCGGGCGCGAAAAACGGGATCTTCGAATCAGACGACACCACCGTGTCCTACCTTAAAAACCGCACCCAAAGGCCTCCCCGCTACTATCACGCCGACCCGGACGCCGTGTATCTCGACGTCCATGAATACGATGTCAGTGTTTTCAGCCCGCAAGTGGCCTTTCCGTCCCTGCCCGGCAATGTTCACCCCGTTGAAGAGGCCGAGAATATCCCTCTTGACCAGGTAATCATCGGCTCCTGCACCAACGGCCGAATCACCGATCTGCGTGTTGCCGCAAAAATTCTCAGCGGGAGAAAGGTGCATTCGGATGTGCGTTTGATAATTTTCCCGGCCACCCAGGCCATCTACCTACAGGCTCTGAAAGAAGGGCTCATCGAAGTCTTTGTGGAAGCGGGCGCCGCCGTCAGCACCCCCACCTGTGGTCCATGCCTGGGAGGACACATGGGAATTCTGGCGGAAGGGGAACGGGCCCTGGCAACCACCAACCGAAACTTCCCTGGACGCATGGGACACCCAAAAAGCGAGGTGTATCTTTCCTCGCCAGCCGTGGCCGCCGCCAGCGCCATCATGGGAAAAATCACACACCCCTCCCGCGTCGCGGGAAAGGAGGCACCATGAAACTGACCGGACGCGTATGGATTTTCGGAGATGACGTGGACACAGACCAGATTATCCCCGCCCGGTACCTGACCACCTTCGACGCGGCAAGCCTCGCCCGTCATTGCATGGAAGACGCCGACCCGACCTTCCCGCAAAAGGTAAAACCGGGGGATATCATCGTGGCAGGGAAAAATTTTGGCAGCGGGTCGTCCCGTGAACACGCCCCCATCGCCATCAAGGCGGCGGGGGTCGCCTGTGTCATCGCCAGGAGCTTCGCCAGGATTTTTTTCCGAAACGCCTTTAACATGGGTCTTCCTATTTTCATTTGCGAATCCCTGAAAGACGCGGTTCGCGAGGGTGACATCATCCACGTGGACGGGGATCGTGGGGAGATCATCCTGGAACGCACATCCGAACGGTTTGAGACGGCTCCGATCCCCCCCTTCATGCAGACCCTGATCGACGCCGGAGGCCTCATGTCCCATGTCAAGAAGACAACCTCTTTACAAGCCTGAAAAATCCATGTTATTAAAGTATAAAAAATGAAATGTTTTGAATAGTAAAGGAGATGATATCATGGCGGGTTCCTACAATGTCGCGGTGGTTGGCGCAACGGGCGCGGTAGGAAACATGATGGTCGAAGTGCTTGAAGAACGCGATTTTCCTATCAACAATCTGAAACTTCTGGCTTCTGAGAGAAGCGCGGGAAGCACCATGCTGTTCAAAGGAAAGGCGCACAAGGTCGAGCTTCTGACGCCCGATTCTTTTGAGGGTATCGACGTCGCCCTTTTCTCTGCTGGCGGTTCCGTCAGCAAGGAATTCGCCCCCATCGCCGCCGAAAGCGGGGCGGTGGTGGTTGACAACTCCAGCGCGTTCAGGATGGAACCGGACATCCCCCTCGTGGTCCCGGAAGTCAACCCGCGACGAATCGCGGATTTCAGGAACCGAGGAATTATCGCCAACCCCAACTGTTCTACCATTCAAATGGTGGTTGCCCTGAAACCCATCTATGACGCGGCCGGGATCGAACGCGTCGTCGTCTCCACCTATCAGGCGGTGTCGGGAACCGGCAAGCGGGCAATCCAGGAGCTTCAGGACCAGTCCGTCGCCATCTTCAATTTCAAGCCCATCAAGAAAGAGGTTTACCCCCATCAGATCGCCTTCAATTGTCTGCCCCATATCGATGTCTTTCTGGAAAACGGTTACACGAAAGAAGAGATGAAGATGGTCAATGAAACCAAGAAAATTCTCGAGGATCCCTCCATCCGGGTTACGGCCACGACGGTCAGGGTCCCCGTTTTCTATGGACATTCCGAATCCGTGAACGTGGAAACAAAGAAGAAGATTTCGGCGCGCGAGGTGCGGGAACTTCTTTCCCGGGCACCCGGCGTGGTGGTTGTGGATGACCCTGAAAAGAACCTCTACCCCCTGGCGGTTGACGCGGCAGGAAAAGACGACACCTTCGTGGGTCGGATTCGCGAAGACGAATCGATTGAAAAGGGCATCAACCTGTGGGTCGTGGCGGATAACATCCGCAAAGGCGCGGCGACCAACGCGGTCCAAATCGCGGAAATTCTGGTAAGGGAATACTTTTAGGCCATTTCCGGCGATGATTAAAAAGATACCATCCTCCAGGCTTCGAATTGGCATGTATGTAGATCATATCGAGCGGGGATGGCTGGAGAACCCTTTTTTCAAGAATCAGTTCGAAATCATTTCTCAGAAGCAAATTGACAAATTCAAAGAATTCGACATACGAGAAGTCTATATAGATACATCCAAGGGACTGGATGTGAGTGAAGAGATGGAGAGTGAGCCCAAGGCCTCCATCCAACCGGGTGAGTCCCCGGATAAAAAGGAAATCAGCGCGGAAGGTAAGCCCCCGAAGAGTGCCGCCTATAAAAAAGCCAAAAGGGTTTACGCCACCTCTTATCAAACGACCCGAAAACTGATGAACGATGTCAGATTGGGGAAGCTGGTTGACGCGCGTGAAGTTACCAACACCGTTGAAAACCTGGTCGATCAGATTTTAAATGAGCAGGAAACCATCTTAGGACTAAGCAAACTCCAGGACTATGACGATTATACGTACACCCATTCACTCAACGTGTGTATCTTCTGCCTCGCGGTGGGGAGGGCTTTGGGCTATTCAAAGGAAAAGCTCGCGAACCTCGGAGTCGGCGCCCTGATCCATGATTTTGGCAAGATGCTTGTCCCCATAAAGATTTTGAACAAGCCCGGGAGGCTTACCCCAGATGAATTCAAGATTATGAAGGAACATGTCGTTCGCGGGGTCACCTACATCAAGCAACTGTCGGGGATCCCTCCCGAGGCGATACAAGTCGCGCTCCAGCACCACGAACGATTCAGCGGAAAGGGATATCCTCAGGGGTTGAAGGGAAACGAGATTTCCGAATTTGGCAAAATCGCCTCTGTTGTTGACGTGTATGACGCCATTACCTCTGATCGGGTCTATCATAGGGGGATGATTCCAAACAAGGCCCTCCAGAAAATCTTCGAATGGCGATACCATGATTTCGACGCTGAGCTTGTCGAAATGTTCATCAAGATTGTCGGCATCTACCCATTGGGAAGCCTCGTTCGCTTGAGCGATGGGAACATCGCCATGGTGATTGAGGGGAACCCTCACAATTCTGTCCGTCCCAAGGTGCTTATTCTGTTTGATTCATCCGGAAAACCGATGGATAGTCCCGTCCCCGTGGATTTGGCGGAACACACATCTCTGCAAATTCAAGAGTGCGTCGAACCCGAAACGCTCGATATTGATATTAAAAAGACATGGGAAGAATGGGGAACGATAACCATCACTTGACGGCTTCGTAAAAAGTCCAATTTCGGCGTCGCGCTGCATCCTTCGTCATTGCAGCGTACTCTAAGTACGCCTCGTTCCTCAGGAATTGCGCTCCTTGAACTTGAAGCTTTTTACTTTGCCTTCTAATTCTGACTTTTTACGAGGGCATCATCACTTAAATCACCCTCTCTCCGTGCCAGCCCAAAGATTCTGAATCTGACCTTTTCCCGCAGATTACCCCTCCACCCTTGGAAAATGCTCGCCCGATTCTTTGACCAGGGTGTCCCCCTCCCGCAATCCAAAATAGAGATTTTCAAACTTCCTTTTCTCCAAGCGAAATTTTCCCTCGCGCCCATCCGCCTTTCGATAGTGGACATCCACATAATCCTTCAGATCCAGGCCATCGATTCCGGTGGCGGGCTTCTCCTCTATCCGCGTGACCGTCCCTTCCCAGGCCTGCTGTTTCCTCCAGCTTCGGTATAAAGCCACCACGCCAATGAGCCCCACCAGAGCAACCGCCCCGAAAAACCCTTTCATCCTGCTACCTCCCCTTCAAGCCTGGCCCTGTCGCCCGCTTTCACATGAGCGCAAAATTTTTACCATATTTTCAAGGCGTCGAAAAGCGCCAGAGAATTCAAACAGCTTTTGAATATAAAAATCCTTCTCCCAAGGGTTGACATACCAAGCCGTTTCCCTTATAAATTTTAACCGTATCAACTCTTAATTTGGGGGGAAAACACTGGGAAGGAGGTGAAGCACACTTTTTCAAATTTAGTGTCAACCAATTAAATAAGGAGGAAATCGGGTGAAATCTTTCTGGAAAACAAGTTTAATCGTATGTGTCATCGCGAGCTTTGCGCTGGTAGGAGGGATTGTTCCCACGGCCAAGGCGGCTCCCAAAGTGATTAAAATCGGTGTTATCTATCCCTTGACCGGCCCCGCCGCGGCGGCTGGGCGTGAACTCCGAGCGGGCGCGGAACTGGCGGCAAAAATCTGCAACAATGTCATGCCGGGCATTGACATGCCCATGGCGAAAAATGCCGGTATCAAGGCGCTGGGCGGCGCGAAAATCAAGCTCATTTTCAAGGACCACCAGGGGAATCCCCAACTGGGGGCCGACCTGGCGAAACAGCTCATCAAGGATGACCATGTCGTCGGAATCCTTGGATGTTATTACAGCTCCGTTACCAAGACGGTTTCGGCGGTTTGCGAGCGCTATGGTGTTCCGATGATCAACGGTTCCTCCACCAGTCCGGCCCTGACAAAACGGGGCTTTAAATGGTTCTGGCGAACCACCCCTCACGACAAATACTTCACGGAAGACCTTTTCAAGTTCCTGGTCGGCCTGACACAGGGAAAAGTCAAAGGTGTCAAACCGGTCCCGAAGAGCGATCTGGAGCCCATCGTCTCGGCGTGTGAAAACACGGAATGGGGCTCCCATGTCTCTGGCCTGATCAAAACGATGGCCAAAAAATATCATTTCAAACTTGCCAAATCGATTCTTTACGCGGCCAAGGCCCCTGATTTGAGCGCCGAGGTTCAGTCTCTGATTGAACCCAAACCGGGCACTATGCTGTTCGCCTCTTACATCTCAGACGCCATTCTGATGGTCAAGACGCTAAAATCCATGAAGGCTCATCCAAAGATCATCTGGGGTCAGGACGCCGGCTTTGAAAAACCCGAGTTCAGGTCGACGCTAAAAGACAATATCGTGGGCGTTTTAACGCGCACCGTTTTCATCCCCTCCATCGCGAAGGTGAAAAAGGTCGCGGGTGAAGTCAATGCCCTCTATAAGAAAAAGACCGGCCATGACCTCGGCGGTGCCTCAGCGCGCTCTTTCACCGGGCTTCAGGCATGGGTCGCGATTCTTGAGAAGGCGGGATCCACGAATCCCAAGGCCATCCAGAAGGCTGCCAACACCATTATGATTCCAGGCGAATACCTGGTAGTCCCCTGGAAGGGCATCAAGTTCTCCACGTCCGGAGACGAAATCGGGCAGAATGTTCTGGGATCTGGCATGATTGGCCAGTACCAGAAAGACGCCTCCGGGAACATCGTATTGCAGGCTGTGTACCCCTTTGAACTCGCCACGGCGAAAATGATCTATCCGTTCAAGGGATTCTAAGAAGCCTTTCACGTAGACACGCGGGCCTTTCCCCTATGAGGCCCGCGTGTCTTTATACAACTGGATGCTATAATGGGTGCCTTTACCAGTGGAATGATTCAGTCCATCGTTTCCGCCCTGTTGATGGGGATGGTTTTCGCCCTGGTCGCGCTGGGGTTGACCATTATCTTCGGCGTCATGAATATCGTCAACTTCGCCCATGGCGAATTTCTGATGGTGGGGATGTACGCCTGCCTGCTGTTTTCAACCATGACGGGCCTGGACACCCTCGCGTCGCTGCCTTTCGCTGCCATCGTCGGATTTCTCCTGGGGGTCATGTGCTACTATGGTCTTGTGAAATACCTTCTCCGGGGACCCATGATCGCCCAACTGTTCGGGACGTTCGGGCTGATGCTGCTTCTGAGAAACCTGGCCCTGCTGATTTTTGGCTCAGAACCCCGAATCGCCCACCACGGTATTCTCGTGGGCAGAAGCTTTGTCATCGGACATGGAATCGTTTTGGAAGCAACCAAGCTGACCGCTGCGGGGTTTTCCATCATTTTGTTTCTCACGGTCTCATGGATTCTGAACCACACCAAGGTGGGTAAAGCGCTGACTGCCACGGCCCTGAACGCGGAAGCGGCCCGTTACATGGGAATTCCTACAGAGAGGATGAACGCCCTCGCGTGGGGGATCGGCGGCGCCACCGTCACCATTTGCGGCGCTCTCCTGGTCAACTTCTGGCCCGTGGACCCCAACATCGGCCTGCTTTTCACCATGATCGCCTTCGCGACCGTGGCACTGGGCGGGTTTGGTAACATCAAAGGCGCCTTTTACGCGGGCATCATTATCGGCTTTTTAATCTATATTCCCACCTTCTGGGACACGACAACAATGGCTATCGGCGACAAGGCGTTGAGAGGTATTCACCTCTTTTCCTTCAAATATACCTTCGTGTATCTCGCGTATTTCCTGATCATGGTCTTTCGGCCCCATGGCCTCTTTGGGATTAAGGAGTAGACGACGTGGAGGTGATTCGCAACATCTTCGACCTGTCGGACATCCCCCGAAAGGACCTGACTGTTTTCGGCATCTTCAGCCTGTTTCTCCTCATCTTCCCTCTCATTCCTCACTCCAGCTTCGCCATGGCCACCATGATTGAATTCCTTATGTTTTCCCTCTATGGAATGGGATGGAACACCATCGGTGGTTATGGGGGGCAGGTGGACCTGGGAAAGGCGCAATACGCCGGGATCGGCGCCTTCACCACAGCGGTGATGCTGATTCACTGGAATATCCCTTTCTGGATTTCTGCCCCCGTGGGGATGATCTTCGCGATTATCTGGTCTTTCGCCATTGGATATCCCCTCTTCCGGATGCGGGGACATTACTTTGCCATTGCCACAATCGCGACATCCCTGGTACTTTTGGATGTCTTTCAATCCTGGAATTTCGTAGGGGCAGCCAAGGGGCTCGAGCTGCCACTTAAATCGATGCCCAGCCTGCTGTATCTGCAATTCAGAAGCGACACATATTATTACTATATCTTACTCTTCCTCTTCTTTTTTGGTTTTTTTTACATCAACTGGTTCAGAAAGTCCCGGCTGGGATTTCAGCTCCGCGCCATTAAGGACAACGAAGAAGTGGCGCGTTCCCTGGGAATCAATGTCCACTGGTGCAAAATCAAAACCTATGCCATTGCGACTTCCTTTGTCGCCGTTGTCGGCTCGTTTCATGCCTGCTACAATTTCAACATCGATCCGGAAGATATCATGTCTTTGGACCTTTCCATCCTGATTGCCATGATGGCTATGGTCGGCGGGGCAGGTTCACTCTGGGGACCTATCATCGGCGCCGCCGTCCTGATCCCCCTGAAGAGTTACCTGGGAAGCTGGCTGGGCGGCAAAGAGGGGCTGGCGGGCCTGGATCTCGTGATTTACGCCCTGATTATCATGATTATCGCGGCCTTTGAGCCCCGGGGGATCTGGGGAATCGTGGAAAAGGCCAGAAAGCGGGGCAAGATATGAGCGCGATTCTTCAGGTTCAGGGGGTCACCAAGGACTTTGGGGGGCTGCGCGCCAACGACAACATCTCTTTTTCGGTCGAGAAGGGAGAACTCCTGGGACTCATCGGTCCCAACGGTGCGGGGAAATCGACCCTTTTCAACTGTATCGCCGGCGTACACCCCGTTACGGCTGGAAGAATCTTCTTCGAGGGGAAGGAAATCACAAATCTGAAACCCCATCAGGTTGCCCGCCTGGGGCTCGCGCGAACATTCCAGATTTTCGTCGCCTCTGGGGACCTCTCCGTCCTGGAAAACATCATGGTGGGAAGTTTTTTGCGAACGCGGTCGCGAAAAATCGCCCGCCAAAAGGCGGAAGAAATCCTTGTATTCATGGAGCTGCAAGAGCACGTGGATCAGTGGGTCAGCGAGCTGCCGGTAGCCGCCCAGAAACGGGTCGCGATGGCAACCGCATTGGCGACCCAACCGAGAATGCTTCTGCTGGACGAAGTGGCGGCAGGCCTCAACCCGACAGAGATCGACCAGATGATGGGCCTGATTCGACAGATTCACGATGACAGAGGGATCACGGTCGTCCTGATCGAACACGTCATGGAGCTGGTCATGAACCTGAGCCAACGCGTGATTGTTCTGGAAAGTGGCAAAATCATCGCGGAGGGGAAACCCGAGGCGATCAAACAGAACCCCGAAGTCATCAAAGCCTACCTGGGAGAGCGATACGTGGCAAAAATCGCTGAAGCGGAAGGGAAGGCGTAACATGCCCCCGATCCTGAAAATCGAAGACCTGTGGGTACGGTATTCCGGCCTCCCCGTCATCCAGGGAGTCTCTTTTGAGGTCAACCAGGGTGAAACGGTTTGTATCCTGGGATCGAACGGCGCGGGGAAATCCACCATCCTTCGGGCCATCATGGGCTCCCAACGGGCCTATCAGGGAAAGATTCTTTTTGAAGGAGAGGATATCCGGACACTCCCGACGGAATCGATTGTCCGGCGCGGCGTCACATACGTTCCGGAAGAAAAGATGCTGTTTGGCCCCTTGACGGTAGAAGAGAACCTCCTCATCGGCGCCTATATCATAAACGACGAGGCAAAGATACGGAAAAACCTCGATTACGTTTACGGCCTTTTCCCGCGCCTGAGGGAAAGGAAATCGCAGATGGCCAATACCCTTTCCGGAGGGGAGCAACAAATGGTTGCCATCGGCCGGGGGCTCATGTGCAACCCGAAAATCCTGATGCTGGATGAACCATCCCTGGGACTGGCTCCCGTTCTGGTTGACGAAGTGCTGGACACGGTGAAACAGTTGAAAGAAGAGAACATGACCATCCTTCTGGTCGAGCAGAATGTCCGGGAAACCCTGGAAATATCAGACGTGGGATATGTCATCCAGACCGGCCGGGTCGTAATCGAGGGGAGAGCGGAAGATCTCCTGAAATCCCCTGATGTCCAGAAGGCCTTTCTGGGGATGTAACCAATCTGAATGACAACTCTCTCGCGAAGGGGAGGCGACTCATGACTGCAAACCCCCAGGAAATAAGGGAAGCAATTCGCAAGGGCAACTACCGGAAACCGACGGCTGGCCTGGCACCGGGATACGTTCAGGCAAACCTGGTCATCCTGCGGAAGGCCTACGCCTTCGATTTCCTGCTCTTTTGTCAGCGCAATCCCAAACCCTGTCCCGTCCTCGAGGTCTTAGAGCCAGGCATCTATCACACCCGCGTAATGGCTGACAAAGCGGATATCCGAACCGACATTCCCCTCTACAACATCTATAGAAACGGTAAACTGCAAACAACAGCCCCGGATATTCTGGAACTATGGGAAGATGATTTCGTTACCTTTCTTCTGGGATGCAGTTTTTCATTCGAAGAGGCCCTGTTGAACAACGATATCCCCGTTCGGCACATCGAAGAGGGAGTGAACGTCCCCATGTTCAAGACGTCCATCCCCGTTCACCCTGCCGGTCCTTTTCAGGGAAGCCTGGTGGTGACGTTGCGCCCCATCCCTGAACCCCTTGTGGTCCGCGCCGTTCAGATTACTACCCGCTACGCCAGCGTGCACGGGGCGCCGGTCCATATTGGAAACCCGCGTTCCATCGGTATTCAGGACCTCTCCCGCCCCGATTACGGTGACGCGGTTACCAT
>WGDA01000092.1 GCA_015493505.1 Pseudomonadota bacterium | reverse complement strand
CCTTTCTTCCCTCTCTGGGGTGTTTTTCCCCTTTCTGCCCCCATAACTCCCTCAAATGTCCCATCGTTACATGCCACGCTTGGGGTAAACTTTTTTCCCCTGCTTTCCTCTCCCTTGCTGCCTCTATATCTGGGGACTAAGCAATTGGCTCGTCAAGCCAAATCTCACGGTTTAGATAAATTTATAAGAATAGCGCCCTCAAATTGATTCCCCCCAGATTCTATGATAGAAAATGGTGAAGGAATTCCGAAAGACAGGGCAGAGGGAGGAGAGATGAAAAGACGAAGCCGTATGTTCGTGGGTGTGTGCGTGGTGTGCGCGCTTTTGCTGGGAGTCACCAGTTTAGCGTTCGCGAAGAACACTTTATGGGGTGGGCAGTCACTTCGACCGGGGGAGAAGCTGAAGTCACATAACGGCCGGTACTCGCTGGTTCTTCAGCGGGATGGCAACCTCGTTTTGTACGATCGGGGCAAGGCCATCTGGTCTTCGGGGACCCAGGGCAAGCGCGTTGATAGGCTGCTGATGCAGCGTGACGGAAATCTGGTGCTCTATGGCCCCAGCGGTCCCCTGTGGGCGACCAACACATCCGGGAACCCAAATATACTTTTGTATCTTCAGAATGACGGGAATCTGGTGCTCTATAAAGCCATCTGGTCAACGGGTACCGCACGGTAATCCGGCGCACCGCGTGGCCCTTTTCTTGATCGCGCCTCCTAAATTGAGGCGTCTGATGAAATGACGCCGTCCCAGTGGCGAAAGAGGAGTTTTCATGCTCAGTTCTTGGCTCAACCACCGGCTGGACCCCATCGTTTATAAGTTGTCCCCCAAAAAATCCAGCCGGGCCATTCACCCGAATATCCTGACTGTCCTGGGGTGCCTGACAAACCTGGCGGCCGGGATTGTCTTTGGGTTTGGATGGGTCTTCTGGGGGGGCATTCTGGTTTTGATCGGCGGCTTTTTTGATATGCTGGATGGCGCGGTGGCCCGGCAGGAGTCTCGGGTCACGCCCTTTGGCGGTTTTCTCGATTCCGTGCTTGACCGGTACGCGGATCAGTTTGTCCTGTTTGGAGTCCTTGTTTATTTCGTGAAGGGGAACGCCCTCCCCTGGGTTATCATGACGGCGATAGCCATCATCGGTACCACCGCGACCCCCTACGCCCGGGCGCGCGCGGAGAACGTGATTGCGTCGTGCCGCGTGGGTGTCCTGGAGCGCCCGGAGCGGGTCATTATCCTGGCGGCGGGCGCGCTTTTCGGGTATTTGAATATCGCGATCTTGGTTATCATGGTTTTCACGCACCTGACCGTGGCGCAGCGCATCTCTCACACCTATCGGGAAACACGCCCGTCCAAGACCCCTTAGGGAATTGTTTCCCCCGTCAGGGCGCGAATTTCATCCAAAAGCGGCTCCTCCAGGTTGTCGGCCGGGAGACGCCGTATAATCTCTCCCTTTTTGAACAGAAGTCCTTTGTGCTTTCCCCCCGCGACACCCACATCCGCCTCCGCGGCCTCACCAGGTCCGTTGACGACACATCCCATCACCGCGACCTTCAGAGGCGTTTTCACAGCGCTCAGGCGCTGTTCGATCCGGGTGGCCAGGGAGATTACATCGATTTCCGCGCGGCCGCACGTGGGACAGGAAATCAGTTCTACCCCGCGACGTCGCAATCCCAGGTCCCTTAAGATCGCATAGGCGACCTTCACCTCTTCCACGGGGTCCGCGGAGAGGGAAACCCGCATCGTGTCTCCAATCCCTTCGGACAGCAGGATTCCCAGGCCAATGGCAGAGCGGATGGTCCCGGAGAAGCGTGTGCCCGCTTCCGTGATACCGATATGCAGCGGATAGGGGACCTTTTGGGCAAGGAGGCGGTAGGCGGTTACCGTGCGCGCCACATCAGAGGCCTTGAGGGAAACTTTTATAAGATCGAATCCCTCTTTTTCAAGAAGGGAGATATGTTTCAACGCGCTTTCCACCATGGCTTCGGGGGTACGGCCATATTTATGAAGCAGGTCCCTTTCCAGGGATCCGGCGTTGATACCAATGCGGATAGGCACGCGTCTCCCCTTTGCCGCCTGGACCACTTCGTGAACCTTTTCCTTGCTTCCGATATTTCCGGGGTTGATGCGAAGCCCATCCACGCCATTCTCAATCGCCATGAGCGCCAGGGTATGGTCGAAGTGAATGTCGGCGATGATGGGAATTGGTGACGCGGCCTTGATGGCTGGCAGGGCGTTGGCCGCCTCGCGCGTGTTGACGGTCACCCGGACGATTTCGCACCCCGCACGCGCCAGTTGCTGGATCTGCACGGTGGTTTCGGAGACGTTTGCCGTCCGTGTGGTGGTCATGGACTGAACGGACACGGGCGCGTCCCCGCCTATCTGGACAGACCCGATGAAGAGAGGACGGGTCACGCGTCTTTTCGCGAGAAATTCCATTACCAGCCGCGGAAAAGGCGCTCCGCCAGAGATTTGGGGAGCCCAGCCTTGATAACCTTGTCTGCCGCCCTTTTGACGGCGTACATGACATGATGGAAATCGACGTGACGGCGATCCTCGTCGTAAATCATGTAAGAAGCCATGGGGGAATTATCCCGGGGCTGCCCCACGCTTCCTGGGTTGATGAGGTACCGGCGGCCGGGCTCAAGGGTAAAGTGATCCGGCACGCCCGAGGTCACGGTGTCGAGGTAATAGGTAAAGATTCTCCGCTGGTGGGTGTGGCCGAAAAAGCCCACGGAGATGTTGGGATATTCCTTCGCCATCTTTTCAAAATCCTTTTCAGCGTCCTGCTGAAAAAAAAGGTACCGGTCGGGTTTAATCAGGGAGCCGTGCATCAGGATAAATTTCTCGTCTTCCTGATGGAAGCGGGGAAGGGCGTTCAGGAAAAGGAGGTCTTCCCGCGTCAACTGGGTTCGCGTCCATTTGATGGCGGTTGCCGCTGTTTCGTTGAACTCACTCAGGGAGACTTTACCGCACACCGCCCCGTCATGGTTTCCCATCAGGCAGTAGATCTGACGCTCACGACACAGGGCGACACATTCGGCGGGGTTCGCGTTATATCCGACGATGTCCCCCAGGCAAATTATCTCGTCTGCCCCCTGCGAGGCGATATGTTTCAGGGTTTCTTCAAACGCCTCCAGGTTGGCGTGAATGTCGGAAATAATCGCGAGTCGCTTTCCCATATCTGTATTTTTACCTCTACTTTTCTGGAGTGCCTGTCAAGTCACTTTTCATGGGCCACGTCACGTGGACGTTTCCCACGTGGATATTCCCACGGAGGACCTTTATTGTCAAGGATTGGTCTCTCGTCGCTGTTTTGTGAATGGGAACGAACATCGCGTTATTACAGGTCAATTGGTCTGGAACGGGGTATCGCCGTCCCTGAACTTCCACGCTCAGGTTCCCAAGCCCTTTGGGTGTGGTTTGGATGACGCCGATCTTCAGTGTGGATATCCCTTGCCGAAGGATAAGAGCGTCTCCATTCCCGTAATGTTGCCACCCTCCCGGCGTAAGAAGAATCATTTCCCGGAGGACCGGCTGAATCAACACGATTTGAAAGGTGTAGAAGGTTTTTCGCCCGTTGCCTGCCTTGACAGTATAAAGTTTCCCTTCTTTATGGCGGGAAAACCGTTTCATCAAATCCGTGGCGGTATCGATAACGTATCCCCGGTCTTCACCGGTATTGTGTCTGTGGTTTCCGACGAATCCAACCAGATTGAGTTTCAGGGGCAGACGGCCCTTTGAGGAGATTACGTCCATCAACTCTATTTTGTCGCCCTTGATGACATCAATCGTTCCTTGAGGGACACAGGCACGTAATTTCCCGTTTACCTTGAGAAGGAGGTAAATATCCCGTTCGGGACACGTTTCTTCGCACGACATGAGAGGAGGTCTCGTAGCGCCCTTTGACACCTTTAGCGCGATTTTGGCAAACACGCGCCGGTCTTTCCTGACAAGCACCGTGGTATCCCGCCTTATCTGAAAGGCTTTGCCAAAGTCGTTTCGGGAGCCGTGGCCTAAAAGATCGATGGTGATACCCCGGGTGTAATTTGCCTTGTACCCTTTCACGGTAATCGTGTCACCGGATGATAGTGGCACCGTCTGGTGGTTGAAAACCACGATTGGCTGGGAATTGTTGACGGATATAATGAGATAGTCGAGTTGTGGAGGGGTCATGTAAACCTTGGGGTTCTCCATGACGACGCCAAACTCTTTCAGGAACTCATTGACGACCAGATTGTGGTAGAGAACCTTGAGCTGAGTGGACGGAAGAAATTTTGATGTTTCGATCCCAAAGGCGGGGATCCCGCATCGCGTCAGGGCGAAATAGGTAGCCGATTTTCTCTGCTCCGGGTGCTTGGTCCAGGGGTAGATGGTGTTATGGTTGTTGAAATGGAAATAGTATTCTTTGTTCCTGATTTTTCTGTTGACACGCGCGGCAACCTTCCGGGCGATATCACCAAGGTGTAAGACACGGTGATATTTTTTAGAATAGTAAGTCTCCGCGTCGGCGATAATCGATTGGCCGAACCGCATGGGGTTTTTCCACATGCTGATCCAGGTGGGGCGATAGAACCCTGATCCGTCATGAAGGTTTAGGAGCAGGTCACTCTCTCTGATCAGGCGTTTCAGGATATTGACGACCTTTTCCTCATAGATTCTCTGGGTGTGAGTTTTGAATTTCCGGTTCATGTCCGCGTTGATTTCTCTTCGATTCATGATAATGGAAGGGAGGTTCGCGCGGGGGACAAGGATAAGCGAGCCCTTGATAAGGGCGATGTCCGCGTAAGAATCGGCGGAGAGGTATCCCCCGGGCTCATCGCCCTGAATACCCCCTATGATCAGGACTGTTGGCCCCGGCAGCCTTCCGCGGATGTGGTACACGTGCAACTCGTAATCCGTGCCTTTGAAATAGATTTTTTGTCCCGCCAGGGAAGGAATCGCGAAAAAGCAACACCCCAACAACGTCAGGAGGAGGGAGAAACCTTTAAGGCGCTTTGAATTTTTCATGAAACAGCAGTTCCTTTTTGGTCCCAAAAATGAAGATATGGAACTCGGAAAATCGGTTGACTCCTGCTGGATGCAGGAGGGTTGCCGAGACGGTCAGAAACCTTCTTTCAATCTTGAAAGGGTGTCCATACCCAGGGTGCAACGTGAAACCGGAGACACTCCTGGGGGGGTAGGCGGTCACGGCCCCCACCTTTTCGGGGTCTTCCGGTTTGAAGACTCCCATGAGAACGTAACGGCCATAAACCTTTTTGAAGGTGTCTTTGTACAGCCTGAAGGTAACCTGGGTTTTCCCCTCGGAAACGACAATTCTGGGCTCACGGATCTGGAAGGTAATGGTCGAAGAGGCGTTGAGGTTTTCAATCCGCGTGAGGAAACGGTGATAAGCCACCAGCATTTTGTTTTCTGCTGGCTGATTGCGGTGCGGCGTGGCCGATTTCACGGTTTTTTTCTGGGCGATGAGGTGTTTTTTGAGGTCTTCGTTTTCCCGCTTGAGGCGCTTCGTAACGCTTTCCAGGCGGGTGATTTGCAGGTCCTGTTCCGAAATCTTCGCGCGAAGCGCGTCGATTTTCCGCAAAAGGGTCGCCTTGGCGTTGCCCGTGAGCTGTTCCATCCGGAGGCCGCGAAAATAGAGATATGTGAAACAAGAGGTCGCGGCGAACAGGAGGACAAGGAAGGCAACCAAATATTTAATCAGGCGAAGGGAGATCTTCCTTGATTTGACCCGTCCGGTTTCGCTGATGAGCAGAAGGTATACCTTGTCGTGTTTGGGTTCCACCTTCAGCGACTCCTGGACCACCGCTCCCGAATGATTTTCCACCGCCCCGCTTCACGGACCAGTACCAGCTCTTTCTCTCCGCTGTCCTGAAAGGCCCGGCTGCGGTAGATTTGATGAAACCTGACTATCATCCTTCCCCCAGATTTTTGGCACGTAATATCTTGAAGGGTCAGGTGAATGGGGCCATTCTTCTTAAACGTCTCAATTTTATACCGCTTCCAGGCATGAAAGTCCATCGATTTGAACCTGAAATGCCGGGAATACAGTGCGGAGAACGGCCCGATCTCCCTCTTCTCCCACAGGGTCTTCCATCTTTTGAGAAATTCACGGGCTTCTTGGACGGGATCAAGCGTGACGCGCTGTGGCGCGGGCGCCATGGGGGTGAGCGATACGATACGAAACTCAGATTCCAGTGGCCTGATGGAGGCCACGCGGCGTTTGAAAAAGGACTGACGGACGTCGAGCTCGCGTGATGAAATCCATTCTTCTCCGATAATTTTATCCTTCCCCCCTTCCTGGCGGAGGTAAAGCCGTTTGTAGCCGATGGCGTGGAAATTTCCTCCCTGGAACTCCTGCCTGAAGACAGCGACATCATATTTTTCGGTGTGAATGATTACCGGGTCCTGAATCTCCACGAGCATGTGGTGGTGATACCGTTTGAAAAGAGCCGCCTTGTATTTCCGCCACTGGGCGAGATCCATACCCTTTGTTTCAAACTTGGGGGAGTAGCACGAGATGTATCGAGAGATTTTACCGGCGGACCAGGCTTCACGCCAGTGTTCGAGAAACGAGAGATACTTTTTCGCGTTATTCAGCAAGGCTTTCTCGGGGACAAGCCTGGTGGCGGGGACGATGACCACCGGCGTTGTGTACAGGGTAACCCGTTTCGCGAGATACGCCAAGTCATCATTTTGCAAGACCACACATCCCTGTGTGCTTTTTATCGGCCGGTCTTTATGAATGCCGTGAATCCAGATGCCGTTTCCGTCTCTGCGCAGCCTCTTGTCTATCAGGTTTGGGTAGTTGAGGGGGAGGGCGCAGATGCCGTATTTGGGCTCGAGCCTGGGCGGTAAAAGGAGGCCTTTGATGAAGTAAATCCCCTCGGGCGTTTTCCGGTCTCCCGCCTTTTCCTTGACGCCGTCTTTCTGGCCCGTGGCGCATATCACGTGTTTCTCTATCATGAGGTGGCCCCGCCTGGAGGCGATGAGGTAGAGGTGCTGACGGGACTTGTCGACAACGATGGCCTGTCCCCCCGGGGGGAGCTTGAGTATATTCGAAGGATAAAGCGGGGGTATTTTGCAGAGCGCCACACTGGCGGTTAGAACCAGGGTGGCTCCCCAGATTAAGACTTCTGCCATCCAGATGAGGAACGTCTTTTGGCCTCGAGGGCGGCGAGGGTGGTTGCCCTTGCTTGTTTCCTGTGTGAAAGAGCCTGTTCCTCTCGCGTTAGTTGGACACATGTCCTTCCAGGAGGATCTGGTGATTGAGGAGGTCCATGGAGACAATTCGTCCTTCAACCCTGCGCGTGTTGCCGATGATATCCCTCAGCACAAAACGCGTGGGGCTTTCCCAAACGATGGACTGAATATCCTCCATGATCAAGGTCTTTTCATGATTTTCCTGTATAAACGCCTTTGGGCTGCACATGTGAATATTCCTTTTGAGTATCGACAGATTTTTATTTTTATCTCATATCGAACCGCTGGCTTTTTGTCAACACAAATCAATGAAATTAAAGGTATAATCAGGCTCCCACAGCGGGACAGGGCATTTTTCTCTTGCATTTTCAATGCCCTGAGTTATACTGTTTTTTGAAAGTATAGAGTTAATCAATAATTACAATCAGGAGAATTTATCATGAAAACTGAAAAAAAATCCCTCTGGTACCGTGAAAAATACAACGGGCTGATTGGGGTTCAGAGCAAGGTTCCCATCCGGGACAGCTCGGTTTTGAGCCTGGTTTACACCCCCGGGGTGGCGGAGCCATGCCGGGCCATCGAGAAAAACCCCGCGGCTTCGTTTGATTATACCTGCCGCGGGAACACGGTGGCACTGGTCACGGACGGCTCCCGCGTTCTTGGTCTGGGAAACAAGGGTCCCCTGGCAGCCCTTCCGATTCTGGAGGGCAAATCCGTAATTTTCAAGACCTTCGCCAA
Source organism: Pseudomonadota bacterium (assembly GCA_015493505.1). Lineage (GTDB taxonomy): Bacteria > Desulfobacterota > S145-22 > S145-22 > S145-22 > S145-22. The sequence goes on along the minus strand of WGDA01000092.1, from coordinate 23,655 downwards.
CGTCGACGCCTTTCCCGTTTGCCTTGAGACGCAGGACGTGGATGAAATTGTCCAGACGGTCAGCCTGCTGGCACCCACGTTTGGGGCGATTTGTATTGAGGATATCGATTCTCCCAAGTGTTTCCAGTTGGAAAACATGCTCACGCGGAGCATGAATATTCCCGTCTTTCACAACGACCAGCATGCCGCCGCCATTATGGTCCTCGCGGGCCTCATCAACGCCTGCAAGATTCTTTCGAAGAACCCCAAAAAGATGAAGGTTGTCATTGCCGGGGCCGGTGCGGCGGGGATCGCGATCGCGAAGCTGTTCGTTTCGGTGGGCATTACGCGGGTGGTCCTCTGTGACACCCATGGCGCTATTTACAAGTATCGGACGGTCGGCATGAACTGGGCCAAATTCGAGATCGCCAAAATGACGAATGAGCTTGTGGAAAAAGGGTCTCTCGAAGAGGTGATCAAAGGGGCGGATGTGTTTGTGGGTGTTTCCCGGAAAGGGGCCCTCACGCCTGAAATGATACAGTCCATGAATAAGGATTCCATTGTGTTCGCCCTTTCCGCGCCGGAACCGGAGATTACGCCGGCTGAAGCCCACAAAGCCGGCGCGAAAATCGTGGGGACGAGCCTGCCGCAGACCGTGAACGAAATGAATGTGGCCATGGTCTTCCCTGGGATTTTCCGTGGGGTGCTTGACGTATTCGCCCGAGAAATTAATACAGAGATGAAGATTGCTGCCGCGAGGGCGCTGGCTTCCATCGTGGATGAAGAGAAACTCCGGGAGGGGATCATCCTTCCGCCGATTTTTGATTTTCACGTGGCCCCCGTCATCGCGGGTGCCGTGGCGCAAGCGGCCATTGAAACGGGCGTGGCGCGGCGGGCGGTGGATCCCGAAGAGGTGGTTAAAAAGACCGAAAGTTACGTGTATGAAGGGTTTCAGGTGCCCCCGATAAAGGCTGCCAGTCAGGACCTGAAAAGCCAGTCGCTGGAATTGCACAAGCGCTATCGTGGGGTGATAGAGATCAAGGCGAAGATCCCGGTAAAGGACCACTACATCCTTGAGCTGCTGTACCTTCCCCCCCGCAGTGCCGATCCGGTTGTCAAGATTATCAAGAACCCGAAGGCCGCGTATCAATACTCCTGTAAGGGAAACCTGGTCTCCGTCATCAGCGACGGGAGCGCCGTTTTGGGCCTGGGAAACATCGGCGCCCGGGCGGCTTTGCCTGTTATGGAAGGGAAATGCGTGCTGTTTCATACCTTCGGGGGGGTGGAGGCCTATCCCATCTGCGTCGGCACCCAGGACCCTGACGAGCTCATCGCCTCTATCGCGCGTATTGCCACTCCGTTCGGCGCCATCAACCTGGAGGACATCTCCGCGCCACGGTGTTTCTACGTGGAACGGAAACTTTCCGAGATGCTGGATATCCCCGTCTTTCATGACGACCAGCACGGCACGGCCGTGGTGTTGCTGGCCGGTTTGACCAACGCCTTGAAAATTATAGGGAAATCGCTGAAAGAGACCCGTATTGTCATCAGCGGGGCTGGGGCCGCGGCCATTGCCGTCGCGCGCATCCTTCTCTCCGCCGGTGCGAAAAACATCATTTTGTGCGATCGGCACGGGGCCATTTACAAGGGACGCAAGGAGGGGATGAACTGGATTAAGAAGGAGATGGCGGAGCTGACAAACCCCGAGGGGATCAAGGGAGACCTGAAAACAGCCGTCAAAGGGAGTGACATTTTTCTCGGGTTTTCCGCCCCTGGCGTGATGACGACCGCCATGGTCAAGTCCATGGCCAAGGACCCTATCGTGTTTGCCATGGCCAACCCGGTCCCGGAAATTATGCCGGATGACGCCAAGGCGGGTGGGGCGCGAATCGTGGGGACAGGCCGTTCGGATTTTCCCAATCAGATTAACAATTCACTCGGATTTCCCGGTATCTTCAGGGGGACGCTCGAGGTTCAAGCGACGACTATCAACGAGGAAATGAAACTGGCCGCCGCCCGGGCGCTCGCGGAAGCCGTGCCGGCGGCAGAACTTTCGGAGGACAACATTATCCCGAAGATGATGAATTTCCGGGTGCCTCCCAAGGTTTCAGCGGCCGTTGCCAAGGCCGCCATGGAAAGTGGCGTGGCGAGGAAGAAGGTGGACCCGGCGGAAATCGAACGTGCCCACCTCTCTTTTCTCTACGAGGGGTATCTCCCCAAAATCGGAAATCCGGGCAAATAGCCCCCGCGAGAGGCCTTGAGTGCCAGGGACCCGCGTTTTTCATAATGTAGGCCTGCTTATTAAGAGCTATTCCTGTCCTTTTGCATTTGGTGAAAATAAATTTGTTTCACCGTTACCCTTGACAATTGTGAAAACGGGCGGTATGGGTTAGCCAAAATCAAACGCAGCGAGGGGGAGCCATGAAAAAAGTAACCATTCTTGGGGCGGGGAATGTGGGAACAAACTGCGCCCTTTTCATTGCCGAAAAGAACGTGGCTGATGTGACGCTGATCGACGTGAAGCCGGGCTATGCCGCCGGGAAGGCCCTGGACCTCATGGAATCCGGCCCCATTCGCGACTACGACGTGGTGATTCAGGGAAGCGAAGATCTGTATGACCTGGTCTATTCCGACGTGGTCGTGGTCGCGGCGGGCAAGGTTCGGGAACCGGGGATGTCCCGGGAAGATGTGTTGGAAGACAACGTGAAGGTGGTGGACTCTTTCGTTAAGGAGATTGCCAAGTTCGCCCCGAACGCGGTAGTCATCGTGGTGACGGAGCCGGTGGACGCCATGACCTACTACGTCCTGAAAAAGACGGGGTTCCCTTCCAGCCAGGTTGTGGGCATGGCCGGGGTTCTGGATGCCGCGCGCGCGGGGGAGATTATCGCCCGACAGCTCCAGGTAGCGCCCACGGATGTGGAGGCGTGTTTTATCGGTGGCCATCACGACGAGATGATTTTCCTGCCGCAATACAGCCGCGTCAGCGGCATTCCGGTGACGGAGCTGCTCTCTTCCGAGGAGATCGCCCAGGTACGGGAAGAGGTCAAGGACGCGGGGCATCAGATTCTGGAGCGCATGAAACGGGGCACGGCCTTTTACGCGCCCGCCGCTTCCACGGCGCGGATGGTCGAGACGATTATCCGGGAGCGGCATCGGATTCTTTCCGCGCCGGTGTATGCCACAGGGGAATACGGGCTCCGGGATGTCTGTATCGGTCTGCCGATCCTTCTGGACAAAATGGGCGTCCGCCGGATTGTGGAACTGAAACTCACGGATGAACAGAAAGAAGCCTTGAATAAATCAGCTGAGGCCTTACGGTCCACACAAGAGAAACTGGCTTCCCGTATCAAGGAGATGGCATCATGAAAAAAGTCAGCATCATCGGCGCTGGTCATGTCGGGGCCACCGCAGGTCTTTACCTGCTGGAAAAGAGGATTGCCAACGTGGTCCTGGTGGATATCGTGGAAGGGCTGCCGCAGGGGAAGGCGATGGACCTCTCGCACGCGGCCCCATTGAGAAAATACCTGCATACCATTACGGGTGCCAACGATTACGAGGCCATCGCGGACTCTGATCTGGTGGTGATTACCGCGGGACTGCCACGCCGTCCAGGGATGTCACGCTCGGATCTGCTGGCCACCAACGCCAAGATTGTGGGAAGTGTTGCGGAGCAGGTGAAGACATACGCGCCTGACGCCGTGGTGATCGTCGTCACCAACCCCCTGGATGTCATGTGCCATGTGGTCAAAGAGGTGACCGGTTTCCCGAAAAACCGCGTCATGGGCATGGCCGGTGTGCTGGATTCCACCCGGTTCCGCCTCTTTATCGCCCAGGAACTGGGTGTGCACCTCAGCGACGTGGTGGCGCTGGTGCTGGGAGGCCACGGGGACGATATGGTCCCGCTGCCCAGATACACGTCAGTTTCCGGCATTCCCATCACGGAACTGCTTTCCCAGGAGACCATTGATCGGCTCGTGGCGCGAACCCGGAAGGGTGGCGGTGAAATCGTGGGGCTGCTCAAGGAGGGCAGCGCCTTTTACGCCCCGGCGTCTTCCATTACGGAGATGATGGAGGCGATCCTGCTTAATATCCGCAGGAACCTCCCGGTTTCCGCGTACCTGGAAGGGGAGTACGACCTGAAGGATGTGTATGTGGGGGTCCCCGCCGTGCTGGGTCAGAACGGGGTGGAAAAGGTGATCGAGCTGGCGCTCACCTATGACGAAAAAAGCGCCCTCCACGCCTCGGCGAATTCCGTGGCGAAATCGGTGGCCCAGTGGGAGGAGATGAAAGGGGCTTAAGACATGAAAGAGATTCCTGTCAGTCAGATAACGGAAACGGTTGCCAGGCTTTGCATCGAGGCGAACGTGGACCTGGGAAGCGACGTGGAGGAGGCCTTCCGGAAGATGCGGGAGACGGAACCCTCCCCGACCGGTAAAGAGGTTCTTGGCCTGCTCCTCAAGAACGCCGCCATCGCCCGGGAAGAGCGAATGCCCATTTGCCAGGACACGGGTCTGGCGGTGGTTTTCATCGAGGTGGGCCAGGACGTTCATTTCACGGGGGGCAGCCTGGAAGAGGCGATTCACGAGGGCGTCCGCCAGGGATACGAAAAGGGGTATCTCCGGAAATCCACCTGCCATCCCTTTACGCGGAAAAACCTGGGAGACAATACCCCCGCCATCATCCACACCCGGATCGTTCCGGGCGACTCGGTGCGTATCATCGTGGAGCCGAAGGGGGGCGGCAGCGAAAACATGAGCCGCGTGGTCATGCTGACGCCGTCCCAGGGGATCGACGGGGTGAGGTCTTACGTCATCCAGCGCGTCAAGGAGGCGGGTTCCAACCCCTGCCCTCCTATTGTCGTGGGCGTTGGGATCGGGGGGACCTTCGAACGCGCCGCCTTTTTGGCCAAGAAGGCCACGTTGCGCCCCATCGGCACCACAAACCCGGACCCGGAGCTGGACCGGCTCGAGCGCGAGATTCTCGACGCGGTGAACAAGCTGGGAGTAGGGCCGGGAGGGCTGGGCGGCAGAACCACTGCCCTGGCGGTGCACATCGAGATGGTGCCGTGCCATATCGCTTCACTACCCCTCGCGGTGAACATTCAGTGCCACGCGGGTCGCCACAAAGAGGCCACATTATAGGGGGTTGCCATGAGTCGTGAAATCAAGCTGAAAACCCCTCTCACCGACGCGGACGTGGAATCCCTGCGTATCGGGGACAGGGTTTTGCTTTCCGGAATCATTTATACCGCGCGAGACGCGGCGCACAAACGCCTGATCGATCTGATGGACGCGGGTAAGCCGCTGCCCTTCGAGCTGAAAGGGAGCGTTATCTATTATGTGGGTCCCGCGCCGGCGCCGCCGGGCAAACCGATTGGCTCCGCGGGCCCGACGACCAGTTACCGGATGGATCCCTTCGCACCCCGCCTCATCGCAGCGGGCCTCAAGGGAATGATCGGTAAAGGCAACCGGGCGCCGGAGGTGATCGAGGCGATCAAGCGGTACAAGGCGGTCTATTTTGGGGCGATCGGGGGCGCGGGCGCCCTGATGGCGAAAAGCATTGTGGCCAGTGAGATCATCGCCTATGAGGACCTGGGCCCGGAGGCCATCCGGTGGCTGGAGGTCAGGGACTTGCCTCTTTTCGTCATAAATGATACGGTCGGCGGCGATCTTTATCAGGAAGGGATGAAACAGTATGCGGAAGCCTCATGAAGCTGAGCGTTTAAGACGGTCACGACTTTTTCCCAGGACACAGACAGTTTAATTTTTCGAAAGGAACGGAAGCCGAGGTTTGAGATGAAAATTCGTTTGTCACGTGAGAGGGTGAGGGGTGATTTTGTCAAAAAGGTCGAGATGATCAGCGGACAGGATCTCCTCCAGTGTTACCAGTGCGGGAAGTGCTCGGCTGGCTGTCCCGCCGCGTTTGAGATGGATATCCTTCCATCCCATGTGATTCGACTGGCGCAGATGGGGCAGGAAGAAGAGCTGGCCCAGGCGAACAGCTACTGGATCTGCTTTTCGTGCCAGACTTGTACCGTTCGGTGTCCCCGTGGCGTCGATATCGCCAAGATCATGGAGGCGCTGCGGTTGGTTACCCTCAGGCAGAAAAACAGGAATAAGGTGGAGGCCACCGGCCTGCCGCCGGAACTTCTCGCGGAACTTCCTCAGATTGCGATTGTGAGTAGTCTGAGAAAGCTGAGTGGATAAAAGGGGCTTTTCTATGAAGATTCCTTATTACCCCGGGTGCACCCTGAAGACGAAGGCCAAGGACTTTGAAGACTCGGCCATTGCCGCCGCCAGGGTGTTGGGCATTGAGATGGAAGAATTGCCAAGGTGGAACTGCTGTGGAACGGTCTATTCCCTCTCGTCGGACGACCTGATTCATCAGTTGGCACCGATTCGCAACCTGATTCGCGCCAAAGAGCAGGAGAGTGACCGCCTCGTGACCCTCTGCTCCATGTGTTACAACACCCTCAAGCGGGCCAATGAATTTTTCCTTGCCGACGAGGAGAAGCGGGAGCGGATCAAACGATACCTGGACGACGAAATCCCCTATGAGGGCGATGTTCGGGTGGTGCAGCTCCTGGAGCTTCTGCGGGATGAGGTGAGCATGGATGCGATCAAGGAGGCCGTCAAAAAGCCGCTCACCGGCCTGAAGGTCGCGCCTTACTACGGGTGCATGCTGCTGCGTCCGGCCTCCATCGGGATCGATGACGTGGAACGCCCCACAGTCATGGAAGACGTGCTCCGGGCGCTGGGGGCCGACGTGATCGATGACCCCTACAAGACAGAGTGCTGCGGCGCCTACCAGACAGTCAGCCAGAAAGATGTCGTGGCGACCTGCGCGCACAGCATCCTCACTTCGGCGCAGGGCAACGGGGCCGAGGTCATCGCCCTGAGCTGCCCTCTGTGCGATTTCAACCTGGACAACCGGCAGAAAGAGGTCCAGGAGCGGTTCAATGGGTTTCATCCCATGCCGGTGCTCTATTTCACGCAACTGATGGCCATCGCCTTTGGCCTCGACCCGTCGGTATGCCGCTTCGAGCTCTCCTACAATGATCCCGTTCCACTCTTGAAATCAAAGGGGTTGATTGAATGAGCCGGGAGATGGAGACCAAGGCCCTCATCGTGGGCGGTGGCGTGGCGGGGATCCAGGCGGCCCTCGACATCGCGGACGGCGGGTACCAGGTCATTCTCGTGGAGCGCACGCCCTCCATTGGGGGGCACATGGTTCAGCTTTCCGAGGTGTTTCCGACCCTCGACTGCCCGCAGTGTATCCTGACACCCAAGATGGTGATGTGCGGGCAGCACCCGAATATCGACATCAAGGCGTACTGCGAGATTGAGTCCGTGACCGGTGAAGTGGGAAACTTCACAGTGAAGATACGCCACAAGGCTACCTACGTGGACTGGGACGCCTGCACCGGCTGCGGACAGTGCGAGCAGAAATGCCCCACCAAGGCGCCCTCCGAATTTAACCGGGAGCTGGCGTTTGGGCCCCGGAAGGCCATCTACAGCCCCTTCGCCCAGGCGGTCCCCAACAAGCGAGTGATTGACGCGGACCACTGCCTGAAACTGACGAAGGACAAATGCGGTGTCTGCGCGAAGGTCTGCCCCACCCAGGCCATCCGGTACGATATGGAGGACTGGATCGAGGAGGTGAAGGTCGGGGCCATCATCGTGGCGACGGGCTATGAGCTGTACAAAAAGGAGAACCTGACCGAATATGCCAGCGACCCGGATGTCATCGACGGGCTGGAGTTCGAGCGCATCCTCTGTCCCTCGGGCCCCACGGCCGGGGTGATCAAACGTCCATCCGACGGCAAGGAGCCCCTGGATATCGTGTTCGTTCAGTGCGCCGGATCGCGGGACCCCGACAAGCATTTTCCGTACTGCAGCCGCGTCTGCTGCATGTACTGCTGCAAGATGGCCATGCTTTACAAGCACGCGGTTCCGGACGGGCAGGCCTATATCTTCTACATCGACGTGCGCACGGACGGGAAGATGTATGAGGAGTTCTACCAGCGGGGCGTCGAAGAGGACCGCATCGTTTATCTCCGCGGGAAGGTCTCCAAGATTTTCCGCCAGGGCGAGAAGATCGTGGTCTTCGGGATGGATACCCTCACGGGGAAACGCGTCGAGGTGGAGGCGGACCTGGTGGTGCTGGCCATGGCCATGATTCCCAACCCCGCGGGAGAAAAGGTCAAAAAGATTCTGAACCTGAAGACGGATGAGTTTGGATTTATCACGGAGTCCCACGCGAAATTGCATCCCGTGGAAACAGGGATAGACGGGATTTTTGTGGCGGGGACGGCCCAGGCGCCCAAGGATATTCCGGAAACAGTTGCCCAGGCGGGGGGAGCGGCCAGCAAGGTTCTGTCGCTTTTCTCCGGTTACGAAAGGAACAAGGCCTGTGCGTAAGGATAAGGAGACAAGGGAATGAAACCCCGCATCGGTGTGTTCGTCTGTCACTGCGGGCTGAATATCGCGGCCAGTGTCGAGGTCAGCGAGGTCGTCAAGGCGATAAAGGACTATCCGGGCGTGGTCCACGCCCAGGACTATATCTATATGTGTTCCGATCCGGGGCAAAACCTGGTCCGGAAGGCCATCCGGGAGCACAACCTGACGGGGCTCGTGATGAGCAACTGTTCCCCTTCCCTCCACGAGCGGACCTTTCGCAACCTGGCCAAGTCCGAGGGGTTGAACCCGTATCTCGTCGAGGTGGCGAATATCCGGGAGTACTGCAGTTGGCCGCATCAGGGGGATAAAGAGACCGCTACCAAGAAGGCCCTGACCATCATCAAGGCGACCATCGAGCGGGTCAAACGGAACCAGGCTCTCACCCCTCTCGTGGTCCCGCTCCAGAAACGCGTCCTGGTTCTGGGCGGGGGCGTGGCGGGGATGCAGACGGCCCTGGATATCGCGGAGGGCGGCTATCCGGTGACCATCCTGGAAAAGCAGGCCTATCTGGGCGGCCGGGTTCGCCAGCTCGATCACACCTTTGTCACCATGGAAAAGGCGAAGGACCTCGCGGGCGAGATGATCGACCGGACGCTTGCCCAGCCAAACATCGAGGTGCTGACCACCGCGCAGATCGAGGGAATCTCCGGCTATGTGGGGAACTTCGAAGTTCAGATCCGGCGGCAATCTGACTGGGTCGACCCGGAAAAATGCAACGGCTGTGAGGCGTGTATCAAGGCGTGTCCCGTTGAGGTACCATCGACCTTTGACCGGGGCCTTGTCATGCGGAAGGCCATCGACTGGACCCCTGGCGCGCGTCCCGGTGAAAAACGGGTTTTTCTCGACCATCAGGCCTGTGTCCGCGTGACCCGCCAGGAAAGCTGCACGGCCTGTCAGGAGGTTTGTGACCAGGGGGCTATCACCTACCCGGAGGACGAACAGATTACGCAGATGTACGGGGCCATCGTGGTCGCCACGGGTCACGATCTCTACCGCAAATCCGCCTTGACGGAGTATGCCACGGATCCGGATGTCCTGGACGCCCTGCAGTTTGAGCGGCTCCTCTCAGAGGATGGCCCCACAGGCGGCAAGGTGCTGAGGCCCTCCGACGGAAAAGAACCGAAAGAGGTGGTGTTCGTCCAGTGCGCCGGATCGCGGGACCCCGACAAACATTTCCCCTACTGCTCCAAGATCTGCTGCATGTACACGTGCAAGGAGGCCCGGCGCTACAAGGAGAAGGTGCCGGACGGCCAGGCCTATGTCTTTTTCATTGACGTGCGCTCCACGGGCAAGGGATACGAGGAGTTCGTAAAGGAGAGCGTCCAGAAAGAGCGCCTTCTCTACCTCAAGGGAAAGGTTTCCAAAATTGCCCGCCAGGGGGACAAGCTGCTCGTTCTGGGAGGAGACACCATTACGGGGCATCGGGTGGAGATCGAGGCTGACCTGGTCGTGCTCGCCATGGCGACCGTTCCCAGCCCCGGCGCGAAAGAGCTGGCGCGGCTGTTGAACGTGAACACGGACCCCTATGGGTTCATCCAGGAGGCGCACCCGAAGCTGGCGCCGGTGGAGACCCTGACGGCGGGGATCTACCTGGCCGGAACCTCCCAGGCGCCCAAGGATATTCCCCACGCCATCTATCAGGCAAGCGGCGCGGCGTCAAAGATTCTGTCCCTCTTCTCCAGGAAGGAACTGATTCACGAGCCGCTCGTGGCACACGTGGACACGGAGATATGCGCCGGCTGCGGATACTGTCACGACAACTGCGCCTACCAGGCCGTTTCAGTGGATCCAATTTTGAAGAAGGCGGTGGTCAACGAGGCCCTGTGCGAGGGATGTGGCGCCTGCGCGACGGCCTGTCCGTCGGGGGCGATCCAGGTGAAAAATTTGGATTCCAAGCAGGTTTTTGATATGATTTCGGTCGTTACGAAAGACTACGCGTTACGGCCTTGAGGAGACAGGAATGGCAAGCAATCGGGTACTGGTAGTTGGAAGTGGCGTCAGCGGATGGGCGGCCGCGTTGAATCTCGCTTCATCCGGGGTACATGTTTCCCTGATAGAACAGGCCCCCTTTCTTGGCGGGACGCTCGCGCAGATAGAACGTCAGTTTCCGACGAACCGATGCCTCATGTGTACCATGCTTCCCGTGACGGAACGGGTGGAAGCGGGGGAGTTCTGCCTGCGGAGGGATTTTTATCACCCCCTGATCGACGTGCATCTCCAGACCACCCTCAAAAAGGTGGAGGGAGAGGCGGGGAAGTTTACCGTTTCCCTGGAGACCGCTCCCCGGTACGTGAATGAAGAGGCGTGCACGGCCTGTGGCAAGTGCGAGGAGGTCTGCCCGGTCGAGACCCCCGATCCCTTCAACGGGAACCTCTCCACGCGCAAGGCGATTTATACCCGCGTCCCTTCGGGCATTCCCCACGCGTACTGCATCGACGCGGACGCGTGCACGCGGTGTGGGAGGTGCGTGGACGCCTGCCCCACCCAGGCGGTTGACCTGAACCAAACGCCGGAATCTTGGGAACTGGAGGTGGCCTCTGTTGTCGTTGCCGCCGGGTTTGACCTCTTTGACGCGACACAGTTGATGCAGTATGGCTGGGGCCGGTACCCGGATGTTCTGACCAGCCTGCAACTGGAGCGGCTCTTGAGCGAAACGGGGCCGACCGGCGGGGTGTGGACACGCCAGGCCACGGGAGACGCGGTCAAAAAACTGGCCTTTATCCAGTGTGTGGGGTCCAGAGACCTGAACCACCCCTACTGCTCTTCCGCCTGCTGCATGATCGCCCTGAAAGAGGCCATGTTCGTCAAGGAGAAGAATCCGGATATCGAGACGACCCTCTATTACATGGACCTGAGGGACTTTGGGAAGGGGTATCACCGGTATCGGGAAAAGGCGGCGGAGATGGGGGTCCGGTTCGTGGCCTCCCGGGTGCCGGACGTAAAGTACAACCCCCGGACCAGGGCGCTGATGATTCGCTACATCGGGGAGGACGGGGACGTGACCGAAGAGGCGGTCGACCAGGTGATTCTTTCCGTTGGCCAGTCCCCCTCGGATCGGAGCGGGACCCTTGCCGGGCTTCTGGGCCTGGAGAGGGACGAAGGCGGCTACCTCATGCCCACGGGGCTCAATACCACGGCGACCAAACGGGAAGGGGTGTACCTTTGCGGGTCGGTGCGGGAACCGAAGGACATCCCCGATGCCATTTGTGAAGGGGAGGCGGCGGCGGCCCAGGCGCTCCGGTGGGCGGAAGGCCCGGTGGTGGAGGCCGAGAAGGCACCGGCGCCGAACGTTGCGCTGGAACCTCCCAAAGTGGGTGTCTTCCTCTGCCAGTGCGGGGGAGAGGTGAGTGGACGGCTCGATTTGTCCGTCCTGGCGAAGGAGCTCCAGGAGCGGGAAGACGTGGCCTTTGTGGATGAGGTGGAGTACCTCTGCCTGAAGAATACAGGGCCACAGCTCGTGAAACGCGTCAAGGAATCCGGGGTGAACCGCGTGGTTTTCGCCGCCTGTGCGCCGTATCGGTATGAGCGCCTTTTCCGCGACATCATGAAAGAGGCGGGCCTTCCGGAGAACTTTATGGACATTCCGTGCATCCGGGAGCAGGTGGCTTGGGTACATGAGGCGGACAGGGAAGCCGCCGGCCGCAAGGCGGGCGCCATGGTCCGCGCGGCGGTCGGGCGCCTGACGGGGGAAATCGCGAAAAGCCACGCCACCTATCCGGTCACGGGCAAGATGCTGGTCATCGGGGGTGGTGTCGCCGGGTTGACCGCCAGCCAGGCTCTCGCCAGCCAGGGCGTTGCCGTGGACCTGGTGGAGATCGGCGAGACGCTGGGGGGTAATTTCAAGGATACCCATTACCTCCTGGGGGGGAGTGATCCCCAATCCCTCCTGGACGAGCTGATTCAGGCCGTTCAGTCGAGCGAACATATCCGCGTCCTGACCCAGAGCCGGGTCGTTTCCCGTGAGGGAAGCTTGGGAAGGTTTGTGGTGGACATTCAAACGCCCGAGGAGACCCTGAAAGAAGTTTATGGCGGGATTATCATTGCCACCGGGGCCAAGGAACGGGAAGTGGCCGAGTATGGTTACGGGCAACACCCTGGCGTGGTGACGATGCGGGAATTTGGCGAGAGGCTTTCGGATCCCTCCATGCCCGCGCCTGAACACGTGGTGATGATCCAGTGCGTCGGTTCCCGGGAAGGGGATCACCCATACTGCAGCCGGTTCTGCTGCTCCAGGGCGCTGGCCCATGCCATGGAGGTCAAGCAACGCTGGCCCGAATCCCAGGTGACCGTTCTCTTCCGGGATATCATGACGTACGGGAACCGCGAGCGGGCCTACACGGAGGCCCGTGAGATGGGCATCCACTTCTTCCGCTACACCCTGGAATCGAAACCGGTGGTTGAAACGGGAGGAGACCGCTGCACCATCCGGTTTACCGATCCGGTTTTGAAAGGCAGCGTCAGCCTCACGCCGGACTTTATCGTTCTGAGCAATGGCGCCGAGCCGGATGATACCGGGGGCGTGGGAGAGATTTTCGGGCTTGAGACCACACCGGACGGCTTTTTCGGGGAGGCGGAGGTTAAATTCCGCCCCGTGGACGCCCCGGAAGGCGGGATCTGGCTCTGCGGGCTTGCCCTGGGGCCGAAGAACGTGAACGAAGTTATGGTCCAGGCGGAGGCGGCCGCGGCCCGGGCACTGACGGTTTTGAGAAAACAGTCGTTTCAGTTGCCCCACGTCAAGGCGTGGGTCAGCCCGCGCCGGTGTTCGGCGTGCGAGATGTGTGTGCCGGCCTGCCCGTACAGCGCGCGGGCCAAGGATGAGGATTTGGGGTATGTGGTGGTTCGGGAGGCCCTCTGCCAGGGATGCGGGGTCTGCACGACCGTTTGCCCCAACAACGCCGTGAAACTGATTTCGTATCAGGAGAACCAGATTTTCTCGATGATTGATCGAATGGCATTAGGTTAAAGGAGCGATCTATGGAAGCGTATGAACCCAAGATTATCGGCTTTTTCTGCAACTGGTGTACCGCGACGGCGGCGGACCTGGCGGGAACCACCCGGTTGCAGTATCCCCCCAACCTGCGGCCCATCCGGGTCATGTGCACCGGCACGGTGGACCCGGTCTATATCCTGCGGTCCATCCTCTTGGGTGCGGATGCCGTTTTCGTCGGTGGGTGACACCCGGGCGAATGCCACTATGTGAGTGGCAACCTCAAGGCCCGCCGGCGCGTGGCTATTTTGAAGACCATCTTTGAGACGCTGGGGCTGGACAGCGAGCGGGTTCACCTGGAGTGGATCAGTGCCAGTGAAGGCAAGAAGTTTGCCGACACCGTCAAAAAAATCACGGAAGAGACCAAGCAGCAGGGGCCCAACCCCATCGCCAAGCAATGGTCGTTATAACGGGAGAGTTCAATGGCTTCACACAAATGGATTAAGTTCCCTGCGGAAAACCGGGACGCCGTTGTCAAGGAACTGCTGAAATCCCTTCTGGAAAAGGGAGTGGTCAGTGGGGTGGTGGCTCCCTCGACCCTGCCCTCCGGGGCCAGCGCCGCCCAAAGCCTCATCACGGATCCGGCCATGATAGATCAGTTGAACCCTTTCGCGCCGGTCATGGCTGTCAGCACGGCTAAAATCCTGTCTCAGATGACGCGGATCAAGCCCATGACGAAAAAGGTGGCGGTTCTTTTGCGTCCCTGCGAGCTGCGTGCCACCATCGAGCTGACGAAGCTGAAACAGGCGAACCTGGAAAACCTGCTGCTGATTTCCATGGATTGCGCGGGTGCGTTCAGCGTCAAGACCTATGCCTCGCTCGTTCAGGAAGGGGAAGACCCCATGGGCCTGGAGGCAAAACTTTTCGGAGGCGAAGAGGACCCTCTGCTGCGCCCTGTCTGCCAGGGGTGTGAATGGTCAGTCCCGGAAAACTGCGACATCGTGATTGCCAAGCACGGCCTCGGCGCGGATCAGTACGGATGTATCGCCCTGACGGATCAGGGGGATGAAGCATTGGGAGTCGTGGGAAACGGAGAGGCCTGGGAAGGCGGTGAAGAAGCGCGTAACACCGCCGTTCAGAAGTGGAACGAGGCCAAAATCGCCAAACGGGACGCCCAGTTCGCGGAGTTGAAGGAGAAAGTTTCCGGTATTGACAACCTGCTGAAGATTTACGCCATGTGCATCAACTGCCACAACTGTATGACCGTGTGCCCCATCTGCTTCTGCAAGGAATGTTTTTTCAATTCCGCCGTCTTTGAATTCGAATCCGACCGCTTCATGGACTGGTCCGGCGCGAAGGGCGGCCTGAGACTGCCCACGGACACGCTGCTGTTCCATATCGGCCGGATGAACCACATGTCCACCTCCTGCGTGGCGTGCGGCATGTGCCAGGACGCCTGCCCCAACGAAGTTCCCGTGGCTCAGATCTTCAAGATGGTTGGGTACAACACCCAGAAGCGCTTTGACTATGTGGCGGGGCGCAGCCTGGATGAACCGGTCCTCCTGACCCAGTTCAGGGAGGACGAACTTCACGAGATTGGAGGCGAATAAGCCGTGAACTATGAATTGTCCGGACAGACGGTCGCTCGGGATGCCTCCTTTGCCAACGAGGTGATCGAGGCGACGGGGGTGCGCGTGGACCGCTGTTATCAGTGCATGACCTGCACGCTGGGGTGCCCCGTCGCGGATGTGATGGATTACCCCCCCAACCAGGTCATGCGCCTGATTGACCTGGGGGCGAAAGAGACGTTGCTCCGCTCCAGGACCATCTGGATGTGTGTTACGTGCGAAACCTGCTTCGCCCGATGCCCCAACCAGATTGATACCGCCGCCGTCATGGACTACCTGCGCGAGGAGGCCACCGCTCAGGGCGTCGAGGTGCCGGAGGCCCGCATTCAACTTCTGCATCGTGTCTTTGCCGAAAACATCAAGTCTTTCGGGAAGGTGCACGAGGCGACCATGCTCATGGCCTATAAGCTGAAGAGCAAGGACTTCTTCTCGGACATGGGGATTGGCCTGAAACTGTTTCTGAAGGGCAAGATTCCCCTCTTCCCTTCCAAGGTCAAGGGGATGCAGGAGATCAAGCGGATCTTCGAGAAAACCTATGACAAGACATTCGGAGGCAGGTCGTGAAATTTTCCTACTATCCAGGGTGTACCGTCCACTCGACCGCCATAGAATACGCGAAATCGATCGATGCCGTTCTGGACGTGTTGGGGATTGAACTGAAGGAAATTGAGGATTGGAACTGCTGTGGCGCCGCGGCCGCTCACAGCATCCATCGCCAGCTCGGGCTTTCCCTGCCCGCCCGGAATATCGCCCAGGCCCAGAAACAGGTCGCGCTCTCTTCCCAGTTGATCACCTCCTGCCCGGGCTGTTTCAACGCCCTGAAGCGCGCGGATTATGCCCTGCGAAACGACGGGGAGACCCGCCAGGAGATCGAGAATGTGGTGGGGTTTTCCTACAGCGGAGAGGTAAAAATCCGCTCCCTTCTGGATATCCTGAACAACGACGTGCCTCAGGAGTCCCTGACCGCCAAGGTCAAAAAGCCCCTGAACAAGCTGAAGCTCGTCTGCTATTACGGTTGCGCCCTGGTGCGCCCTCAGGCGGTGACGGAGCTGGACAACCCGGAGAATCCCATGATGATGGATACCCTCATGGACCTGATGGGGGTGGATGTGCGGGACTGGTCGTACAAGACGGAGTGTTGCGGGGCGGACCTGGCCCTGACCCATGGTGACCTGGTCCAGAAAATCGTGGGACGTCTCATCGAACACGCGAAGGACGCGGGGGCGGAGGCGATCGTGACTTCCTGCGGCCTGTGCCAGGCCAACCTGGATATGCGGCAAACAGGGCCTGACCCGCTGCCTGTTTTTTATTTCACCGAGCTGATGGGCGTCGCCATGGACGTCCCGAACCGGAAGGCCTGGTGGAGCAAGCACATCGTGGACCCCGGCCCGCTGCTGAGCCGGCTTGGGTACGAATAGAGGATGAAAAACCACCGTTAATACTGGGAGGAAGAAGGTTATGACAACCACCGTTGCAAAAGATGCAATGCGAAAGGGTGACAAGACGATCATCGCCGAAGGGACGAGGATGATTCCCCTCTTCATCATGGGGAAACGGTATTACGTCCCGGAAACCCTGACGATTCAGAAGGCGATGGAATACGCGGGGTACCAGTTCATCCGCTCCTGCGGCTGCCGGGGCGGGATTTGCGGGGCCTGCGCCACGGTCTATCGGCTGGAGGGGGACTACAAGCTCTATTCCGGCCTTGCCTGCCAAACCGTCGTGCAGCCTAATATGTACCTCGTGCAGATTCCGTTTTTCCCCGCCAACAAGGCCATCTACGACATTGAAAAGCTTCCTTATGACGTGACGGCCATTCAGACCACCTATCCGGAGACCTTCCGGTGCGTCCAGTGCAACGCCTGCACCAAGGTCTGCCCCATGGACCTTCAGGTGATGGATTACATGGCGGCGGCCATCCGGGGCGATATCGAGGCGGTGGCCGAAATGTCCCGAAGCTGCGTCATGTGCGGGCTCTGTACCTCACGATGTCCCGCTGAGACCAATCAGTACAACATGGCGGAACTGTGCCGGCGGCTTTACGGGCGCTATGGGCAGAAGAAATCCCAGCAGGTTGCCAAGCGGGTGGAAGAGATTAAGGCGGGCAAGTACGACCCCATGATCAAGGAACTTCAGTCCATCCCGCTGGAAGAGCTCAAGAAACGTTACGAAGAGAGGGAGTGGGAACCGATTATCAGCGAAGGCTGGCAGCCAAAAGAGACAAAATACCTATAAACGCCTGAAAGAGACGGGCGATAATTTTGGAGGATGTGCCATGGGTTATACCCCTGAGATGAAGGAACTGATTAAGAGAGTCGAGGCAACCCGTCCGGCCAGGATTGAACGGGTGAAGCAGGGAATCCAGTTTCCCAAACTCTCCCTGGCCGAGGCTCAGAAACGCCTTCGGACCTACCACCCGGACTACAAGGAAGATGGGCGGCGGGAGTTCAAGATTGGCCCCAACAAGGGAGACGGCCACACCTACCCGGACGAAGTGGTGGACCTTTTCGAGGCGAACAGCCGCATCGATCCGGACAAGGTGGATCTTTCCAACCCGGATTTTGAGACAGACGTGCTGATTATCGGAGGGGGCGGCGCCGGGACGACGGCTTCCCTCTTTGCCCAGCAAAACGGGATGAAGGTTATTATCGCCACGAAGCTTCGGCATGGCGATGCCAATACCATCATGGCGGAAGGCGGCATTCAGTCGGCTGATTCACCAGTTGATTCCCCCTATTACCACTATCTCGATATCATCGGTGGCGGGCATTTCACCAACAAGCCGAAGCTTGTGGAGGCCATCGCGAAAGACGCCCCGATTATCATCCAGTGGCTGGAAAGCCTGGGGATGAACTTCGACAAGACGCCGGATGGACAGATGCGGCTTCTTGCCGGGGGCGGGATATGCCGGAAGCGGATGCACTCCTGCGGAGATTTCACTGGAGCTGAGATTATGCGGACCATTCGGGACGAGGCGCGAAACCGCCGGGATGACATCACCGTTCTGGAGTATCAGCCCGCGGTGGAGATTCTGCTGGATGAGGACGGCAAGGCGGCGGGCGCCCTGCTGTACAACATGGAGACGGAGGAATACATCGTTGTCAAGTCCAAAGCGGTGATTATCACCACGGGCGGTTGCGGGCGGCTCCATATCCAGGGATTCGCCACGACCAACCATTACGGGGCCACCATGGACGGCGTCGTTATGGCCTACCGCGCGGGTGTGCCTCACTGCTTCCTTTACGCGACCCAGTATCACCCCACGGGCGTGGCTTACCCGGAACAGAACGTGGGGCTGCTGATTACGGAGAAGTTTCGGACAGCCGGCGCACAGCCGGTCAATATCGACGGTGAGGAATTCACCTTCCCCCTGGAACCCCGTGATGTGGAATCCTCCAACATCATCCGTGAGTGCATGGAGCTCGGAAAGGGTGTGCCAACTCCCGTTGGCCGCATCGGCGTGTGGCTTGACAGCCCCATGATCGATATCCTCAAGGGGGAAGGGACCGTAGAGCGGGACTTCCCGGCGAAGTTTATCCAGTTCAAACGCTATGGCATCGATATCAGCAAGGAGCCAATGCTGATCTATCCCACACACCATTATCAGAATGGCGGTGTGGAGGCTAATGAGTGGGGCGAAACGAAGATCCCGGGGCTCTTCGTGGCCGGTGAAGTGCTGGGCGGCGTTCACGGTGAGAACCGCCTGATGGGGAATTCCCTGCTCGACATCAACGTTTTTGGCCGAAGAACCGGGATGCGTTCGGCCGAGTACGTCAAGCAGGGCGTGACCATCAAGAAGCTGACCCTGGATCATGTCCGGGCTTATCAGAAAGAGCTGAAAGAGGCGGGAATCGAGACAGACCGTATCTCACCCATGCTGTTGCCAGATTACACCAACCCTGAGGTGCGAAACCGGCAACTCACGGCCCGCTATTTCGGGACCCTGCGATAAGACAAAACAGGCCTTTCATCCAAAGGGGTATGAAACAACCCCCTTCCGCTCAGGCGGGAGGGGGTTGTTGTGTCGGAGAGGACTTCTGTTACAGAACCCGGCAGAAGAGCCCTTTCAGATACGCCGCCTCCGGGAAGGAGAGAAGGACCGGATGATCCGGGCCCTGGTGGAGCCGGTGGAGGATCTGAACCTCGCGGCGTGCGTCCTTGGCTGCCCAGGAGAGTGTCCGGACAAACGTGTCGGCGTCGATCCCCCCGGAGCACGAGAAGGTCGCCAGGGTTCCTCCCGGCTTGAGGAGTTTCAGCGCGAGAAGATTGATGTCTTTGTAGCCCCGAATCGCCCGGTCCCGGTGCGCCTTGGTCGCGGCGAGCTTGGGGGGGTCCAGGACAATCATGCCAAACTGGCGGCCTCTGTCCCGAAACCCTCTCAACACCTGGAAGACGTTGCCCCGAATCGCCTCGTCCTGGATGGCATCCAGCCCGTTTATCGTCAGGTTTCGCTTGCCTGACTCCAGCGCCTCCCGAGACGTGTCGACCCGTGTCAGCCGGGTAGCCTTGGCGGCCGCCGCGTAAACCGAGAACCCCCCCGTGTAGGAAAAGGCGTCCAGAAGGGTTTTCCCTTCCGCGTAACGCGCCACCAGGGCCCGGTTTTCCCGCTGGTCGAGGTAAAACCCCGTTTTCTGGCCACCGTCGAGGTCCACCAAGAAGCGGTGTCCGTTTTCCAGAATTTCGATGGGGCCATCGGGCGCGACCCCTTTAAGTATGCCCCTTTTAACCGGCAGGCCCTCCAGTTTTCGGGTATCCGCGTCGTTTTTTTCGATGACAGCGATGGGATGAAGGAGTTCCATCAGGTGCCCCGCGAGCGTCTCTTTCAGACGTTCCATCCCAGGGTTCAGGGTTTGCAGAACGAGGACATCGGCGTAACGGTCCACGATAAGCCCGGGCAGAAAATCCGATTCGGAAAAGACGAGGCGGTACGCGTTGGTGTCAGAGGCTTTGGCAAGCGGCGCGCGCCGTTTCACCGCGTTGTTGAGGGCCGTTTGAAAATAAGAGGTGGGAACCGTCTGGTTACCCCACCAGAAGAGGCGGACGCGGATTGATGAGGCGGGGTTGTAAAAGCCGGATGCCAGGATGTTTCCTCTTTTGTCGGCGATCTTGACGATATCGCCGGGGTCGGCGTGTCCGCGAATTTCCCGGATCGCGTTCGCGAAGACCCAGGGATGACGGAGCAGAACCGATTTTTCCTTCCCGTCTTTCAGAATGAGTATGGCCATTGCCTTTTCTCATACCACATCCAAAGGGTTTTGTAAGGCGCGGCGTGGTGTGCCGCCTTCCCCTTGACAAAACAGTTTTGATGTTATAGGTATGACCTATTATAAGTATATGTTAATTGACCTGGAGATGCCATGGGCATCACGCACACGCAAACCCATATAACGGGGGTGATCCCCCAAGGAGGGAAAGTCATGAAGAAGGCTGTTGGGAGAGGGTTGCTGATTGGCATGCTGCTGGTTTTTATCATGGGGGCGGGGCCACAGCCTGCCCACGCGGGGGCTGTCATCAAGCTGAAACTGGCTCACTTCATGTCCACGATGCACGTCCTGCACCGGAAGGCGTTTGTCCCGTTCGCGGAGAAGGTGGCCAAGCTGACTGATGGCAAGGTCCAGATAAAGATTTATCCCGGCGGCACCCTGGGGAATCCCAAGACCATGGTGGATGCCATCCGCACGGGGATAACCGATATCGGGTTCGTTCTGCCTGAGTATGTCCCGGGGCGTTTCAAACGAAGTAGTGTTTTCGAGCTGCCGTTTATCTTTCACAGCGCCACGCACCAGACGGAAGTCGCTTACGCGATTTACAAACCCTACCTCGCACCGGATTACAAAAATTTCAAGGTGTTGTGGTTTACCGCCGCGCCGCTGACCCAGCTCATGACCGTCAAGAAACCGGTCAGAACGCTTGCCGATTTCAAGGGGATGAAAATTCGGTCCGCCGGGACGATGGAAACGGAAGGGCTGAGACTTCTCGGGGCCAACCCCATCGGGATGCCCATTACGGAAGTCTCGATTGCCCTGCAGCGTGGGGTCGTGCATGGGGTGTTCACTCCCTTCGCGGCACTCATGGCGCACAAACTGATTGACGTGGTGAAATACATCACCAAGATAGACTACTGTGGCGCCCTCATGTGCATCCTCATGAACAAGCAAAAATGGGATGCCCTGCCCGATTTCGCTAAAAAGGCCATCAACTCGGTGGCGACTCGGGATTTCGCCCTTTCCACCGCCAAGGCCTTCGACGAGGAAGACGCGGAAAATGTCGCGGATGCCAAGGCCAAGGGCATCAAGATTTTTTACCTCTCCGATGCAGACAGGAAGGCGATGGTCGAGAAGATTCATCCCCTCTGGGAAAAATGGGTCAAGAAAAACGCCAGCCGGTTCCCGGCCCAGAAGATTCTTGACGCGACCCTCGCGGCGGCGAAGAAGTATCACTGAAATATAGAGCCGGGGGGTGCCCCCCGGCTTTTTTTAGCGGGTGAAAAGCCATGAAAAGGGCGTTTGTAAAATTTGAACGCGGCCTGTTCCGGGTGACGGCGCTCGTGGACCGAATCTCCTGGTTCATGCTCTTTTTTCTGATGTTGATGACCACGGTACAGGTGATCCTCCGCAAATTCACCAGCCACGCCATCCTGGGTACGGTTGAAATGACGGAACTGGCCATGGCGTTTATCGTTTTCTGTTCCCTGGCGGAGTGTCAGGTCCATGAGGGGCATATCAAGGTGGACCTGGTCCTGAGCCGTTTCAGCAAGCGGACACAGGCGTTTTTCGACGTCTTCACGCAGGGGGCGTGCTGTGGCGTTTTCTCGTTTATGACATGGGCCCTGTTTAACCAGGCGGATGTCCTGAAGCGTTCCGGAGAGGTTACCATGGACCTGGGGATTCCCTTGTATCCCTTCGTTTACGTGGCGGCATTCGGCTGCGTGCTGCTCGCTCTGGTGCTGCTGGCCAAGGCCATCAGGGCGCTGATGGCCTTCCTAAGGCTTGAGGCATGAGTCCCGTTACCATCGGTGTCTTGGGCCTTCTGGCCCTGTTCATCCTGCTGGCCATGCGGATGCAGATCGGTTTCGCGATGGCCCTGGTGGGGTTCGCGGGTTTTATCATCCTGAATGATTTCCACGCGGCGATGGGGGTCCTGGGGCTGGAACCCTTCAAGATTACGGCGGATTACACCTTGAGTGTGATCCCTCTCTTCCTCCTCATGGGAGAGTTCGCCAACGAATCCCGGATGGGCGCCGAGCTTTACGATATGCTCTATCGGTGGATAGGCTTCCTCCCAGGCGGCCTGGCCATGGCCACCGTGGGGGCCTGCGCGTTTTTCGCGGCGATTACCGGTTCTTCCCTCGCCACGGCGGCCATGTTCGGGATGATCGCCTACCCCGAGATGCGCAAGATGAATTACGCGGAGACCCTGGCAACCGGCTGCATCGCGGCAGGGGGCACGCTGGGGATCCTGATCCCGCCCAGCTCCGTCCTGATTATTTACGGGATACTGACACAGCAGAGTATCGCGCGGCTTTTTATCGCGGGGATGCTTCCCGGGATCCTGCTGGCGCTCATTTTCATGGGGACTATCTTTGTCCTGACCCGACGGAACCCCACCCTGGGCGCCCCGGGACCACGATTTCCGATACGGGAAAGAATCAGGTCCCTGAAGGCCACGTGGGGCATTATCCTTCTCTTTATCCTGGTCATCGGCGGGCTTTACACCGGGTGGTTTACCCCGACGGAAGCAGCCGGCGTGGGGGCGTTTGGCGCCTTCGCCCTGGCCTTGCTGAAACGGAGCATGGGATGGAAGACGCTCATCGAATCCCTGAAAGGGACGGCGCGTTCCACCGCGTTCATTTTCGGAATCCTGATCGGGGCCATGATATTTCAGTACTTCATGACCCTGAGCCAGATCCCGGACCATCTTGCCACGTGGATCGTGCAGATGGGGGTGGGGCGTTATGTGGTCATTTCCGCCATTATCTTGGCGTTCATGATTATGGGATGCTTCATGGAGGGCCTCTCCATCATGTTCCTCGCCATTCCCATCGTGTTTCCCATCGTGGTTCGCCTGGGGTTCGATCCCGTTTGGTTCGGGGTTATCATCACCCTGACCATGGAGATGAGCCTGATTACGCCGCCCGTGGGTGTCAACGTCTTCGTACTGCATGGCGTGGTGAAGGATGTTCCCATGTACACCATCTTCAGGGGGATCCTTCCCTTCTGGATTGCGATGATCCTGTGCATCATCCTACTGACAATCTTTCCTCAAATCGCGCTTTTTCTACCGAACACCATGATGGGATAGGAGTTGTGAATGAAGACATGGCTACTGATTGTTGATGGGCTCTTTTTTCTGATTTCCGCCTATTTTGTCTTTGAAACCATCCGGGAAAGGGAGGCCCACGCCCGGAAGGTGGGGATGGGCCTCATGCTGCTTGCCGTGATCCTTGCGCTGGGTATCGTTTGGGTTCCGTGGCTCAGGCCATTGATCGCGCTCTTTTTCTCTCTGGGAATCGCGGGAGCGGTTGTGTTCGCCATTCCCACCAGGCCAGACCCGAAAATCCTGCAAGGGGCCAATGGGCACCTTGTTGCGGAGCCCGTGCGGCATGATGAGCGGGATATCTCATTCGCCAGGGTCCGGGCGGTACCCCCCGGGTCCCCGTATT
>WGDA01000091.1 GCA_015493505.1 Pseudomonadota bacterium | reverse complement strand
TTAAGTTTGGCCAGTCCCTCCGCCGTGGTGGGATAGATCCCCTCGTCTTCCTCGATTAATTTGGTCTTTTTCTTGGAGATCTTGACCTCTGCCGGGAACATGTATCGTTTCTGGAAGGCCCGGTCATTCGCCAAGGCGTCCAGGTACTGTTCGTATCGGCGCAGTGTCACCGCGTCGCACTCTTCCTTGGTAGCGCCAATTTCTTTGGCGACATTCTCCGCGGTCTGAATCATCTTCAATCCCGCCCAGGGATCACTGTTGAAATTATCCATCATCCAGTTTTCGGAAATAACCTCGCCGCCGGGCCCAAGAGGGTTGGGCCACACTGTATGGGGGCCATTGGAGCAGCGATCCGTCATCAGCGCAAAAGCCGTGTTATAAGCGCCCAGCTCGATATTTGTCGCGGCGAGATAAAGGCAGGTCGTGGAGGTCGTGCACGCCTGGTTGATCATGAGGGCGGGCAGGTCCTTCTGCCCATCCACCATCATGGCCGCCGCCCACGTGTGGCTGTAGAAAAGGTGGTGCTGGGCAATGGTAATCCCAAGATAAAGATAATCAAACATGGTGGGGTCGTAGTTACTGGAAAGGAGCCAGCGGCGGGCGGTCTTGGCCCCTAATTCGATAGAGTTTTCGTTGGCCATGGACCCCTGCCATCGGCAGAATGGCGTGGAATAATACCCTTTGTATGGGATGTAGACCTTATTGAGCATATGTCTTTTACCTCCTGTAGCGATTTTTATCCGGCAGACTGCCAGAAATTGGTTGCGCTCTGGTTGAGAATAATTTCACATAATTTGTCCAAAGTCAAGGGATGAAAACCGGATCAAGAGAAAACACTGGGCACCCTCTCAAGGGAACATCGAGTCATTGACAGGGCCTTACAACTCCGCTAAACTGCACCGACATGAATCATTTTGTTCCGAACATTCCGTGGAGGATTACCTGCGCATGAGAAATCACCTCATTGAAAAATGTATTGTCCTGTCACTCTTCATTCTGGCCCTTGTTCCAGGGAGGGCTCTCCCGGCAATCGCTTCTGGCACACCTTTGAATTTCCTGAAAAATGTCAATCGAAAAACCTACCCAGACGCGCACGCGGTTCTGAGCCGGGAAACCGAGACTCTTCAGTTTAAACGGGACGGGAGCCACACCGATACGGACGAAGTCTTCATCACTGTGCTGGATGAAGAGGGGCGTCGTTCCCAGAAGGTCCAATCATTTTTCATCGACCGTTCCTACTCGACGTTACGGGTCGAGACCATGGAGGTCATCAAGCCAGACGGGAGACAAGTCACTGTCAACCTGAAGACCAATTCCCGCGAAGAAACTCCCACGTCAGACACCGAAGCGAATATCTACGACCCCAATGAAAAGATTCTGAAGGTCTTTCTACCGGATTTAAAAATCGGGGACACCATCCACTACAAGGTCACGCGGCACACGTTCAAGCCCGTCATTCCACGAAACCTCTACGGGATGGTATTGGCACAGTATACCTTCCCCGTGAAAAGCTACACCTTCACGATCGAAGGCCCTAAAGATGTTAAACTCTACACCCTGGTCAAAGACAAGGTGCCTGGCACCCTGGCTGAAAAGCGATGGGAGAAGGGGAGCCAGCAGGTGCGCCAGTGGGTGTTCAAAAATGTCCCGCAATTAACGCCCGAACCATACATGCCCTCCTTTATCCGAGTGGCCATGCGAGTGCTATATTCGACCCTCCCAACGTGGGGAGCCGTGTCACGCTGGTATTACACCCTCACGGAGCCGAAACTGAAACCGACTCCCGCGATCATCGCCAAGGTCAGGGCCCTGACAAAAGGCGCTGCGAACGATGAAGCGAAAATCAGCGCCCTGTTCTATTTTGTGGCGCAAAAAATCCGATACATGGGAATTATCGCGGAAAAGAACCGCCCCGGCTTTGAGCCCCATGCGGTCGGACTGACTTTCAGCCGGCGTTACGGCGTCTGCCGCGACAAGGCGGCTCTGCTCGTCTCCATGTTGCGTGTTGCCGGTTTTAAGGCAGACATGGTGCTTGTGAATGTGGGAGGCAAACTGGATAAGGAAATCCCCGTCCCCTATTTCAATCACGCCGTGGTCGCCCTCCGCGATATCTCCGGAATGCCCCTGCTTTACCTGGATCCCACGTCTGAAACAAGCAAGCAGTTTTTCCCGGATTACGAAAGAGACAGCTCCTGTCTGATCGCGGACAAGAAAGGGGACACTTTACGCGTAACCCCATCCCTTCCGCCTGACAAAAACCTCTTTCAAGTCACGATTCGCGAGGTCTTCACGAAAAAGGGAGAACTATCCGGCAACCTGCGGGCCGTTTGCACCGGGTTCGTGGACACAGCCTTGCGATACCTGATGATGGTTAAAGGGAAAGAGGAGAGGGAGGAATTCCTCCTTCGCATGTTCAAGCGCCGCTATCCAGGGATAGAGATGCGGCACGTCACCTGGACAAATCCGGCGGACCGAAGCCAACCCTTTTCCTTCTCTTTCGACTTTGTGATCCCCCGAACCACCGCCAGTGGAGGGAAGGGTATCCTGTTTTTCGTTCCCCTGAGTGACATGGCAAGCCCCGGTATCCTGGATCGATGGATCTTTGGAAAAGCGGACATGGTCAGTCGCAAGTACCCACTGCGTTTTGGCTACACGTATATGACCCGAGTCATGGAGACCGTCTATTTTCAGACACCTCCCGAAGAAATCACCCTGCCAGTGATCCGAAATGTTTCAAGCGATGTTCTTGATTATCAGACTATTTTCTCCATGAAGGGCCCGGCCACCCTGTTGATCAACCGGGAATTCGCCTTGAAAAAACTTGAGGTAACCCCAAAAGAATACCATCAGATTGTCAGTGTTCAGCATGACAGGGAGCAGCGGGTTGCCCTGCCTATTATTTTAAGGAGTCAACCGTGAAACATCTGTTTACAAAACACCTGCCAAACTGGGGAGTGAAGGTACTCTGCCTCCTTTTTCTTACCTTCATCCCGGTGGTGACCTTTGCCACACCCCTACACCTGAAAACCGCGGACGCCGTTTACAAAATTATTGAAAAAACCTATCAGGTCAACCGGGACGGCAGCTACACGTTGACCGTGCATTTCAAGACGAAGATTTTGACCTACAAAGGGAAAAAAGATCACGCGGATTTTAAATACCCCTATAACACGTCTTACCAAACCGTGAAAATCCTGAAGGCCCAGACCATCAACGCCCTGGGCAAGGTGATCCCCGTGGACGCGAAGGAAATCCATGACATCAGCGACCCGGCGGACGCCAGGGCCTCCATTTATTCCCGCGAACATGTCAAGGTTGTCAATTTCCCCTCGGTGGAACCGGGAACAACCGTTGAAATGACTTTCCAGCTACATTCGAAACGCGGCTTTTGGGCGAAGGAGAACTTTCGCCTGCAAGACCCTATTGTCAAGAAGGTCGTGACAGTTTCTCTCCCGTCCGGGGTATCTCTGAAAACCAAACTCCCTTCCCTCAGGATCCAGGAAACCAAAACCATCAAAAACACCCACGTCATCTATCGGTGGGCAGCAACCAACATTCCAAAACAGATCACCGAACCCATGTTGCCTCCGGAGGAAAACCGGGGAACATGCCTCTTTCTCTCTACCTTCTCCACGTGGAAAGACGTGGCCCGATATTTTCAAAAGCTCCTGCCGGACACCTCCCTGAAGAAGGGCCTGAAAGGGATCCACGGAACATCCCCGGATGCCTTGTATACGGCCTTCATGAAACACGTAACCATATACCCGCTGGACCTCTTCCACACCTCTCTCTCCTTCCAGTCCCCATCGGAAACCATCAAAAAAGGATACGGTTCCCAGATGGATCTGGCCATTCTGTTCCATAGCCTCCTGAAATCAAGGGGATACATGTCAGAATTTCTTCTGATGAACTCTGACGGGGTTATCCTGAAAGGCTTTACTCACATGCCAATGCCTTCTCTCTTCGATGATGTCCTTGTCCGTTGCGGGGGACATGACTACGCCTTTTACGCCAAGGACCTCCCGCCGGGGTTTACCGGCGCGGAGGGGCAACTGCTCCTTGACCTGAAAACGGGGCGCCTGACTCCCGCCATCCGGCGTTACGCGAATCGCTCCGAGACCACCGTGACCCTGGTTCCGACAGCCTCCTTTACCATTGAAGGGGTGTTCTCGAGCCGGTCTGAAGGGGAACAGGCGGTTTCCATGCGGAGCTGGTTGAAATACGAGACGAAGGATGAATGGGCCATCTCTGCGTCGCGCATCCTGCACGACCTCGACCCGATCGCCCGGCTTGAGGGGAAAATTACCAGGAAGGGCCTGAAGACTTTGACGGCGCCGGTGATTCTAAAGGGACGATTCATCATTCCCCGTCCATTTCCGGGAGTCGGTGACTGGACTTTTGTGCTCCTGAAATCACCCAACCTCCCAGGGGGCATGGAAACGCTTCTTAAGACGCGAAGGGGCCCCATCATGATCTCGGAGGATTACACGGAAAGACTCGACGAGACGGTGACCCTGCCGGAAGGTGTGATCGTGCGCCGCGTTCCCCCAAACGGGAAAGGCGCTTCAGCGTGCCTGGACTGGGTGTTTTACGCCACTCCGGTAAAAAACCACCTGAAAATCCAGCGAAGAATTCACCTGAAACGCGGGATTCTCATGCCGGGAACAGAGGCATATTATGATTTTATCCGCGCGATTACGGCCCTGTACAGCCCCGTCAACCGTCTCATTGTCCTGGAAAGGATGCCGAGAAAGTAGCGCCTCTTACTCCGTACTGACCCGCCGCACCAGATAATACACCATCTTCCTTTTGATGCGACCGGATGTAACAATTTTCACATGTTCGGGCTCAAGAGCACACAGGGCTTTTCGTCCATTGATGACAAGATATCCTTGGGGATACCTTTTAAAGAATTCCCGGGCCTCCCGGGGAGACTTCGGATGTGGGAGGGGCCTTTTCCTTCCCAGATAAAAATAGAGGGTACTCCTGTCCGCCAGCCCGTAAACCCCGACTTCGCTTCCTTTTGTGTAGAAATTGACCTTTCTGCAAAATGGGACCATGGAATCTCTCTTTGCAAGAATTGGCGCGACAAACCAGAATCCAATACTGAAAGCCAGAAAATATCCCCCAATAAGTACAAACATCCCCTTCACGCCCCTTTTTTTCATGATCAGCCAGCCCGCCAACACACCGCCAATACATAAAATCATTCCGGCAACATCCAGGTATACGCGGAGTTGTATCAAAATTTCTTTTGGAACACGGAAGATGAAAGGAAAAAAAGAGAAGGAAACCGCCACTAACCCGCTTATCACGATAAAGACTATGGGAAAAATCAGAAAAAACCGTTCAAGCCTGGTGAGAGATCCAACATCTTC
This sequence comes from Pseudomonadota bacterium, assembly GCA_015493505.1. Lineage (GTDB taxonomy): Bacteria > Desulfobacterota > S145-22 > S145-22 > S145-22 > S145-22. The sequence continues at coordinate 21,619 of WGDA01000091.1, read as the reverse complement.
AACTCGCCGAAGCACGTGCGCCAGCAGCGCCGCGTAAGCCGGAATCAGGGGCATCAGGTAGTACCCCCTTTTTGAACTGGAAAGGTTGAAAAAGATAAAAAGGATCAGGAACCACCCCCCGAAAAACAGGGTACCCGCATCCAGTTCTCGCCAGCGTTTTGCCAGGGTAACTGCCAAGAAGGGAATAAACAGGCTCCAGGGGGCAACCGTGATAAAGATGTAACCAAAATAGTAGTAAAAAGGCGCCCGGTGATCGAAGGGGTGAAAAAAACGCAGGATATTTTCTCTATAGACCAGGTACAGGGATGAGTCCGTATGGGTCGTCAAGATATCAATGAAAATGGGAATGAGAAACAGAATAAGCCCCAAGGTGAAGGCGGACAGGGTGTGAAAGAGGAATCTTTTATCTAAGACCTTTAAGCGATTTTTTATCAACAGATAAGAAAACACGACGAGGCTGGGCAACACAAACCCCAGCAGCCCCTTCATGAGGCTCGTTACGCCTGCGACAATGAAAAACGGGTACAGCCAACCAAAACCGTCATCATTCTTTTCTTGCGCCCGGAGAAAAATCCACACGCAAACGAGCACCCCCAGCAAGGTCAGTGTGTCCCCATTGGCTTTGCGCCCCCAGAAAACCACGGGATAGCTTGTCAAGAAAAGCAGCGAAGAGAGAAAAGCGGTCAGGGAGTCCCAAAAATGCCTCGTGATTCCGTAAAGGAAAAGGGCTGCCAGTACAATCGCCAGGGCTGAAGGAAACCGCGCAGTTGTTTCGGTGACCCGATGGCCTGGCAAACTGCTTAAGGCAATCAACCAGTAGGACCCGACAGGTTTGTCTCGGTATGGAATGCCATTGATCATTGGAACGATCCAGTTCCCCGTTGTCAGCATCTCCCGGGAAATTTCTCCCCAGCGCCCCTCAGAATCGCTGAGCGGGCGGGCACCCAGCCTGACCAAAAGAAGGCCGCTTCCCAGACACGCGATAATCACGAGATGAACCACTGAGGAGGCAAAAAAGCGTCGCAAACCACCAAACCGTTTTTCCCCGTATTTTTCCCGCATGGGTGTATCTTACAGGGTACAGGTGATGCCCAGATGACCAGAAAATTACCGATTTTTAATGAAACCGCTTTGACAAAGTTGGTCTACGGGCTATCCCTGATCCATGAAGTCATCCCTAATGAGTGATGAAACCGTAAATCCCTACGCGTAAGGCGTTTTCAAGTTGATAGAGAATGCCTATTGGTTGCATCACGTTACAATTATTATTTAACAGGCATAATTGTAAAACCAGATAAAATTTTGCTTGACAAATCATAATATTCTTTTAGGCTTTGTGTAGAAGCATTGAAAGGAGGATACAGTCATGCGGAAAGAATGGTGCTTCATCGTAAGTCTTCTGGCGTTCTTTTTTTTGAGCGCTCAAGTTTTTGCCCACCCAACCGTCACGCTGAAGGATCAAAATGGTAACCTGGTGAACGAAACCGGGTACCCGGTCAGTGTCAGGAAAAGCTGTGGCCAGTGCCACAACATCGACTTCATTGACAAATCCTACCACTTCCAGCAAGGGCGCCTGGCCTTGCTACCCAAAGCGACCTATCGGAAAGACTACTATGACAAATATGGGAACAAGGTCATGAAATTTGGGCTGCCGCCCACTCTGAGCCCCGTGATGGACGGAGGGATGTATGGGAACAAGGTGGTGTCGCCTCATCCCCTTCCCGTGGGCGCCGCTGAAGCGCATAACCCCGCCTATATCGGGCTGACCACCCCGGAATGGGCGGGGCACTGCGGGCTTTGCCACCCTGGCGGTGGTCCGGTTGAAAAGGACAGGCACGACCAGTTTCTTTACAAAAAGACGCGTAAGGAAATTGCGAAAGAGCTGGCTTCCGGAAAAATTCCGGGTGATTACGTGGAATGGAGTGGCGAGAAAAAGAAGCTGGTTCCATTTGTTTGGAAAAAGTATGGCATCAATAATGTGGGAGAGCCGGCGTGCTTCCTGTGCCATTCAACCTTTGTCAAAAAAGACCATGTGGCCCTCGGAAAATACCGCAGTGCGATTCTGGGTGGCTACTTTGCCGCGGCCAATACGTTAGCCAGCGGACTGGCTACCTCCTACGACGTGAAGACCGGGAAGCTCCACTACAACATGAAGCTGGACGTTGACAAAAACAAGAAGGGGCTTCAGGTTAATGGAAATATCATCAACGCGTCGAGTGACGCCAGTTGCGCGCAGTGCCATGGCGGCTGGGTGGACGATATCGATGGCGATCACAAAATCACCCCCCTGGATTTCTTCATTCAGTTACTCGATCCGAAATACTGCCAGCCCGACACCTTCAAAGAGTCCATGATCTGGTATTACAGCGACAAGTTCAAGGACGCGAATGGAGTGCCAAAGGACATCGATGTCCACAAGGAGATGGGCTTAAGCTGTACGGATTGCCATAAACCGATGGGTCCCTCTTCTGTCAAGAAGCCTTCTCATGAGTTTGCTAAAGGGAACACAGGCCCGCTTCACACGGTAAGGTGGCATCAACTCGCGGGTACGGCAAGTTGCGAGAATTGTCATTCCGACCCTGTCTCTTTCCACAGGCGATATTTAGGCCCTGTGGCCAGCTTACACATGAAGAAGATCAGTTGTACCCTTTGCCATATCAGCAAGAGGTATTTTTATCGGCTGAAAGTCGTGGATGAAACGGCCCCCATCTACATCGTGCACTATGATAGAAGCACGAAGCAGGTAGCGCTGAAAGGAATCTTTGTGGGCATGGGGTACCTGTGGGGCAACCCCCAGAAAGGAATTTATGCGGACGTGGGGCTGTTCCCGGTCAAGCAACATAACGGTTCCCTCGTATGGAAGTATAAATCCATCAACATCGTGGGCTTGCCTTATTTTGAAGACAACGCGACGGGGAAATTCGGGCCCGTTCAGGAAAGGTATCTGTACGAAGTGCTGAAGGTGGATTCTCATCTCCCGACCCTCTATCTCACATACGGCAAACCCGCCCGAATTGGCAAGGGGAAGTATCTCAGTTTGAAACCGAGTGTGGGCTTGATCGCAAACGACAAAGCCATCAACAGCGGGAATCGAACGCTGGTGTACGCGCTTCCTAATTACATCGATGTGAATCTGGACGGACATTTTGACAAAGGAGATGTTCAGATCACGGATGATACCAACCTTAAGGGCAACGGAAAAGACGGGGCTCCCGAAATCAACACTCTGAAAGAGGTAAAAGCTGCAGTTAAGACGCTGGAAAAGGTTGTCGCTTCTTCCACGGGCAAAAAAGGTATCAAGGTCCGTCTGGTGGTTACCATTCATCCCTACCCGATCAGCCACAACGTCAGGCCGAAGCAGGAAACCCTCACCTGCGTGGATTGTCACGGAAAGGGTTCAGGGCTTTCCGGGCACATGTTTACCTCTAAGGCTGTTATGTATTACCCGTATGACCAGGCGGCCGTAAAGGCCGGTTATGTGAGGCCGAGCGTTCCAAGAACCCTCCAGGAACGCGCCCTCGCGGAAACGGTGAAAAAAGAGATTCAGAAATTGGGGTTCAAAAACACAAAAACCCAGTAAACCGGGTCATAAGACAGGTCATAGCAGAGGGAGCTCCCCGCTTTAGGGAACTCCCTCTGTTTTCAAGGGGCTTGAGGTGGAGACCCATCCGGCTCGCCCGGGCAGGGTGGTTCGGGAAAGTCTCCGGACAGGAAGGGGCTCCCCGCTTTTTTCAGAATGTTCTTTCAGGATTTCCGCCATCGTGCCAAGCGTTACCATGGTAAAGCTTCGATTCCTCAAGGTCTTCAAGAGTTTTTTCAGAAAAGCGGCGTAAGGTCCCCCCTCTACCTCGGCGTGCAGGGCTATCACGGGCCAGGGCGTCCGCTCAGCGCTCTCGGCGATCGCGTTAACCCAGGCCGCCTCCTCTTTAATCCCCTGCGTCAGAAGCTCCTCCAGGCATGGCCCCGTTGTTGGAATCTGCAGGGGAGAGGAAACACCGGCATCGGTCATTAAGAAACAGGGAGGCCCGCCACGAAGATCGCTGGCATAAACCAATCCCATTTTTGCCTCAACTGCGATCACATGCTCCGTAATCTTCCAGGATGGGGCCGCGACGGCCCTGGCGGGATGACCAAGGATATCCAGGTAGGCCTCGTGGGCCTTTCTGAAATGGTTTTCAATATTTTCAAGGGACATGATTTCGATATGGTCCTGCCAGTAGCGATGGTCCCAAGCATGTATCTCACACTCATGACCCTCAGCCTCGATCTGGCGGACGAAGTCCGGAAATTTCGTGGCAATGGGGCGGGCGGGAAGCAGGGTTCCGGAAAGAATCGTCCGAAGTCCGTAAAGACTGGGGGCCTTTGTCTTGAGCATCTTCTTGAGGAAACCCTTCTCCCGGAATATGTTGAGAATGGCCTTGCCGGCATTATCCGGGCCGAAGGAGAGAAAAAAGGTGGCTTTGACATCCTCTTGCTGGAAGATTTCCAGCAGTCGGGGAACCCCATCTCGCATCCCGTCGTGGGTGTCCACATCAACTTTCAGGGAAAGAAGGCGCGTGTGTGTCACGGTGGGTTTACAGGCTTCCAAGCTCTTCTGAGGCCTGATGACTACTGATGCCGCTGTAAAAACGGATAGTTCTTTTCAGGGCTTCGTCAATATCAGTTTTGGGTCCCCACTTCAGCAGCTCTCTGGCCCTTGTGATGTCAGGGACCCTGTGCTGCATATCCTCGTATTCCTTTCCATAATACGCTTCCGCGGGGACATCCTCGATTCGTGCCTTCTCCGCCTTTTCCTTCAGCGGGGTGAACTCCGCTAGAATCGCGATCATCCGTTCGGCCAGCTCGCGAATGGAAAGGTCGTTATTGGGGTTTCCCAGGTTGAAGATCTGGCCGTCACAGATTCCATCTTTATTCTCGATAATCTTCATGAGGGCGTCGATTCCATCGTCGATGTAGGTGAAGCTTCGTCGCTGCCCGCCCCCGTTGACGAGGCGAATCGGCTCTTCCCGGAGTAAATGGCCAAGAAACTGGGTGACGACCCTGGAACTTCCCTCTTTTGGGGCGTCGATTCGGTCCAGCCCGGGGCCGATCCAGTTGAAAGGACGGATCAGGGTAAATTGCAGGCCCCTGTCCCGCCCGTAGGCCCAGATTACCCGGTCCATGAGCTGTTTCGCGCAGGCGTAGATCCAGCGTTGTTTCTGGATGGGGCCATACACGAGGGGACTGGTGGCCTCCGAGAACCGTTCATCCGGGCACATGCCATAAACCTCCGAAGTGGAGGGAAAAATGACCCGCGTTTTGTACTTCACGCATTGGCGGATAATCCGCAAATTTTCCTCGAAGTCCAGTTCGAAGACGGCAAGGGGGTCTTTCATGTAACTGGCCGGCGTGGCGATGGCCACCAGGGGGAGACAAAGGTCACACTTTTTAATGTGGTATTCAATCCATTCCCGGTTGATGGCAATGTCTCCCTCCAGGAAGTGGAAACGTGGATGTTCCAGTAAACTCTCAAGCTTATCACTGGAGAGGTCCATTCCGTAGAGTTCCCAATCGGTCTCTTTGAGAATGCGCCGGGTCAGGTTGCTTCCGATAAATCCGTTCACGCCAAGAATAAGAATCTTCATAAAGGGTTGCTCCTCTCTGCCCCCGCCTGTTCAGGTGGTTTGTCATCCGATGAACAGGCCGGAAGAATCTGTTTGATAACATAGACAGGATGCCCGCGGACCTCCTGAAAAATACGGCCAATATACTCTCCCAAGAGGCCAAAGGCGATAAACTGCCCTCCGATCAGGATAAAGAGTATTGCAAAGAGAGTGAAGATACCTTGCGCGGCCCAGTTGGGTCCCAGGATGATCCGTAGGATGATGAGGAGGCAACCAAACGAAATTCCAAGGATGGCGATGGCGGATCCCATCAGAAACAAAAGGCGCAGCGGGGCCAGGGAGAGGCTCGTCATGAGGTCCAGTTGCAGACTTATGAGCTTGGCGAAGGAATATTTGGAATCCCCCTCCACTCTGGGGGCGTGAGAAACGGGTATTTCAACGGGGTTTTTCGCGTAAAGCGCCGCCAGTGCTGGGATAAAAATACGGTATTCCCGCTCTTTCACCAACTGCTGGGTAATCTCACGGGTATATCCCCTCAACATACAGCCGAAATCCTTCAGGGAAACCCCGGAAATTTTTCTGGTCATCCGGTTGACCATGTCAGAGGCGAGCTTCCTGAAATAGGGGTCTTTCCGGTTTTCCCGGTAGGTTCCGACAAGATCGTGCCCTTCCCGGAACGCGGCTACGAGCTTTGGGATTTCCTCGGGGGGATTCTGCAAATCGGCGTCCAGGGTAATAATCCACTCCCCTCGCGCCTGGTTGAAGCCAGCCATGACAGCGGCGTGCTGGCCAAAGTTTCTCGCGAAGGAAATGACACAAAGCTCCGGGTATCTTTCCTGCTGTTGCGTGAGACGAGAGAAGGTCTGGTCTGTGGAGCCATCATCGACACAAATGACTTCAAATGGAAGGCTAAGGCCATAGAGAACAGGAAAGAGGCGCTCAAACAGAGGAGACACATTGGGCGCCTCATTCTTCATGGGAATGACGACAGAGAGTGTTGGAGAGACCTGACCATTCATATAGTCTCTCTTATAACAATATTTTTATATTCAAAGCAAGAATTCATGGGCGCTCAGATCAGGGGCTTTCCGGTCGTGGCGAGGGGGTTCTTTTTCCCCGGCTCGATCAAGGGAGGGGATGCTTCTTCAGGGGTTGACCGCCACCGGTAGAGGCAGACCTTGAAATGCCGGGAATAGTCCTGTTCGACAAGGAATTGGAGCTGCGTTTTCGAGAGGTCTGCCAGGGTATTTAATCTCCCTTTTTTAATCACAACAAGCGCTTTGGAATGGTTCTGGAGGAATCGTACCATATCTTCTGGGCGTTCAAAGGAACGGGGGTATCTGCCCGTGTCGAAAGGAATTATGGCACGGATGACTTCATTGTCCTGGAAACACGTGATGGGAAGATCCGCTTTCAGATAGGGCTTTATCTTGTTTGTAAACAGGTGGATATTTTTGGCTGAATCCATGACGCGTGTGGCCCCCTCATGATAAGCCAAGAGGCATAAAATAGCCGTCGTAAAAAGGAGAAACCGCGAGGGAAGAGAGCGGGTCCTGACAGATTGAAGAAGCTTATAGCCCAGATATAAGAATCCAATGATTCCAAAGGGAACGATCAATGGGAGCAAGGGAGTGAGGCGGGCGATCACAGGCACCATGGGAACTCCTCGTGGGCCAATCCCTGTTGCCACAATGAACGCGGACCCAAGGGCCAAGCCAAGTGGAACAAACGCGAGAAGCCCAAACACCACGTACAGTGTGTACCGTTCAAGGCGGGAGGTGTGTGCTTTGGTATCCTCAAGGTGTGCCAGCCAGCCTCCAACTACCACGGCCAGCAGGGGATAAAGGGGAAGCAGGTAGAGCCCCCGTTTCGTCCCGGGCAGAGAGAGGAGCAGAAATCCTCCGGCAAACAGGATCAGGGCGTTAATCAGACCCTTCCGGACCGGCCTTTCCATGGATTGGGGGGGGTGAATCAGAAGAAACAAAGAGGCGGGCAGAGCGGCAATCCAGGGGATAAAATCCTGGGGAAGCTTCGCAAAGTAGTAAAAGAAAGAATGTTTATGCCCCCCCGCGTAGTGTGTTATGGCGGATGGCAACATCCTCCCGAGCGTATTCTGCAAAAGATACTCCTGGATGGCCTGTTCCCCTCCTTTCAGGTAAAGGCCGATAATCCACGGCGCCACGATGGCCAGGAAGAGAATGGCGCCAACGCCGATTTGCGGCGTAATTTCCCTTATTTCTCTAAAATTCCCGGAGGCAATGAGAACGATAAGCGGAGGGATGACAATCAGTCCCGGCCCCACCACGCCCTTTGAGAGAAACGCCAGGCCAGAGGCCACGGCCATCAGCTCATAACCGACCCATTTCGCCCTTTTATTTTCCGAGTAAAACCCTGTGAAAAAGCCATAATATCCGAGGGTTGCGAAGAAAAAAAGCGCGTTGTCCACGAGGCATCGATGGGAGATGATGGAAAACTCCGTTACGGTGGCCAGAACAAGGGCGGCAAGCATCCCCGTTTTTTCGTCCGCGACGCGTTTGCCAATGAGATAGGTAAAAAAGAGGGTTAGAAAGCCGAACAGGGCGGAGGGGAGACGTGCGGTTCCATCCGAAACGCCAAAAAAGTGGTAGGATACCGTCATTACCCACCAGTAGAGCGGGGGTTTTTCCAGGAAAGGCTCTTTGTTGAGGGTGGGGATGACGTATTGATGGTTCAGCCACATCTCCCGTCCAATCTCCGCCACCCGCGGTTCATCGGGTTTCCAGAGATTATGCGAAAAGATCCCGGAAAGAGATATCAGGACCAACAAGAGGATAAAGAGAATTTTCAGGCCTGTTTTGTTTTTCGTCACGTTAAGCTTCCCCATTCTATTTCATTATACATATCAGAATAACTCCTGTTCAAACAGTGCCAACCGCTTTATTATTCCCGTCTGCCTGGGTGATTTTCTATCATACGAAGATGACTGCGAGATGATACAAACATTATCAGTTTTTAATCCACGGACTTCCCCCGCTTAAATCAGCAGATTCCGCGGATTATATGGATTACTTTAATCAGCATGAAAGATAATGATTTAAAGGGATTCATTTCCGGGGGCTGGCCATGGATCCGTTCAGTTGCAGGGATTCATTTTTCATAAAACAGACTGTTAGCGTCGGGACGACGATCAGGGTGGCGAGGGTGGCGGACAGGAGTCCCCCGATCACCGTGATGGCAAAGGGCTGGAAGATCTTTGAGCCCACCGTGGTTCCGATGGCCACGGGCAGAAGGGCGAATATGGTTGTAAGGCTTGTCAGCAGGATGGGGCGCAGACGCACCATGGCCGCGGAAAGGAGGGCCGTTCGGGCATCGCGTCCGTTTTTCATAGCCTTGTTCGCGTAATCCATCAAAACAATGGCGTTGTTCACGGCGATTCCCACGAGGGTAAAGGTCCCCATCCCCACGGAGACATCCACTCCCTGCCGGGTAAGAAAAAGGGCGATGATGGCGCCCACCAGCGAGAGCGGAATCGTGAGGAGGATGATTAAGGGCTGAAGCCACGAGGAGAACTGCAAGACCATGATGAGATAGATCAGGATCATGGCCGCGATACCCGCCGCCGCCATTTCGATGGCGGTGTGGATAAGAACCTTGTACTGTCCCGTGAATTCAAAGCTGTACCCCGGCGGGAAAGAGATGTTTCTGAGCTTGCTCCTCAACCGGGCAACCACCTTGGGAATGTTTCCCTCAACGTCCGCCAGGAGAGTGATCTCGCGCCGCCCGTTCAGGCGGGTGATGGCGGGAGGCGCGTGGAGGATGCGAATCGTGGCGATACGGGAGAGGGGAACGCTAGCACCATTTCCGCTTGCGATGGGGAGCCTTTTTAGGTGCGGGAGGGTCAGTGGAGTCCCGAGGGAAAGTTTTACGAGGACCGGAATAGCGGCCCTTTGCCCGATGACCTGGGTGGCTTTGACCCCGAAACGCGCGGCTTTAAGGGTGTTGAAGACATCCGGAACCGAAACCCCATAGAGGCCCAACCGAGCCTGCTTCAATCGAACCTGGATTACCGGACTTTTTATCTTGGTATTGTTAATCACGTTGCTGATGGCCGGGTCGGCGGAGAGGACCGTTTCCACCCGTTTTGACAGGGCGATAAGGGTCTTAGTGTTGTCCCCGTACAGGGTCACGCCAAACAGGGCGGGAAGCCCCGAAAAACTTTCGTCTATCTTTTCCTGCGTGGGTTGGTGATACAGGAATACGGCCCCGGGGATTCTTGAGTAGGCAGCTTTGAGTGTGTCCATAATCTGGGTGAGGGAACGGTGCCTTTTGCCTTTTGGCGCCAGCTTGATCATCAGTTCTCCCATGTTGACCCCCTCGACCATATAGCTGTTTTCAGGAGACCCGTTGCGTCGATAGACACAGGTGACGTCCGGATCTTTGAGGGCAATGGTATCCAGCAGACAGCCGATGCGGTTGCTTTCCCGGAGGGAGGTCCCTGGAGGCATGACATATTCGATCAGGATGGCGCCTTCGTCGATGGGAGGGAGGAGTGAGGCCCTGCCCAGGAAGACAAAACATCCGGCCAGCCCCAGAAATCCGGCTGCCAGAATCAAGGTAAGCGCCCTGTGACGAAAGGTAACCATCAACACGGATTGCAGGCGTTTCCCCATCGCCCGGACCAGCCGGGGGCCGGGATGCGTCTCCCTGACAGCCACGCTCCCTTTCCCACGGCTGAAGAGCATGGGGACCATGGTGAGAGAGAGGGCCAGCGAGACAAGCAGCGCGGCACTGATGGTAAACCCGAAAGGCCTCAGAAACAGGCCGGCGATGCCGGAAATTAGCACCATGGGCAGAAAGGCGGCCATGGTTGTAAAGGTACCGGAGGCATCAGGCCCCGCGATTTCCGTGGTTCCCAGGATACTTGCCTCGGATACGTCCGGTGTGTGACGTGCGTGGCGGAAGATGTTTTCAGCCACCACGATGGCATCATCCACAATCATACCGACCGCCAGCGCCAGGGCGGTCATGATAATCACGTTGAGTGTCAGGTTGGCCCATTTCATGAGGATCAGGGTGGCGAGAAACGTGATGGGAATGGTGGCGGCCACAATCAGGGTGGGGCGCCAGGCCCCAAGGAAGAAAAAGAGCACCAGGATCGCCAGTCCCGCGCCAATCAGCAGATCATGGAGGATCTCTTCCTGGGACTCGCGGATGATCTCCGACTGATCATAGAATTTTTTAATCACCGTGCCGGCCGGTAGAAGGTGACGAAGGGTTCCCATGGTCCGGTCCACGGCCGCGGTTACCTGGGGCGTGCTGGCCCCGGGTTGTTTCCGGATGATGAGCGCCACGGCGGGGATGCCATTCCCGTGCACAATGTAATGCCTCGGGACCCTTCCCGCACGGACCTCCGCGATGGAACCGAGAAGGACCGTTTGTCCGCCGCTGCCGGTTAAGGGAATCATGCGAATGTCGGAAAGGGTCCTGATCCGGGCATCCCCCCGGATCACGTATTCCCGGGCGGAACGGTTGATAAATCCAGCCACGGACACCCCGTTATGGGCCTTCAGCGTGGAAATGATGTTTGGCAGACTCAGATGCAGGCTTTCAAGCTTTTTGGGCCGGATGATCACGTAAAAGGCCCGCCGGTCTCCACCCAGGACCTCGACGGAAGAGACCCCCTTTACCCCCATCAATCTTCCCGCGAGGTCATATTGGACGATGGTGCGCAGGGTGACGGGGCTCCCGGCGCCATAGATCACGTAGCCACAGACCTCCTGCAGGGTGGTCCCGATATTCTCAAGCCGGGGGGCCGTCCCTGCGGGAAGCGTTCCTGAAATCCTGGCCAGCCTGCTCAGAATCAGTTGCCGGGCATCGCGGACGGTCATCCCCCAGCCAAACTGTACGGTGACCCGGGAAAGACCTTCCACGGAGATGGAGGCGACCCGTTTGACGCCTGGGATACTGCGCATTTCGTCCTCGATGGGCCTTGTGACAAGGAGCTCCATGTCCTCCGGGGATGCCGCGGGGGTATGCGAGATGATATTCACCACGGGAACCGACAGCTTTGGAAAAAGATTGACCGGCATCCGGGCGAGGGAAAAGAGGCCTCCGATCCCCACGACAACGGCGATAAAAAGGGCCAGGAGCGGGTTCCTGACAATAAATTTCAGGAAGTTTCGCATGGCTCAGTCCGCCGCCTTGTAGATTTTGTTGAACTGGCGATAGAAGAGTTCATATCCCCCATGGATCACGACCCTGCCGGCTGGCTGGATGCCACTGAGGACCCCCACATAACCGCCGGAGGCCGGCCCGATCCTGACCGGGCGTTTAATGTATCCCTTTGGACCTTTGATGAAGACAAAGGCGTGTCCCTGCTGATCACGGATGATGGCACTCGCGGGGACCGCCAAAACCCCCTTCTGGACTTTTAGAATCAGATCCCCCGATACGCATCCCCCGGATGAAAGGAATGGTTGATGGCCTTGCCTTCGATCCAGATGCGGGTGGCACCCCTCTGTGTGTGCTGGGGAAGTACCGCGGCGACCGAGGCGATAACATTTGGGCCGTGTATGGTCCGGATGATGGCGGGCAGCCCCGTGAGATGGACGCCCTGGGGAGGGAACAGGGTCGCGACAATTCTCAGGGATTTTAATGAAACGATTTCACATAAAACGTCCCCTTTTTGAACCTCCTGCCCCCGGCTGACCCGCCGCCCGGTAAACAGGCCGTCCATCCGGGCGCGAATCATGAGGAACCTCCGGAAGGACGCGAGCGTCTCTTTGGCCCGGGCAAGGGCTCCCTGCAGGGCGGCCAGGTGGGTTCTGGCCTGGAGAAGAGAGGATTTTTTGGTCAACTGGTACCGCATGCCTTCTTCTTCCATCATCACGGTCTTTCGAGCCAGGGCAACCTCCCTTTTCAGGGAAGCCACCTCCGCCATCAGAGAGGTCAGGCGGCCTTCAACGCGCGGGCCCCCCAGGGTAAAAAGCAGGGTTCCCTTTTTCACGGGGGTTTCATCCGCCGCTTTGATCGCAACGACCTCGCCACCCGTGAGCGCGGTTACCTGGAGGGTCTTTTTGCACGCCACCTTGCCAACCCAGGGGCACGTGAGGGTGAAATTCCTCCTAATCGGCACACGGGTTTCAATGAGACCCCGAATAGCGGGGGGTGCCTTTTTGAACTCCCCAGCGGAACTGTTGATAATCCAGCTTGACGCAATAATAATGCATATAAAGTAGCAAAAGACCATGGTGGCAAAACGTTTCATGGGTCTATGTCCCCCTTTCTCGTTGCGCTCGTTTTGGAAGGGAAGGGCGTGTACCAGCCGGACGCGGTTTCCAACCCTATCCGGAGCTCGCTCAGGTCCCGCCACTGATCTACCAGGGCCTGTTTCAGTGAAGAGAGTTCGATTTGCGCCTGGACAAAGGTCAGGATCTCCGCGTTTCCGGTTTTCAACGCGTTGCGGTAGAGATCGACAAGGGCCTGCTGGGTTTTGATGGTCTTTTGGAGGTCACTGATGCGTGATTCCGTAGCATGGATTTGCTTTGAAAGGGAAACGATCGTGGCCCTCGCGTGATAGAGCCTGGAAAGGTATTCATCGAAGAGTTTCTTCCGGGTTGCGCGCGCGAGGGCAATCTCTCCCTGATGACGGTTAAACAGGGGGATTTCCAGGGTCAGGGCCGGGCCGGTCGTGACGACATTGTCCGTGTCCCGGGCGTGGATGATCCCGATACCTATCCGGGGAAACTGGGAGAGGATGGCCGCCCTGACCGCTTCTTCCTGGCTCTTGTATCCCAGCCTCAGCGCCGCCAGGTCGAGCCGCCTTTCTTCGAGGTTTTTGAGAAGCTTTTTGACGTCCGGTTTCAGCCAGGTTCGGGGAATAGAGACATCCTGGAAGGGAAGAAGGCGGGAGGGAGGAAGCCCCATAATTCGGTTCAGGGTTAGGCGCTCTTGTTCATAATGTTCTTTTGCGGTGGACAAGGCAACGCGGGCCTTTTCGTAGGAGGTTTTTGCCGCGGCAAGGGCCATGCCGGTCTTGCTTCCTATTTTTACAGCCTTTTGTGTGATTTCAAGGTTCTTTTTGAATCCAGCAACCGACTTTTCAAGCAGTTCCACCTTTTTTCCAAACCAGAAGGCCCTCACCCAGTGGAGGCGCGCCGCCTCCGCCACCTGCCATTCCTTCCAGGCGATGGAGAGATTCACGGCGCCTTGGTGCGCCTTCGCGCCGCTCACGCGGGCATTCCGGGTGAGAAGCGTGTTTATGTTCCAGTCAAGCTGGAGCCCGTAGGCGTTGATGGTTCCCTTGGTGTTGCCCCCGGCTGGAACCTCGAGGCTTGCCGAAAGCTGGGGATTTGGGAGAAGTCCCGCCTCCATGAGCTGGGCGCTTGCAATATCCTCTTCATCCCTCACAACCTGCAGGTCCGGATTGGCAAGCACGGCGATCACGGCCGCCTCGTCAGGAGAGGCGCCGTCTGAAAGGTTGATGGGAAGGGGTTTTAAGATCGGGTGCTTCAGTTTTGAGGCACGAACCCTGAGAGTTTTTTCGCTTGGTGGCGCAAGGGCTTTTGCCACGGATTCATGGGTGATCGGCCTCGGGTGGTAAGAAGCACATGAAAGCAGAAGAAGCCACGGAGCAAACCATATCCGACTCCATTTCTTTTGCCAGATCATACCATTATCTTATATTCCTCCTTTGTTACCAAATGATGACATACAGATTACACTTTTCTAATATAGAAAATAATGATGCTTCCGCGAATGAATCATTGATGAGTCGATAAAATAAAAAACTTCGAGTTAAAGAAGTGCAGTTCCTGAATGAAACGACTTTAGGAGTTGCTGTAATAATTCGTCCTGTCCGCGCTGTGGCAGCGACAGGCACTCGCAAGCAGATATTGGGTTTTTAAACTTTATAGGTGATTAAACCTTGCTCAAAACAGGCCCAAAAACCTATCTCAGCTTCTTGAGGATACGTCTCGCGATCCTGGCCTGATCTGAATGGGGATATTTTCCGATGAGTTTTTTGAGGACAAGCCTGCCATCCGTCTTATCCTTGAGCTTGATAAACGCCAGGCCTTCCTTTAAAAGGGCCGCTGGGACCTTGTCCCCATGGGGATACTTCCGGCGAACCTTTTCGTACTCGAGAATGGCATTTTCAAAGTCGCCCTGTGCGTAATACGTCTCTCCAATCCAGAATGTGGCATTGTCGGAATATACGGATCTCGGGTATTTTTTTAGGAAATACGCGAACTTTTTCCGAGCGGTCTTATAATCACCCTGGGTAAAACTGTGGTAAGCGTCATCGTACATGGCTTCCATGGAAGAGAGGGACCCTGTGACATCGTTTTGAATCGGAACGGGCTTTTTGTATTTTTTCTTGGAAGCCGCTACGGAGTTTTCGAGTTTGGTAACGCGGTCGTTCAGCTCTTTTATTTCCTTTTCTAACCGCCCGACCCGCTGATCCATCTCCCCCAGGCCCTGGATAGCGTCGCTCGCTTTGGCGTCAACAGCTTTGATCTCTCCGGTTGTGGTGTCTACCTGGCTTTGTATCTCCGCGTACTTTTGGTCATCAAAGGTTTTGGACGACTCTCTGGTTTGTTTGATTTCCTGCTTCAGTTGGGCGACCTGCTGCTGCAGGTCGGTGATAGCCTGGGTGTTTCGGACCGACTCCTCATTCGAGGCGCACCCCAACAGCGAAATGAAGAGAAGAACCAGTACAGTAAGAAGAATAAATTTGAATTGTTTTTTTTTCACAACAACAAGACTCCTTGAGCGCTGGTTTTCCAGCGCTCAAGGAATAAAACATGTTACTTTTCCAAGATAATAAAGTGGCACCGTCGGTTCTTAGCCCAAGCCTCTTCATTGTGACGCGGATCCAGAGGCATTTCCTTCCCATAGCTGATGGTGGAAAGCCGGCTTGGATCTACCCCCAGGTTCACCAGGAACTTCTTTGCGCTGTTCGCTCTCCGTTCCCCAAGAACCAGGTTGTACTCCACGGAACCTCGCTCATCACAATGACCTTCAATCTGAATCTTATACGTGGGATGGGCCAACAGGTATTTCGCGCTTTTCTTTAGGATTGCCGCCGCATCGGGGCGAATGTTGTATTTGTCAAAATCAAAGTGGATATCCTTCAAATACTTGCTCTCCATAAACTCGCCCTGAATGCCCGGATATTTTTTCTTGGTCAGGCCCTCTTCCTGAACGCCTTTCTGCTGCGCGCTTACCGACTGGTTACCCTTTTCTCCCGTTGTTGGGGTCGGTTTCACCGCCTTTTTCGTGCAGCAGCTAACCGTCAGAAACAGGGGAACCATCAACAGGGCCACCAAAATACCTAACTTCCTTGTTTTCATTGCTTCACCTCCTTTCATGTTAAGGTTTTTCCAGATGCGGGGACCAGGAAGGCATGGAATTCCTTCCCCTGTCGTGTGTCAGCCTTCTTTTGAAGTTCCCGTCGAAATTCATAATGTAGATATCGCTTCCTCGCTTTGTTGTCTGGCAATACGCGATGTATCTGCCATCCGGCGACCAACACGGTGTATAATTATTGCCTATGGAAGTTAGCACACGAATCGTGCTTCCGTCAAGCGTGACCGTGCAGATCTGGAATCGTCCATCGATGATGCCGCTGTAGGCGATCCGGTCTCCACGGGGTGACCAAACAGGCGCTACATTGTAAGTCCCTCTGAAGGTCAGGCGCCGCACGCCCGTTCCATCGGCATTCATGATATAAATCTGGGGCCTGCCTGTTCTGTTGGAGACAAAAGCGATTTTTTTGCCGTCCGGCGACCAGGAGGCCGAAAGGTTATCTCCCCATCCCTTCGTGATTTGCCTCACCTTTTTCCCCCGCATGTTTAGCAGAAAGATCTGGGAACGGGATGCGTAGCCCATGGTTACGGCGATGTATTTTCCATCAGGAGACCACGCGGGGGCCACGTTCAGCCCGGTACGGTGAGAGAATAGATAGATTTTACCCACTTTGAAGTCAATGATATAAAGGTCGGGATTCCTGCGGATGTAGGAGGTAAAGGCGATTTTTGTGCCATCCGGAGACCATCTGGGCGAGAGGTTGATCGAGCCGTTTCGCGTAATTCTCTTGCGGTTTCGGCCGTCAAAATCGATGGTGTAAATCTCCTTGTTCCCAGTCTGTGTTGAGACAAAGGCAATCTTTGTATCAAAAAGCCCGTTGCTGCCCGTGATAAAATAGATAATCTTGTTTTCAAAGGCGTGAAACACCCGATCCTTTGCCCTCGCGGACCCCTTCAGCCGGTAACCAGCGATTTCCTTCCCCATGGCCACGTCGTAAAGATGGCTTTCAATCGTGAAAATCCCCTGGCTCACTCCCGATGTGGTGGCGAGGACGAATTCCGCACCCAGGGCCCTGAAGCTTTTCAGGTTGAGCTGGTTTCGGGCAAGGTAGGCATTTCTCAGAGAAGAAGGAATTTCCTGGCCGGAAATGATATTGAAAAAACCCGTTATCCACAGGTCGTGGGTCACGCGTTTTTCAAAGAGGGCGGGCGTAATGGATTTGGGAACGATGTTTCCCTCCCACCGGGGAGGCAAAACAGCAATGTTAATCTTCCGGATGTTTGGAGAATAAATGTCCAGGTAAACCTTCGACCGGACGGTGGAAACACAAGTGAAAACAACGGCAATTATCAGGAGAATGTAAGCGCTGAACCTGCGAATTGTCCAGGGGAGACGGTGGTGTGTTTTGATTTTCTGACCTCCTGTAATATTTGGGATAGTATATAGGCTAACTTATGAAGTTGTCAATCATTTTTTTATTAAACTTGTGTTTTTTTTCTGAAGAATTTATAATAGAAATATGAGAATTCTGGTCGTCGAAGACGAAAAGAAGGTCGCCTCTTTTATCGCCAAAGGATTGACGGAGGAAAGTTACGCCGTTGACGTCGCTTACGATGGCGAGGAAGGCGCCTTCATGGCGCTTGAAAACGATTACGACCTGGTCGTCCTGGATTTGATGCTTCCGAAACTCGACGGTATGGAAATTCTCAAAAAGATTCGGGACGCAGGAAAAACGATGCCGGTTTTAATTCTGACGGCGAGAGACAGCGTGGAAGACATCGTGGCCGGACTCGAAGGCGGCAGCGACGATTACCTGACAAAGCCCTTTGATTTCGCGGAGCTCCTCGCGCGCATCCGGGCCCTGCTTCGCAGAAGCCAGGAATCAAAGATCGACATCCTGAAAGTCGCCGACCTGACGCTTAATCCCCTGACCCGGGAGGTCAAGCGCGGGGACAAGGCCATCGAACTCACCAGCAAGGAGTACGCGCTGCTCGAATACTTCATGCGGAACGTGAACCGGGTGCTGACCCGGACTCTCATCAGTGAACACGTGTGGAATTATGAATTTGACCCCATGACGAACGTGGTCGATGTATACGTGAATTACCTTCGCAAGAAGATTGACCATGGGCACAAGGTCAAGCTGATTCATACGGTCCGGGGAGCCGGTTACATGATGAAAGAGACGTAGATGAAGTTTCTGCGATCGATCCGTGTGCGGCTGACCTTGTGGTATATCTTCATCCTGGGATGTACCCTGGCCCTGTTCAGCAGCCTGGTTTATTATCAGATGTCCCGCAGCCTTTATAAGAGCGTGGACCACAAAATCCTGACAATCTCAGAGGTTATCGCCTCTTCCCTTTCCCCCAAGTCCAACAGCGTTTTTGCCGATATCCAGAAAAAACTGGCGAAACAGGTCGGACGTCAGCCCACGGCCAAATTTGTCCAGCTTCTGGACCGCTCTGGAAACATCGGCGGCAAATCCCTCAATTTGAAAAACAAACGCCTTCCCGTCAGTTACGAGGCCCTGCAAAACGCCGCCAAAGGCATCATTACCTACGAAACGAGAGAGGTCTTCGGTGAGCCGTTGAGGATTATCACGTATCCCGTAAAGCGGAAAGGTTCGGTTATCAACAGTATCGTTCAGGTCGCGACTTCCCTTTCAGGGGTTCAGGAGACCTTAAGAAAGCTTGTTCTCATTCTGGTTTCCATCGTGCCTCTGGCATTGATTATCGCCAGTATCGGGGGAATCTTTCTGGCGCACAAGGTCCTGAAGCCTATCAACGAAATTAACCGTATTACCCGGGAAATCACCTCCAAAAACCTGCAGCTTCGGGTTCCCGAACCCGCCACGCACGACGAACTGGGGCAGCTTGTCGAAACCATCAACGGCATGATCGAGCGCCTTGAAAAATCTTTCCGCCAGATTCAGCAGTTCACCGCCGACGCCTCGCATGAGCTGAAGACCCCCCTGACAATTCTGAAAGGAGAAGCCGAGCTGGCCCTCAGAAAACCTCGTGAGCCCGAGGAGTATCGTGAATACCTCCAGAGCAGCCTGGAAGAAATCAACCGCCTGACGCGCCTGGTCCAGGATCTCCTGGTTCTCTCTCGGGCTGACACCGGCAGGCTGACCCTGCACAAGGAGCCTCTGGATTTGTCCCTGCTGGTGGACACGTGCTGTGATCAGTGTCGGTTCCTGGGGGAAAATCAGAATGTTCAGGTCTCTTTCAGCAATCGGGAAGAAGCGTGGGTCTTGGGAGACAAATACCGCCTCAAGCAGATGCTGTTCAACCTGGTGGAGAACGCCATCAAATATTCCGATAACGGTGGCCAGGTTGAGGTTTTCACGAGACAAAATGGAAAATTTGTCACGGTCTCTATCAAGGATGAAGGCGTGGGCATCGATGAAAAAGATATCCCTTATATCTTTGACAGGTTTTATCGTGTGGACAAATCCCGCTCCAGGGAAGCGGGTGGGACAGGCCTGGGGCTTTCCATTTCCAAGTGGATTGCTGAAGCACACGGAGGGAAAATTACGGTTGAAAGCAGCCTTGGCGTGGGGAGCTGTTTCACCATCTGGCTCCCAAAATACCAGCCGGATGCCTGACGAACATGCCGGAGACTTTTCTTTTCGAAGTTACACCCTTAATTTTTCTTCTTTGATTAGACAATTTTAATGCCGATTTAATCTTCCTTTAATTATCCTTTGCTATACTCATCTGTGAAAGGTAGAGAGAGGCAGAGAATGTATTACAAAATCATCATGGAAACGGGCCACGTCGGAGCGGGAAAAAGCCTTGAAAGGGTCAAATACTGCAAGGGAGACGACATCCTTTCCATGTTTCGCAAGGCTCATGCCTTTCCGCGCGTTAAAAAGAAAAACCGTCGCAAGGGTGTCATCCTGATTCAGGAAATTTCCCGGCTGGAGTATTTGAAGGGATTAAACACCTTAAACGACTGGCGCCCAATCTCTTTCCGATAACCCCCCGTCTCCTTCAGTTTGCCAGCCCGCCCGTATCTTTTTCAGCCAATTTCTGTTATTATTCGCAATCCAATTTCAGCAAGGTGTAGGTTTACCTTTGGGAAATGAGTGAACATTCGGCGGGAGGGAAAAGATGAAAAGCCGGTGGTCAGATAAAAAACTGCGAGCTTTTGTGGATCGATACGCGCCAAAATACGGCGAAGCCCTCGCGATCAGGGCTTACAGCTCTCAGTTGCTGGGGAGTGACCCGGAGCTGGTTCTCCATGGCGGTGGGAATACCTCCGTCAAGGAGCCCTTTGAAAATATTTTAAAGGAATCAATCCCAGCCGTTCACGTGAAGGGCTCCGGATGGGACATGGCAACGACTGGCCCTGAAGGGTTCGTTCCTCTTGATCTCGGGAAGCTCCTTTCACTTGAAAGGTTGGACTCCCTCGACGATACAGCCATGTTCGGGCAATTCGCCCTCGCGAAGCTTCTTCCCGTCTCTTTCAATCCCTCCATTGAGGCCCTGGCCCATGCCTGGATCGGCAAAAAATACGTGGACCATACCCACGCCAACGCCATTCTCACGCTGACCAATCGGGTGGATGGCGTGTCGGTCGTTCAGGAGGCCCTGGGAGAAGATGTGGTGGTTCGTCCTTATCTGCATCCGGGCTTTGCGCTAAGCAAGGACCTCTCTGAAGCGGTGAAGGATCATCCGAGAGCGCGTGGCGTGGTGCTGCTGAAGCATGGCCTGTTCACCTTCGCGGACGATCCAAAAATTTCCTACGAAACTCATATCGAACTGGTCGATCGCGCGGAAACATATATTCGCAAGAAATCGTCCCGCACATTTTTTGACCTGAGCACAGCTTCTTCTCCCCCCCCTTTTGTAAGCGACCTCATCCCCTTTGTTCGGGGGCTCCTCGCCGAAAAAACGGACACCCCCGATCGTCCCTACCGGCCTGTTGTTTTAAGCCTTATCCGGGACCAGGAGCTTTTGAAAATTATTTCCCACCCCGAGGCCCGAAAATTTGTCGGAGGCCCCGTGTTAACGGCGGATTTCCTCATCAGGACCAAGCCCTGGATAGCCTTCGTCGAGGACCCGGATGTGAAAAATCTCGACCGCCTGAAAGAACAGATACGTGAAACCGTTCAGGCTTTCATAGGCAGGTACACCGACTACCATGAACGTGGCATCCGACGAACGGGAAGATCACACCCCATGTTCAACCCGGCGCCCCGCATCCTCGCACTGCCGGGCCTCGGCGTGTTCTGCTCCGGGCCCACCCTGAAAGAGGCCCGGATCACGGCCGATCTGGCGCGCGTGACCTTAAAGGTCAAATCCAGGATCGCTGCAATGAATGGAACATACAAGGGCATTGATGAGGACGAGCTCTTCGAGATGGAATACTGGGCCCCGCAACTCGCGAAACTCTCCAAAAAAAGGGGAGCCCTTGCGGGAAAAATCGCCGTGGTCACGGGCGCGGCCGGCGCCATTGGTTCCGCGATCTGCCGGCGCCTGCTGGAAGAAGGATGTTGTGTTGCTGGCACGGACCTCCCGGGCGAGAGGCTGGAAGCCCTGAGAGAAGAACTGTCCGCGGAATTCGGTGACCATTATGGGTCAGGCCATGGATGTCACCGACGAGGAGAGCGTGCGAAAGGCGTTTGAATCCATCATCCTGCGGTTCGGAGGCGTGGACATCCTGGTTCCCAACGCGGGAATCGCCTTCGTCAAGCCCCTCGATGAGCTTGAGCTGAAGGATTT
>WGDA01000090.1 GCA_015493505.1 Pseudomonadota bacterium | reverse complement strand
GAGTTCGGTCACGTCCGTAGCGATGTGGATGTATTTTTTCGGGGGGGAGCCCGCCGCGTTGTCGATGGGTGTCACGGCAACCAGCACGTTTCTGCCCTTGACCTCCAATTCTCTCTGCAAAGGCCCGTCAAGGTTCCTCGTTCGTAAAAGCTCGCGCAAGGGGCACGTTTCCGGAGGGTTTTCCAATTGGTGGTAGAGGGCAAAACACTTTTTCCCGACGAGTTCTTCAGCAGCCATTCCTGTTAAGAGTTCATTAGCGCGGTTGGCGGCAAGGATGGTAAAATTGCCGCTTACGACAATCGTTGGTTGAGGGATCGCCTGAAAGATTGTTTCCCACTCGTGCCGGGCGATGGCGAGGGCGGCCTCCGTTTCCCTCAATTTTTTCTCTTGTTCAGACTTTTCCAGGATGGATCGGACGCTCGCGGAGAGGCGAATAAAGTGCTTGGGGGATTTGAGGATGTAATCGTCCAGCCCTGACTTCATGGCGGACACGGCGATTTCTTCACTTCCCGTGGCGGTAAACATGAGAACCGGACACCGCGGAGACACTTTTTTGACTGCCTCCAGGATTTTCAATCCATTGCTCCATTTCAACTGGTAGTCCGTGATGACGAGGTTGAAAGGCCCTTTCAGAGCCCGTTGGAAATCCTTCAGGTTTTTGGGCTCGAGAAACTTGAGGTCTTTCAACTCCTTGAGCAGGGTCCTTTTAATCAGGAGCCGGTCGTCCGGGTTGTCGTCGACGAGCAGGATGGTTAGGGGTGACACAGGCATGGCTTCAGGCCTCCATTTCGGCCGGATCGGCCCTCAAAAAATCAATCCAGAAGGTGCTTCCCTTCCCCTCTTCAGAAATAACCCCCACCTTCCCCTTCATCTTTCTGACACCTTTTTGTACAAGTGTCAACCCTACCCCCGTCCCGGGATACGTTTCCACGCCGTGGAGGCGTTCAAAAAGGTTGAAGATTCTGGCCTGATTTTCCACACTGATGCCTATCCCGTTGTCTCTGACAAAGAATCTTTTGAATTCTTTTCCCTCTTCCACGTGGATATGAATATCAGGGGGGACATTTCCCCGGGAATACTTCAGGGCATTGCTGAGAAGGTTGTCTATAACCTGCTGCAGGAGGGTAGGGTGCCCCAAAACCCACCCGAGGGGGACGCGGACGTCAACGCGCGCCCCCCTTTTTTCGATTTCGGCCGCGAATGTTTTGAGCGCCCGGCGGACAGAATCATCGAGTCTGACGGGTTGAAGCGTCACCTCTTGGGTTGATAGATGGCTGTATGTCAGGAGGTCGGTAATGAGGGTGTCCATGGACTGGGCGGCTTTCACGATGCGCCGCAGATATTCCCGGCCGGTCCCGTCAAACCCGTCGGCGTAGTCTTCGAGAAGGGCCTGCCCGAAACCCTCTATGGCGCGCAAGGGGGCGCGCAGATCGTGTGAAACAGAGGTGGTGAAAATCTTCAGTTCATTATTGGCTTCTTCGAGTTTCCGGGTGGTTCGGGTCAGGATTTTGTTTGTGGCCTGAAGGTCTTCAAGCACGTTTCCAAGCGCCGCGTTGAGGCGGGTTTCTTCCCTTATCTTGGCAGTGAGCTGTTGGGTCTGTTCCGTGACCCGTTTTTCAAGTTCTTTCGTGTGTTGGCTAATCTTCTCCTCGAGAGAAGCCTGATGTATCGCGATACTCAGGATACTGGCCACTTCCCGGACAAGTTCCACATAATAAGGTGGAAATCCCCCCGGCTGAACCTTGTCGAAATTGATGACCCCGATCACCCTTCCCTCCACAATGAGGGGAAAGGTGATATAGGCCCTGTATCCATGCGAGAAAAGGTCGTGGTCAGATTCCGTCAGAAAGGGCTCTCGGGCGAGGTCTTCAATGATCCTTGGTTCCCCTTCTTTCAGGGCGTCCAGGTTCCTGAATGACGAAAGGGGAATTGTTTTTCTGCTGGCGTAATCCCCCTTTCCGAAAAACGCGAGAAACCGTGCCTCCCCGTTTTCGTAGTCGAAACGCAGGATGCTTCCCCTGGTGCATTCGAGAAGGCGGGCGAATTGCGGAAGAAACGTTGACGCGATTTTTTCCACCGGCTGGTTCTGGAGGATGGCGTTTTCCATCTCATGCAGGATGGCGAAGCGGCGGGCTTCCAGTTCCCGTTCTTTTTCGGCACGCTTGAGCGCCGTAATGTCGATGATTGACACCATGATGAAATCGAGGCTTTCTTCATGGCCGGGAGAGACCGTCCATCGAATTAGAATCTGGAGGGGGGTTCCCAGGAGGGTTTTTGTGGTGGTTTCCGCTTCAAACACAAAGTGTCCATCATACAGATGAATCAGCGCTTCTTTGAAGATTTCCAGTTCTTCCGCGGTGGCCAAAAACTGGTCGAGGGATTTTAACAGGTCGCCTTTATCCCGGGCGCCATACAGTTTCAGTGTGGCCTGGTTGACATCCACGACGCGCGTCAGGCGAGCGAACCTGTGAATCTCCTCAGGATGCGCGTTGAGGTACGCCCGGAGGTCTTTGACGCCCATTTCCCGAAGGGTGTCAAAGAGATGCTTGCCCTGAGAAAAATCCTCATGCCAGAGGGAAATGGGGAGGTGCTCAAAAAGCTCCTGGCAGTCAACGTTTCCTTTCACGCGTGTCCTCTCTCCTGAAGATTGATTTTATATCGTGCTCAAAAATCCACGGCTATGGCGACACAGGCCCTCGGGAGATATCATGACGGTTCGCCATCCAAAGGGTCCTTGGCGACAGGCACCGCCCCTAACTCGCGGATCTGTTCCCTGAGCTGGCGGATGATTCCCTTGAGCTCAATCATGCGGATTTCTCGACCAGCCATGAGATTGACCATCTGCTGGAGCTCCTGTGTGCGCTCCCGGACCTTCTCCACCAGTTCACGCGCCTGCCGTTTCGTCTCGGCGAACAGGAGGGTGTTCTGCAGCCCGAGGGAAAGGTAATCACCGATGGCCTCGTAAAAAGAACGGACCTTTTTTAGGGGGATTTCTTCTTTCCATCCGAGGCCAAGAAGGCCCACGTCATGATCACCACTGGTCAGCGGAAGGGCCGCGAATGCGGCAATGCCAATCTCTTTGCAGAAGTTCAATTCGCTCCGCTCGTCTTCGGAAATATTGTTAACATAGAGCGCCTCCCGCCCCGCCATAGCCTTGCCACAAAGGCAGACGCTGTCTTTTATCTGCTGAAGGTGGCTTGGGGCGATACTTTCCGGGGATGTTCCTAACAGGGAAAGGTGCCCCTTACTATGCCGATACAGAAGGGCGATATCCGCGCGCGTTGCTTCACGAATGAGGGGAAGGACACGTTTCGTGACGGTTTCGATGCTGTTTGCTGAGACAAAGATTTTTCCGATGTCATTAAGGAAGGAAAGGGAGGCCATCTGCTCACGGAGGATTTTTTCCATCGAGGTTTTCTCCGTGATGTCGATGATGGTTCCGAGAATGGCGGGGCGGTTTTTATAGGTAATTCCTCTTCCGAACACCTCACAATACAGGTCTTTCCCGTCCTTTCGAAGGCCTCGAAAGGTATATCGCTCAGTTTCCCTTTTCCCCTCCAGGCGTCCCCGCATTTTTTCCTGCGCGTACGCCCTGTCGTCGGGGTGGATGAGGTCGATGGGGCGCAGGTGTTCGATAATCTCCCGCGTGGGGTATCCCATCATGTCGGCCAGGGCCTCATTGACGTAATGAAAGCGGTCCTTGCCAAACAGGTAAACCCCCACGAGGCTTTGCTCCACCAGGGCGCGGTACAGCGCTTCCGATTCGGCAAGCGCCTGCTCCACGTTCTTGGGGCCCGAGATATCACGGAGCGCCACCAGAGCCAGGCACTCGGAACAGTCGTTGTTGTGCAGGAGGGTCCAGAGAACCTCGCACGGAAACGGCTTCCCATCCAGTGTCCGCCGCGTGGTTTCAAACTCTATGGCCTGTTTCCCTTCCGCGAGCGCGAGGATTTCCCGTTTAAAGGGCGGAAGCGTGTCTTCCGTAAAGGTCTTGTCCAAATCCTTCAGAAGGGCACGCGCCGTGGGCGCCTTGAAGAGTTTCAGGGTAAAGGGGGTGACCTCGAGCACCCTGACGTGGCGGGAGATTTTTATCAGTTCTTCCGGATGACGGTCAAAAAAATCCCTGAAATTTTTGACACCGCGCCGAGTAAGGGCATCAAGGGCCTGCCGCGCCCGCGTGAAGTCTTCCACCCACAGGGACAGTGGCGCGGATTCGAAAACATTCTGGTATGGAACGCGTCCTTCCTTCTCTTTCATCATGGCCCTTTCAGAATAAAAAATGAAACCTTTTTTTCTATAACAGCCATTTCCGCCTTTTTCAACAAACCAAATACTTTCTGTAAGAAGAGACGCGGGATGCTTGCGATGCCTTTCCCTTTTCGGTAAGGTTATTTTTGAGTATGAAAAGGGGCTTCGAAATCGTTTTCTGGATGCTTGGAGGGGCGCTCGTCCTGTTTCTTGTGGTTCCCCTCGTCAAAATGGTGGGCGCCCTCGACGTGGCGACCGCCCGGAAATTTCTCTCTGACCTGGAGGTGTACCATTCCATTTTGCTGACATTGCGGTGCGCGTTGTGGGCGACAATCCTGGGCTTTGTGACGGGGGTACCCCTGGGATACCTGCTTGCCAAGCGGCCCTTCCCCTTCAGGAATCTGGTTCAGGCTGCCGTGGATTTGCCTGTGGTGGTTCCCCATACCGCCGCGGGTATCGCCCTTCTCATGGTATTTGGCCGGCATTTTTTTGGCGGGAAACTCTTCTCCGCGTTTGGGATTTCCTTTGTGGGGACGGAGGCGGGGATTGTGATCGCCATGACCTTTGTCAGCGCCCCGTTTCTCATCAATGCCGCGCGGGATGCCTTCTCGGGGGTGCCCGTTCGCGTTGAGCAGGTGGCGAGAACCCTTGGGGCGAGCCCGGCCCAGGTCTTTTATCGTGTCAGCCTGCCCCTCGCCTTGCGGGGAATCTTTTCGGGCGCCCTGCTCATGTGGGCGCGGGGGATCAGCGAGTTTGGCGCCGTCATCATTCTGACCTATCATCCCATGGTCACGCCCGTCCTGATTTTTGAAAGATTTGAAGCCTACGGCCTCAAGTTCGCCTATCCCATTGCCGCCCTTCTGGTTCTCATCTGCCTGGCGCTTTTTTCCCTTTTCCGTTTTCTCGCCTCCCGAAGGGGGAAGAAGCCATGATCGTCCTGAAGGGGCTGTCCTGTCGTTTGGGAAACTTTCGTCTGTCTCCCGTGGATTTGACCCTCGAAAAGGGTGAGTACTGGATTCTGCTGGGCCAGACGGGATCGGGGAAAAGCGTCCTTCTCTCCCTGATCGCCGGCCTCATTCGGCCTCAGGAAGGGAAGCTTTTCAAGGAGGATCAGGATATCACGAGTCTCCCCCCCGAAAGGCGAAACTTTACCATGATGGTTCAGGATTTTGCCCTGTTCCCTCACTTGACGGTTTTTGAAAACATCGCGTTTCCACTCCGCGTGCGGGGGATTCGCGGAAGAGAGGAAATCAGACACGCCGTAACGCGCATGGCGGAACGCATGGGGATTGACGCCCTGCTGGGGCGTGGGTTGGAGGGTTTGAGCGGTGGAGAGAAGCAGCGGGTCGCGCTCGCGCGGGCGCTCGTTGTTTCCCCCGACCTGCTCCTTCTCGATGAGCCGCTCAGCGCCCTGGATCAGGTCACCAAGCGGGAATTGATGGAGGAACTGCGGATTCTCCACAGGGAGTATGACATCCCGGTTCTGCATGTCACCCACGACTTTGAAGAGGGTATAACCCTCGGAAACCGCATGGCCGTAATCCATGACGGGAAGATCCTTCAGCAGGGAACCCCGGAGGCGTTATGCGTGCGCCCAGCGTCGCCCTTTGTGGCAACGCTGGTCGGCATTCGTAATATTTACAGGGGAACGGTGGAATCACAAGAAGGAAGGGCCCTTTTTCGGAGGGGGAAAATGCGGTTTGAAATTCCATCCGGCCAGGAAGGTGAGGGGGTGGTGGCGATTCCTTCCGAAGATATCCTTCTCTCCCTCGAACCCATCGCGAGCAGCGCGCGGAATACCTTGCGGGCGATCGTGCGGGAGGTTCGGCCCCGCCCGCCCCTCATGGATGTCTATCTGGATGTCGTGGGGATCCCGCTGACCGCCACCGTCACACGGCAGACCGTCTCCCGCATGGGGTTGAAACCGGGCCTGCCGCTCTATGCCACCTTCAAGGTGGCCTCCGTTAAGGTTTTCTGATTCGGGCCGTTGACTGTTATTCGGGTCTTTTGACCGCCATGGCCATATCCCATCCGATGGTAAAAGGCGTGCCTTCAGCGTCCAGGGTCTCGAAGAGTTCCCGCACCTTTTCCGCCCGTTCTTCATAGGGCAGTTTGGGGAACAGGGAGGCGGATTGCGCCGGGATGGAAAAGAAATCTATCAGGAAGGAGACATCCCCTGTTATTTCGTGCGTCGCGGTCTCGAGGTTTCCAAAGAGTCCCTCAAGGGCGTGGCACGCTTTGTCCCAGGACGTGATAGTCCGGAATTTTGGAAGGGGCCACCCCTTTTTTTCGTACGCCCGGCCTAAAAGGTCTGGAAACTCCGCGCTGTAAAGGCGGGGATAGAATGAAAAGCCTATTTTTCCCCCTGTCTTGAGGTGGCCGCCCGCCTGTGCCAGGCTTCGCTCCGGGTTTGGGAAGACGAAGAGGGAGGCGTTATACACAACTGCGTCAAAGAGAGGCATGTCGCGAAACATGTCCAGGTTTTCACCGTCACCCACGATGAAATGAACGTGAGGATCCCGTAACCGCCGGCGGGCGTCGGCGATCATGGCCTCGGAGAGGTCTATGCCGTAAACCGTGGCGTTACAGGCCTCTCGCAAGGCCACGCAGGAGGCGCCATTGCCACAGCCAATATCCAGGATGGTTGCCCCCTGTGGAAGTTTCATCCATCTGGCGAGGGCGGCCGTCAGGTCCTGGAAAAATCCTCTTTTCTCCTCGAAGGCCTGGTAGATCCGGACGCTTTGATTGAAGTTCCGCCTGACAGCCCCTTTAACCCGGCTGGCGAAATTCCCTGTCTGTGGCGATGGACCCGTTTTCATCTTTTCTCCGAAACGGTTTTAGTCTTCTCCAAGCATGCCCCACTTGAGATGGCTGTCGGCGGGAACCTTGCCAAACCAGACGGAGAAAACCGCCTTCATGAAATCCTTGCCGGGGACCACCCCTTTGACCTTTCCCTTCTCGATGACCTGGATGCCTTTGTCCGGGAG
>WGDA01000089.1 GCA_015493505.1 Pseudomonadota bacterium | reverse complement strand
ACGCGGGATCAGCGCTCCCATTCCAGCTTTTGTCTAACAGATACAAAGGAGAGTGTAAAGTGCCCATAAAACATCATGCCAGGGAATCTCACACGCCCAGATTCCTCCCACATTTTCCCCTTGACTTTTACAGGAATAACTTGGCGTGAGAATAAACGAGACCAACGAAATAAATGAGATAAACCAAAAAAAACGAGATGAACGGGACAAACCGGAAAAACCAAAAAAACGAAGGCCTTCATGCCGTCAGCACAACCCGTGGACACCTTATTTTGGTCCCTGCCCCCTTAGGGGGCCTCTCCGTTGTTCTTCCGATGAAGGCCTCTTGATATTAATATTATAACCCTGTTTTGGAATTTGTCAAATGGAAAAAGAAAAAAAATTACGTTTGAAAGAGGTTCTTCCGAAATTGCAAGACACCGTCTTCATCGTGGACGGGCACTCCATGATCCATCGGAACTACCACGCCATCCGCGGGCTGTCCACGTCAAAGGGGTTTCCGACAAACGCCATCTTCGGGTTTATCCGGGCGCTGAAGAAGCTTCTGCATGACTATCAGGTCCGACGGATTCTGATCGCCTTCGACGCCAAGGGCCCCACCTTCCGGCACGAGGTCTTCGAAAAATACAAGGCCCAGCGTCCCCCTCTGCCGGATGACCTGAAGGTTCAGATTCCCGTTATCTTTGAAATTGTGGATGCCCTGGGGGTTCCTTCCCTCCAGTTGGAGGGATACGAAGCGGACGACATTATCGGTACGGCGGTCGATTTTCTTTCCCGAAGCGCCAGCCACTGCGTCATTGTAACCATGGACAAGGACATGCTCCAACTCGTCACCGACAGGGTGTGGGTATACGACCCGAAAAACGACATCCTCCGGGACGCGGAGGGCGTCAGGCAACGCCTGGGCGTCAGGCCCGACCAGGTGGTGGACCTCCTCGCCCTCATGGGTGACAAGGTGGACAACGTGCCCGGCGTTCCGGGGATCGGGGAAAAGACGGCGCAGAAACTGATCGCGAAGTTCGGATCGCTCAAGGAGATTTATGACCGGCTGGATGAGGTGACGCCCACGCGGATCCGGAATCTTCTCGAGACACACCGGGACCAGGCCTTCCTGAGCCGGGAGCTGGTCTTAATCAAGCGAAACGTCCCCCTCGAAATGAGTGAAACGCTCTTTTCGTTCAGAAAAAAGGATGAGGAAAAGCTTCGTGAACTCCTTCTGAAGCTGGAATTCTACTCCATGCTGAAGGAGCTGGCCAATGAAAACCCCAATGAAACCGTGCGGTATGAATCCTACATGACCGTCTCGGACACAGCGGCCCTGGAGAAATGGATAGAAAGGATTCGAAAAAAGAAGGCCTTTTCCGTGGATCTGGAAACCACCTCGGAGGACCCGCTTCATGCGCGCGTCGTGGGGGTTTCCCTGGCCATTGCCCCTGGAGTGGCCTGTTACATTCCCCTCGCGCATGATAATCAGGACAAAGCCCCAACCCAGCTCCCGCTTCAGGAAACCCTGGCGCGCCTGAAGCCTTACCTGGAGGACGCTTCCTATGGGAAAATGGGGCAAAATCTCAAGTACGACACCCGTGTGCTCATGAATCACGGCATTTCGCTGGAAGGTATCGCGTGTGATGCCATGGTGGCGGATTACCTCCTGAACCCCACCAAACGCACCCACAACCTGGACGCCATGTCCATGGAATACCTGGGGCACCAACCCATTTCCTTCAAAGAGGTTACCGGAAAGGCGGGCGCGGAAGACGGATTCTGGCAGGTGCCGGTAGCCGAGGCAACCCGCTATGCCGCCGAGGACGCCGACCTGGCCTTGCGGTTGTGTGAAACCCTGACTCCCCGCGTCCACAAACAGGGCATGAAGGAGCTGTATGAAACCATTGAACTCCCGTTGATACCCGTGCTCGCCACCATGGAACACCGGGGTGTCAAGGTGGACCTGGACCAGCTCCGCGAGCTCTCCAAGGAGCTGGAAAGCCGCATGACGCAACTGGAGGAAAAGATCCATCGCCTGGCGGGAGAGCCCTTCAACATCAACTCCCCCAAACAGCTTTCGACGATTCTCTTCGACAAGCTGGGGCTGAAGTCTATCAAAAAAACGAAAACGGGCCGGTCCACCAACGTGGATGTTCTGACAGCCCTCTCCCTGGAGCACGAGCTGCCGGCTCTTGTCCTGGAATACCGAAGTTTCTCCAAGCTGAAATCAGGGTTCGTGGACGCGCTTCCCAAGCTCATCGACAAAGAAACGGGACGGATTCACACCTCTTTCAACCAAACCATTACCTCCACCGGCCGGCTGAGCAGCAGTAACCCCAATCTCCAGAACATCCCCATCCGCACGGAGGAAGGGCGGCGGATTCGGGAGGCCTTTGTCGCGGAGGCGGGGAACCTGATTCTCTCCGCAGACTATTCCCAAATCGAATTGAGGATTTTGGCCCATTTGTCCGAAGACCCCATTCTCATTCAGGCCTTTCTGAACGACGAGGACGTCCACGCCCGGACGGCCTCGGAGGTTTTCGGTGTCGCATTGAATGAAGTCACGCCGGAACTGCGGCGCAGGGCAAAGGTCATCAACTTCGGCATCATCTATGGCATGAGTGCTTTTGGCCTGGCGAAGGAGCTGGGTATCGACCGGAGCGAGGCGGAGGCATACATCAATCAGTATTTCACGCGGCTGAAACGGGTCAAGCAGTACCAGGAAGAACTGATCGAACAAGCCCGCTCCGAGGGAATCGTGCGGACCCTATTCGGAAGGATTCGACCGGTCCCGGAGCTGAAAAGCCGGAATTACCAGCAGCGTGAATTCGGCATCCGCACCGCCATCAACGCCCCCATCCAGGGAAGCGCCGCGGACATCATCAAAAAGGCCATGATCGCCATCCACAAACGGATTAAAACCGAGGGGGTGGCGGCCTCCATGGTCCTCCAGGTTCACGACGAACTGGTTTTTGAAGTGCAAAAATCCCATGCCGCGCCCCTGGAATCCCTCGTGAAGGAAGAGATGGAACACGTGGTCTCTCTGCGGGTTCCCCTCAAGGTGGGAATCCAGGCGGGGGAAAACTGGCGCGAGGCACACTGAGACCGGTCCCGGGACTCCAATTTTCACCGACACTTTTCACGCTGGATTCTATGAGAGCCAGCCCACGCTATTAGGGAATTCGGCTTCTCCCTACTTGAAAAGATCCTGGTACTGTTCCCGCATATCCCGCTTTAGGATCTTGCCCGTCGGGGTCTTTGGAAGCGCGTCCACGAAAATGACCTTTTTAGGAACCTTGAAAAGGGAAAGGTTCTCTTTACAATGGGCGATGATCTCCTCTTCGGTGGCACTTTGCCCGGCCTTCAGCTTGATCACGGCTGTCACGGCCTCCACCCATTTGGGATGATAAATCCCGATGACCGCCACCTCCTCCACCGCCGGGTGAAGGTAGATGGCCTCTTCCACTTCACGGGACGCCACATTCTCGCCGCCCGTTTTCACCATATCCTTCTTGCGGTCCACAACGGTAATGTAACGGTCCTCATCCAGCACGCCCAGGTCTCCGGAATGAAACCAGCCGCCCTTCATGGCCGCTTCTGTCTTCTCCGGGTCCTTGAAATACATAGTCATGACATGGGGACCCCGGCCACAGATCTCTCCTACGACATTCGGCTCCGTAATCTCGCTGCCGTCATCAGCTTCCAGCCGCGTCTCCATGTGGATCCCCCCCATCCCGGCAGAGCCAATTTTCTTCATGGCGTCCTCTGCCTTGAGGACGGTGTGATAAGGCGCCAGCTCGGTCTGGCCGTAATAGTTGTAGATCCCCGCCTTTGGAAATTTCTGGAGGATTTCACGAAGGATTTCCCTGGGCATGATTGAAGCCCCATAATAACATTTCACCAGGCTCGACAAGTCATGCTTGTCAAAATCCGGGTGCCGCAACATCCCGATCCAGACAGTGGGCGGCGCGAAAAACATGGTCGCCTTGAACTTGGCGATATTCGCCAGAACCGCCCCGATGTCCGGCCCCATGAGGATATTCGTCCCCCCAAGCCAGAAGATCGGGTTCATGAACACATCCCGCTGGGCGCAATGATAAATGGGCAGCGCGTTGACGTTCACGTCATCCGCCGCGTAGTTGCCGTCAATGATACACCCCATGTACTGGGCAATGAGCGACTGGTTGCTGATGATCACCCCTTTCGGGAGGGATTCCGTCCCGCTGGTGTACGTCATCTGAACCGGGTCTTCAATCCTCAGGACAACATCCGGCTCCGTCGCCGGATAGGCAGAATACCAGGCATCGAAATCCGTGAATCCATCTGCCGCCGGTTGCCCGGCTCCCTGACTGGACCAGATAAGCGTTTTGACGGAGGGAACCTGGTCCAGAATCTCCGCGACCTGCGGATAAAGCGTATCCTCGACGATGAAAACCTTGCTCTCCGAATGGTTGATGCAGTAGGCGATATCATTCCCCCGCAGCAGATAGTTGATCGCCAGATAGATGGCTCCGATCTTCGTGCAGCCCATCCAGGTCAGCACATGATGATGGGTGTTGTGCGCCAGGATCGCGACGCGGTCGTATTTTTGCACCCCCAAATCAGCAAGGGCGTTGGCGACCTGGTTACATTCTCCCCCCAGCTCCTGATACGTCCGACTGATATCGTTGAAAACAAGGGCCGTTTTGTCCGGGTAGTGATACGCCGTGCGCCTCAGCATATCCGCGATGACCCACCGGTTCACATGGTTGTTCCTCTCCATAATGAACTCGATGTTTTCCTTGTTAATCTCGTGATACCTGGCCTTCTCCTCTTCCGTAAGCGCGCTGCCTGGATTTTCCATGATTTTTCTCCCATTTACCTGGTTAAGGGCACCTGTGTTGACAAGGGCAAGCAATGATCCTGCGGCAACACTAACACAAAAGATACGGGGTCGCCAGCGGTTTCACCCATCAAATCCTAACCGCCAAACCTTTCGACTCACGCCTTTAAAATCTTGCTGAGCAGCCAATCCTATGTGATTTCTCCTTCCTCAATGGCTTTTAAAACCTCATCAAGGTTTTCCTCAACGGTGCCTATCCATTCTCTCACTTCTTCGGGAACCTCCGCCTGCGCGGTGATATTCCGAATCAGGAGCAGTGTCTTCCGCATCTGTTGAAGGTTCCGAACGCTTTCCCAACTCATGGCGTCATCGATATGAAAGAGTAGCCTTTTCCACTCAGGGAATGGGATGCTTTCAGCGACGACCTCCCGCAGGTTTTCCCATGCCCCCTGCAAATCCGAGAGGGCCGTTTTCGCGTATCCTTTTGGTTCTTTGTAAAATGGCATCGCTTATGTCTTCTACCTATCCATTGCAATAGTGTTCTGTGTTTTATAGGTCAGGTCAAAGACCATCTCGGTCAACCACCGTCGGAAACCGTCATTGTCGCTAAACTGCTTAAACAATTCCGTGTCGTCCTGAAGGAGCGCGGTCATCACCCGCAAAAGCGCTTTGTCGTGTTCGATGCGCGCGTTCTGCCTGTCCGAATGCTTGATCGCGTTCTGGTAGGCGGTATCGGCCGCGACGCGCGCCGGGATCTCTTCGGTGATAAGCCTCCGCACCCGGTCGGCGTCGGTCCACGGAATGTTACCGAACTGGTCGTTAAAGGCCTTGATAATATTCGAAAGGCGGTCCAGCTCCGGCTCTGGCTTATGGCCTCCTCCTTCCGTGGGAACCGGCTCGATCTCGGCATCTTCGTCCGGAAGGGCAATCCTGATGGCCGCCTGTTTTTCAACCCGGTAGCTGTCCATGTCGATCGCCTCCAGAATCCCCTTCGAAAGGTCCTCCTCTTTGGGCGCCGGCAATTTGGGCACCAGAAAGGTCAGAAAGATCGACAATATTTCCCACTCGGCGTGCGTATAGGGCAGGATCGCGGACAGAAACCCATACGTTCGCAGAAAGGCCTTGGCCTTCCCCTTGAAGTCCACTTGGCCGTCTTCATCCAGTTCTTCTTTATAAACCGCCACGCAGGCATCAAGTATGGGGTCCAGCCGGTCACGATCGGCGCCATCCAGATACAGCCGCGCCAATTCCTCCACCTGCTCCGGGGCATACACCTGATAGGCATCAAGGGCCGCTTTTAAGTCGTGCAGTTTGTTCGGATCGGTTTCCTCGGCGAGAATAGTCGTGCGGTAATAAGGCTCAAACGCCCTGCGAATCGTGTCCGCGTCGTTCATGAAATCCAGCACGAACGTGTCATATTTCTTCGGATGGGCGCGGTTCAGGCGTGAAAGGGTCTGCACCGCCTTGATGCCGGAAAGCATCTTGTCCACGTACATGGTGTGTAGCAATGGTTCGTCGTAGCCGGTCTGGAACTTCTCCGCGCACACAAGAAAACGGTACGGGTCCTCCCGGATTTTATCCGTGATCTGGCTGGAGGGAAAACCGTTCAGCGAGGCCTCGGTGACCTTTTCACCACCGTATTCGTGTTCGCCCGAGAAGGCCACGATGGCCCGGTACGGACTTTTCCTTTCCTTCAGGTAGGCCTGAATGGCGTGGTAATACTGGATGGCGCGGTGAATCCCGCTGGTCACTACCATCGTCCGCGCCTGCCCGCCTATCTTGCCCTTGGCGATGACCTGTTCATGGAAGTGGTCCACCATGATCTCCGCTTTGAGGCGAATGGCGTACTCATGCCCCTCCACAAACCGCCGCAGTTTTTTCTGGGCCTTCTGCACGTCGAATTCCGGGTCGTCCTCGATTTTTTTGACAAGCTTGTAGTAACTCTTGACCGGAGTGTAATGGGCCAGCACGTCCAGGATGAAGCCCTCCTGGATCGCCTGTTTCATGGTGTAGCTGTGAAACGGCCGGTGTTTCACCGTGCCATCGGGCTGTGGCTCCGGCTCCCCGAATAGCTCCAGCGTCTTGTTTTTCGGCGTGGCGGTAAAGGCGAAATAGCTGGCATTTTTCAGCATCTTTTTCGCCGCCATGATCCGGTTGATCTTGTCTTCGAAGGTTTCCTCTTCTTCCTCCTCGCCGCTTCCCGACAACGCCATGTGCATCTTGGCCGAGGTGCGTCCCCCCTGGCTGGAATGCGCCTCGTCGATGATGATGGCGAAGTGCCGGCTTCGATGCTCGCTGCCGATCTCATCCAGAATGAAGGGAAACGTCTGGAGAGTGGAGATGATAATCTTCTTTCCCGACGCCAGAAACTCGGAAAGCTGTTGGGTCTTGCTGCTTCCTTCACCGGTTACGGCGCCCACCGTCGATAACACTTGGGTAAACTGCCTGATCGTGTTTCGGATCTGCCGGTCAAGGATACGGCGGTCCGTAACCACGATGATCGAATCAAAAACAGGCTTCCCCTCCCTTTCCACGCCGATCAGTTGCCGCGCCAGCCAGGCGATGGAGTTGGACTTTCCGCTTCCGGCCGAGTGCTGGATAAGGTATCTGCGCCCAACGCCATGTTCCGCCACGTCCGCCAGGAGCTTCCGCACCACGTCAAGCTGATGATAGCGGGGGAAGATTTGCTCACGCCGTTTCCTGCCGGTCCTCGGGTCCTTGTCTTCGACAAGCTGGGCGTAATTTTCAAGGATATTGGTCAAACTCTCGCGGGTGAGAATCCGCTTCCACAGGTAATCCGTCTTGAGGCCGTCGGGATTGGGAGGGTTTCCCGCCCCATCGTTCCACCCCTGGTTGAAGGGCAGAAACCACGACGCCTTCTCCTTCAGGTGGGTGCAAAAATAGACCTCGCTGTCATCCACCGCGAAATGGGCGATACAGCGGCCCAGTTCAAAGAGCCGCTCCCTCGGGTTTCGGTCGCGTTTGTATTGCTCAATGGCGTCATGAACCGTCTGTTTGGTCAGATTATTCTTCAGCTCAAACGTAAAAACCGGCAGGCCGTTAATGAAAAACCCCAGGTCCAGCGCCCGCTGGGTTTCGTCCCGGCTGTAGCGAAGCTGGCGCGTCACGGAGAAGCGGTTCAAATCATAGAGCATCTTCGCCCGCTCGTTCCCCGGGGACGGCGTTCCGTAGAAAAGCTCAATGTGATGCGGGCCGTGTTTAATCCCGTTCCTCAGGACATCGACGACCCCCCGTTTGCTCACCTCCCCCTGGAGACGCGCGAGAAACTTGCGGCGGACGGGGCCCGGATATTCCAGGCTCAAGGCCTCGGCTATCTTCGGCTGGGTCGCGCGCAAAAAAGCGGAAAGCTGAACCAGGTCAACACAATACTCCCGGTCGTAATCGGCCGGATGGCCGGGAAGCCATTTAGAGGCAACATACGGATATTCGGGATCGGCCGAGATAAAGCCCTCTCCCGCCGCATTGGGGTCGCACTCCGTGCCAGTCAGTGTCCGGCAGATCAGGCGCTCAAAAGCGGCTTCGCTGGTATCGGTAATCATGATCCGTCCCTCCGATCGTTCGGTGCTCCTTGCAGCAGGCATGTTACAAGGCGAACGATCACCTCTTTCTCCTGTGGCGGGCTCTCGGCAATAAGCAGCGTCAAAGCAACCAGGGCCTCCTCCGAGATAAGACGTTCTCCATCCTCACGGTAAAGCACCCCGTTCTTCTCCAGAAACCACAGGAAAAGCGCGGCACCAATTCGTTTATTGCCGTCCACGAAGGCGTGATTCTTGACCACAAAGTAGAGGAGATGCGCGGCCTTTTCTTCCAAGCTTTGATAAGCGTCCCGCCCCTGTATGGTCTGAAAGATCGCGGACAGAGCGCTCTTCAATCCTTGATCCTTCTCCCGGCCGAACAACGCGCCGCCTCCAAACTGGTCACGTAACAAGCCGATCAGGCGTTGCGCCTCTTCATACGTGATTGGAATTGCGGCTTTTACACCTTTTTGGAGAGCCGGCAGGCGGCCGTGGTCAAGGTCATCCAGTAGATCCAAGGCGAAACTATATTCACTCACAACCCTCAAGAGCGCCTTAGCTTCGTCACCTGTCAGGTTACGGCGATCCGCCACCCGCGCGACCAAACGAACGGCCTTTTGTAACTCCTCCAACCGCCGGGCATTGACCGTGTAACCCTTCAGAATGTGATCGCGCAAAACCTTCGTTGCCCAAATGCGAAACTGCGTGCCCCGCTTTGAATTGACGCGATAGCCAACTGAGATGATCGCATCGAGGTTGAAGTATTCAACGGTATAGGTTTTGCCGTCCGTGGCAGTTGTTGCAAAAAATGCAACAACTGAATCCCTATCTAATTCACCTTCTCGAAATATGTTCCGCAAATGCCGTGAAATCACAGACTTATCGCGCTCAAAAAGCGCCGCCATCTGATTGAGATTCAACCAGATGGTCTCACGATCCAGCCGCACGTCCAGCGAAACCGTGCCGTCTGGGGCGTAATAGAAGATAATCTCCCCGCCCGGAACGCCATAAGTGGCTGCTGGCTCGCGAACCTTGTTCCCGCGAGGCCGGCCCGTTTGACGTTTACCGGCCATCGGCCCCTCCCTGCGCTTCCAGGTGATACTCCTGTGCGCCATTCAACTCGGTCGTCGTTAGGATTTGTCCGTCCATCAATTACCCATCAATGAAAAAAGGAAGCATTCACCTCCATATATTGTGTCATGTGATTGTATAACACCAATATGTAGTGTTTCTTTTATCAAGTCATCAATTACCCATCAATTACTCGTCATTTAAAAAGCTCCTCCGGTGCAGCCTCCAGGTTGGTTTCACTTGCCTTGTCATCCAACAGCTCTCCTTCCTTCTCGGTGGGCACATCGGGAAGAGTATCTACTGTTTCTCGCACATCCACCTTTCCCGTGACCACATCGGCGATCAGGCGCGTGCGGAATTCCTTGAGGAGGTCGATCGCACGGCGCGTGGTGTTAATGGCCGTATCGATTTTTTTGGTTTGATCGTCCAGAAATTCGACAATGGCGGTTTGTTCAGGGAGAGGAGGGAGAGTCGCAGGAATCTCACGCACATCTCCCTCGCTGATCGCAGGCACTGGGCCTGGTTTGGCCAATTGACCAAGGTCAAGTTGCTTGAGCAGTATAAACACGAAATCTGGATCGGCAGATTCAACAATACAGCCCATAACATTATTATCAATGCATGATGGCTTTCGCAAGCGACGCCGCTTATTTGTTAGTAGCGCACCTCCGACCTTCGGAAAGATGATCGTCCCGGACGGGAACACGAAAGCGCCCAAGCGTTCAGCAGTTTCCGTTGTGACCGAACTATCGAATATTTCGATCCACTCCTCGTTCCCCGGTTGATTCATGTCCGAGACACGAAGAAAAGGGACCTCGCCTTCTTTGCGACCTTGCTCCGAAACAGGAAAGCCAACGCCACTTTTGAACCGCGCAATGCGTTTTAGCGGTCGTACCTCCCAATACTTCGGCACCTTCCCCAGCCATTCGACACCAGAATCCTTGTATTTGGGGTAGGGCTTACCGGTGTGGACATCAATCTGGCCGGTAACGGCCTGATGGATGAGGGTTTGTTTGTATTCCTCCAGAAGCTCGATCCGCCGCTGCCGCGCCTGAATCACCCGCCGGATCCGCCGCTCTGCCCAGTCCAGGAAACGCACGATGGCGGTTTGTTCGGTCTGGCTTGGAACGGAGAAGTAAATGTTTTTGAAGTCTTCCGCCCGAAGGCTCCATTGATCGGATGTTATACCATACGACCAACGCTCGGCCTCTTTAATGAAAAATGGCGTACGGAGCAGATAATGCATATATCGCGGAGAATTTCTTGATTCCCTGAGGCGTTGGACAATGTATGCCGGGCTAACGATCCCGCGGTAAGCCGAAACCCCAACGGCCCCTTGCCAAGCCCGCATCTTGTTATATGCGATGTCGCCGGGCTCAACGAGTTTGTAGGCTGACTTGTCCTCGTTTGAAGAGTCCTTTTTCGAGCTATCCGACAGTAAATCAGCTTGCCGTACGACTCCGCGCGAGATCGTTACTGAAAGTAATTCCTCTTTTGGATGATCACGGTCATTTATCTCTCGAAAAAGCGTCCGACCGGGCAACACCTCCCAATGCTCCGGCACGTCTCCCAGCCACGGTACGCCGGAATCCTTGTATTTGGGGTAGGATTTGAGGTTATCGATCATTACAGCCCCCGCATGCGGTCCATTGGCCTCAAGACCATGGATGTTTGCCCTGTTCGATCCGGGTTTTCACGGTCAATGGCCCATCGCGCAGGGTTGTGTACAATGTATTGGCGAATGCGTGCCATCGATTCATCATTGCGAATGACATGTTCATAATAATTGCGTTGCCACAATTTACCGTCAAAACGGGGCCATCCATATTGTTTCACACCGTCAATGTATCGTCTGGTGGTCAACGCTTTGAACCGATGCACCACATCCGGCAACGATAACGACCCGGTAGGGGCAACCCCCCGTGGTTGCCCCATGACCTGTGGTTCAGGGCAGGCACGGGGGCCTGCCCCTACCAAAATGATGATTCCGTGGATGTGGTTGGGCATAATCACAAACGTATCCACATCAATTCCCGGATAATGGTCTGGGATTTCACACCACGTGGTTTGAATCATTTTTCCGGCATCATTCAACCGCATCTGGCCATCCACCACATCGCCAAACAGGCACAAACGGGTCTTGGTGCAAATGGTTACAAAATACGCCCCGGGGCGGGCGTAATCGTACCCCCGCAACCTGATGGAACGGCGATGATGTCTGTTGGGATCATACGGTGCCATTCTTGTCAGATCTCCCCAAGATCTCCTCTATTACCCCTTTCGCCAAGCAGTTTTTACCGCTATTTCTTCTCCTCATCGTCCAAGAACAGGGCAATGTAAGGCCCATAAAGAAAACGGCGATTGCGCGCATACCCCGTCATTTCCACAAGGATGCCTAACTCCTCAAAACGTTTTACCAACTGGTTGGCCGCCACGTAAGTGGTTCCGGTAATGTTTTGAATATCTTTGACGGTTACCACGGGCCGCTGAAAAAGCCTGTCCAATACCCTGTGGCCGTTACCTGCGGCCCGCCCCAATTTTTGAGTGATAGCAAGTCGGTGGTCTTCGCGAAGAAGAAGGATTCTCCGAACCGTTTGGGCAGCCTCGTTGCTGACTTCCGCTGTGCCTCGGAGGAAAAATGCCAGCCAGGATTCCCAATCGCCAGTGTCACGGATGTTCTGGAGGTGGTCGTAGTATTCCTGGCGATAGCGCTTGAAATAATGGGATAGATAGAGAACCGGCTTCTGGAGCACTCCACGTTCCGTTAAAAGAAAGGTAATGAGCAGCCGACCGAGCCGTCCGTTGCCATCGAGAAAAGGATGGATCGTTTCGAACTGCGCGTGTGCCAGGCCGATCTTGATTAAAACGGGCAAAGGATCATCGTCGTGGAGAAACCTTTCCCATTGCCCGAGCGCCTCCGGAACGACTTCGGGTGGCGGGGGCACAAAAGCCGCTTCATTCAACATGCACCCCCCAGGCCCGAGCCAGTTCTGGCTTCGCCGTAGTTCACCGGGTGCGGCATGGCGGCCCCGGACGTTTTTGAGAAGAATCGCGTGAATTTCACGAATCAACCGAACAGATACCGGAAGCTGTCGAAGCCTTTTAAGACCATGATTCATGGCCTTGACATAATTGATCACTTCATCAACATCGTGAGGGGTAGTATCCGAAAAAATCTTGGCCTCAGCTGCCAGCAAATCCTGTAGGGAGCTTTGGGTGCCTTCAATCTGACTGGACAACACCGCCTCTTTTCGAACGTACATCATGACAAACAGATCAGGGTTGGGAAGCGTGGTGATTGAACCATCAAGCCGACCCAATGCCCGGTCCGCTTGCGAAAGCAACGTCTGCAATTCTCCATCAAGCTGGACAGGAGGTTGGGGAGGAAGCGGCGCCGGGTAAAACGCTCGATACCCCATGGGTTGTCTCATATAGCGGCCAGCTCTGTTGAGGGTTATCTTGTTGTTGTCAGTCTTTACCATAGACGAATACATCTCCCATGCTATAGCCACGCTTTAATATAGCGCAAAAACCCGCCATGTGAAAGCCTATGGATAACATAAAATCACATCTTTCCTAAAATCTCTTTCAACACCCCCTCTGCCTCTTCCTCCACCGCCAGCAAGTCGGCGCGGATTTCCTCCAATGGCCGCAACGCCTTGGGCTTGTAGAAATAGCGGTTGAAGCTGATC
This sequence comes from Pseudomonadota bacterium, assembly GCA_015493505.1. Lineage (GTDB taxonomy): Bacteria > Desulfobacterota > S145-22 > S145-22 > S145-22 > S145-22. The sequence continues at coordinate 18,887 of WGDA01000089.1, read as the reverse complement.
TCGTAGCCTGTTTTGACGCTGTCGGGTTTGTACCAGGCGTCCGGCGCGTAGGGCAGCACCTCGCGGCGCAGGAAAGTCTCAATGGCCGCATCCCGGTCCGCGGGCGAGGGGAGATAGCCGGGTTGATGGCAAGCGGGGCATTCGAAAAATGGTATCTGTTCGCTGTCGCGCAACTCCGGGTCCGGCTCGTATTCCACCACGGCCGGTCTGCCTCCGATGGTGGTTTCAAACAGTCCGCACAGGGAATCGGGTGTTGTTCCCCGCTTGTGAATCTTGCGGATCACCGGCGGGGCATATTCGCCCCGTTCCCCTTCTTCCTTGAGGCGCTTGATCTCGGCGGGCTTATAGGCGCGTTCGGGATCGATCCCACGGATACGCAGCGGCCGCTCCACCATGACCTTCCAGTAACCAAACGCCGCGTTGGGGAAGATTTTCGACTGCTCGGTCTCTTCGAAGTCGAGAAACGTGTCAATGATGCGTCGTATATTCTTCTCTGATAGTTCGCAGTTCTTCTTGCCCAGGTTCTTGCGCAGCGGCTTGTACCACTTCGTCGCGTCGATCAGTTGCACCTTGCCTTTGCGGTGTTCGGGCTTCCGGTTGGTAATAACCCAGATATAGGTGGCGATGCCGGTGTTGTAAAACATGTTGAGCGGCAAGGCCACGATGGCTTCGAGCCAGTCGTTTTCGATAATCCAACGACGGATGTTGCTCTCTCCCTGGCCGGCGTCGCCAGTGAAGAGCGACGAGCCGTTGTGGACCTCGGCGATGCGACTGCCAAGCTCCGTGTCGTGTTTCATCTTTGAAATCATGTTGACCAGAAAGAGCATCTGGCCGTCGCTCGTGCGGGTGAGCAATGGCAACTCTTCACCCTGGTGTTGCACGATGAAGCGCGGGTCCTTGACGCCTTTTTTGCCTCCCATGCGCTCCAGATCACTTTTCCAGCTTTTGCCGTAAGGAGGGTTGGAAAGCATAAAGTCGAACTCGCGACCAGGGAAGGCGTCGTTTGAGAGCGTGGAATACGCCGGGCCGCCGACGATGTTATCGGCGGCGTCTCCTTCGCCCTTGAGAAGAAGGTCCGCCTTGCAGATGGCGTAGGTCTCGGCGTTGATCTCCTGCCCGAAGAGATGGACAGAGACGTCCTTGCCCCGCTTGCGCGCCAGGTCAAGCAGGGTCGCCTCGGCGACGGTGAGCATGCCCCCCGTCCCGCAGGCCCCGTCGTAGAGCAGGTAGGTACCAGATTCGATCCGGTCGGCAATGGGCTCAAAGATAAGGCGGGCCATCAGCTTGACGGCGTCGCGTGGCGTCCAGTGTTCCCCCGCCTCCTCGTTGTTTTCCTCGTTGAAACGGCGCACCAGCTCCTCGAAGATGGTGCCCATCGCGTGGTTGTCGAGCCCCGGCAGGCGCATGGTCCCGTCGCTGTTGTAAACGGGTTCCGGGCTCAGGTTGATGCTTGGGTCCAGAAATTTTTCGATGAGCGTTCCCAAGGCATCGGCCTTTGATAGGCGCGGGATCTGGTTTCGGAACTCGAAATTGTTGAGAATTTCCTGGACATTCGAGGAAAATCCGTCCAGGTAGGCGCGAAAATCCGCTTCCAGGTGTTGACGGCTGGCCCGTGCGCGAAGATCACGGAGGGTAAATTTCGAGGTATTGAAGAAGGCCTGGCCCGCCGCCTGACGCAGGGCGGGGTCCTGATTGACGATGCCCGCCTTGTCGAGCGACGCCTTCATGTCGAGCACGGCCTGTTTCGTGGGTTCCAAAACGGCGTCAAAGCGACGGATCACGGTCATCGGTAAAATAACGTCGCGGTACTTGCCGCGCACATACAGGTCCCGCAACACATCGTCGGCGATACCCCAGATGAAGTTGGTAATCCAGGTCAGCTGTGAAGATTCCATCTACGATTCCTTTTTGTTATTTGCTGGAAGGGTTGTTCTTTCCAACAATTCTTTCCGCGTATCCGCGATAAATACAAACGCTGGTTCATTATAAGCTCGTAGAAATATGTTGTCAAAATATTTTCCCCATGATGTTTCCGTGGAATTCTCCTCAGAAAATTGGAGCCTACGAGTGATTTGGAAGTTGGATTATGGTGCCTCTTTCTAATCCTGAGGCCAAGAAACCTTTCACTTTTCACATTTCCCTTTTTCCCATCCGCGTTTATCCGTGAACGGAGTCCGTGGCAATCCGTGTCCTATGCCTCACTCATCCACGGGGGCCTGTTTATATTTTCTCAGGAGAAGCAGCAGGTCAAAATAGTTGACGGTAAAATGCGCCAGGATGGGGGCAAGAAGCGAGCCTGTGACGAGAAACAACCCGCCCAGCATGTATCCCATGATCCACCCGATGATACCCCACAGGAGAAACGGGCGTTTCCCACCGTAATGCATAAACCCGAAAACGAGGGAACTGAGATGAATGCCTATCAGTTGAAGAAGCGCCCCTCTGAAGAGCAGCTCTTCTCCGATCGCGGACGCCATGGAGAGCACGATGACTTCGCCCAGCCCGAAATCTGGTAGGTGTCGGGCGATTACGGCATTAAGCCGGGCAAAGAGGGAAAACCTGTCCAGGAAATTGCTGATGAGGATCACCCCTCCCGCCAGGGCGATCCCCAAAACGGCTTCGACCGGGAGGGAGGCGGCGGATTTCCACAAGGGGGTGACGCGCAGAAGATCCACATGGAAAATGTGGGACAGGATGGTCGCGATGAAGCTCAGAAAGAGGTAAAAGAGAACGATACCCAGGCTTCGCATGGCGGCGGGTCAGGGTCTCCGGCCAATCAAAAGGGTGTTTCCGCCGGAAAGCGATACGGCACGTTCCGGCGCCAGTCCCGCGCTTACGAACCAGGCGCGCGCGGATGACAGGGGGTAGCAATCCCCCTCCGGCGTTCCGATCAACATGAGCAGGCGGAAAAAGACCGCTTCGGGGGGCGTTGTTTCATCCTCCTCAAGGAAAAAATCGAGAAGCAGGAGGTCGCCCCCCGGCTTCAGGCGGCACGCCGCTTTTTCAATAAGCTTTCGGTTTTCCGTCTCGGGATAGATATGGATCAGGTGTGAAATCAGAATCCGGTCAAAGGGCCCCTCCGGCAGGGGGTCGTTGTACGTGTTGCCCGTTTTCAAAACAATCCGGTCCTCTCCAGGATTGCCGGCGATGATTTCCCGGGTTTGGACGACCGCGTCAGGCAAATCCATGAGGGTAACCGTCAGGGCCTCATACCTCCGCGTTAAGGAAAGGGCAAACCCCGCGCCCCCGCCCCCGATATCGAGCAGATGGCTCACCCCATCCCAGGGGATGGCTGAAACAAGTTCCGGGAAAAGCAGGCGCGCGTGGCTGTGCATGGCCCAAAGAAACACCTTTAGGGAGGCGGGATAGTCCGCCAGCTCTTCCGCGGGCGGGTCCGGGCTGTGGCCGGTTCGGATGCCAGCCTCCAGGCGCCTCCAGACCTCGTATAAGTGGTCCTGGTGCGTCAGCTCCCAGGCAAATTCCGGGAACCGTTCCAGTTCACGTTGAAGATTTTTTTCGAGACGATACGTGTTTTCCCTTTTTTCAAAGACCCCAAGAGCGACAAGGGCATTGAGGAGATACCGCGCGCCCTTCTCGGAGATATGGCGGCGGCTGGAGAGCTCTTTGGGTGTCAGGGCCTCAAATGGCGGGGAAAAGAGGCCCAGCTTCCCGGCCGTTGTCAGGATTTTCGCGGGGGCATAGCCCCGAACCAGGCGCATCAAGGAATGCAGGGAGCCGGCCTCGGGTGTCATTTTCACGTCAGATTCCCGCGGCCTCCCGTCGCTTATCGACGGCGGCGTCTTCAGGATGGCGCAGAACGGCCCGCAACGCGGACAGCAGGCGCTGGTTGGCTTCCCTCTTTTTTATCCCAATCCGTATATGGCGGTCACCCATGCCACGAAAGGACCCGCAATGGCGAACCAGGACCTTTCTTTCGCCAAGCGACAGGTAAAGCGTGTCTGCCGAGAGTGTGTCAGTTTCAAGGGATACCAGAAAAAAATTACTCTCCGTTGGATGGGGATGAAGCCCGGGCAGCCGCCCTATTTCATCCATAAGCCACCGCGACTCTTCGCGGATAAACCGCGCGCTCTCCCGCAGGTGCCCTTCTCCATGCCGCAAACAGTACACCCCCGCGGCCTGAGCCAGGGTATTCACGTTCCAGGGGGGAAGATAACGTTTCCAGCGGGAGATGATGTGAGGGGCGGCTACGGCGTATCCCAGCCGCAACCCCGGAATCCCGTATGACTTGGTCATGGAGCGCAGAACCACAAGCGAGCCATGCCGCGCGACCCACGGAATGGCGGATGGCCGGTCCGTAAAGGGAAGGAAAGCCTCGTCCAGGATCACATAGGCCCCCGTTTTTTCCGCCTTTTCGAGAATCTGATCCAGCTTTTCAGGGTCCACGCAGATTCCCGTGGGGTTATTGGGCTGGCAGAGGAATAGGGTGGTCAGGGGAGAAAGCCGGCTCAGGATGGCCTCCGTGTCTATCGTGAAGGTTTCCGGGTCTCTTGGAGGGACATGGGAAATCCGCCACCCATACAACTGGCAGGCGCGTTCATATTCAATAAAGGTCGGAAAGGGAATCACCGCCTCCCTGTTGGGAAGTAGTGGGATGAGGGAAAAGAGCAGGTCGGTGCTGCCATTTCCCGCGATAAAATGGTCCGGGGTGAGGGCGTGAAAAGCCGCCAGTTCCCGCGTCAGGGTTCGGGCGTCGATCTCCGGATACCCGCCCACCGTCTCCAGCGCCCGGACCAGCACCTCTTTCAGCCCCGGCGGGGGACCTAACGGATTGATACTGATACTGAAGTCCAGGATGCCGCTTTTCGGGCCATCCGCGTGAAAAAGGGCGGAGGCCTCTTCGGAGCCACCATGCCGGGGCGGCTGAAATCCGCTTTCTTTTCCGCGTCTCGCCATCAGGTCGCTACCCCTTCCCGGATGATCTGGACGATCTTTTCCATGTCCAGGGCCTCTCTCACGATAGCCGCCAGGCGCTGAACGCTCCGCGTCAGGTGCTCCCGGTAAAATATTCCCGATCGGGCAAGAGGCGGCAGGCCCTTCTGTTTCCGGAGGGCATTGAGAAAGGCGTGCCGGAACGTGTCGTTGTCGAAGATACCATGCACGTAGGTCCCCCACACGTTCCCCTCCGGGGTGATCGCCCCGTCCGGCACGGCGCAGGGCCGCCCGTTTCTCTCGATGATTTCAAAGAGAGGCTCGGAGCCGGGCCCCAAGCGGGTCACCCCCATGTGAATCTCATACCCCGTGAGCCATTCGCCGGCCTTTCCCCGAAGGGGGCGGGCCTTGACGAGGGTCGTGGTTTTTTCGGTGTCCAGAACGGTTTCCGTGTCCAGAAGCCCCAACCCGTTCAGGGTTTCCAGCGCCGATTCCACATGGTGGGGATCCCGAATGGTTTTCCCCAGTATCTGGTAGCCTCCGCACAACCCCACAACAATCTTGCCCCGACGCGCGAAGTCCCTGATTTTCTCGCCCATCCCCCTTTCCCGGAGCACGCTCAGGTCCGTCAGGGTGTTCTTGCTGCCCGGGAGTATCACCGCGTCCAAGGAATCGAGGCCTTCATCAGGGCCGAGATACTCGACAGCCACCCCCGGTTCCAGGGAAAGCACGTCAAAATCGGTAAAGTTGGAGATATGGGAAAGGCGGATGACCCCAATCCTGACGGCGCTATCACCATCTCCAAGGGATTTCCGGAGCCCCACGCTGTCCTCTTCCGGCAGATACAGGTCGTGGAAATACGGGACAACGCCCAGGACGGGAAGCCCCGTCTTTTGGGAAATCATTTCCAGCCCCGGCTCCAGGAGAGAAGGGTCCCCGCGAAATTTATTGATTATCATCCCCCTGAAGAAGGACCGTTCCTCGTCATTCAGAAGCGCCACCGTGCCATACAGGGACGCGAAAACTCCGCCCCGATCGATATCCCCGGCCAGGAGAACCGGCGCGTGGGCCAGCTTTGCCGCCCCCATGTTCACGAGGTCGTGCTCTTTCAGGTTGATTTCCGCCGGGCTGCCCGCGCCTTCGATCACGATAAGGTCATACCGCTTCTGGAGAATTTCAAGGCTTTCCCGAACCTTTCCCCGCAGCTTTTCCTTGTGCTGGTGATAGGTCTTCGCGTCCATGTTGCCGGCCACCTTGCCATGGACAATCACCTGCGACCCGGTGTCAGACGACGGCTTTAGGAGAATGGGGTTCATGTGAACGCTCGGCGGGATTCCCGCGGCGAGCGCCTGAAAGGCCTGGGCACGGCCTATCTCACCCCCTTCCTGGGTGATAAAGGAGTTCAGGGCCATGTTTTGCGCCTTGAACGGCGCCACGCGTACCCCCTCATCGGCAAAGATGCGGCAGAGGGCTGCCACCAGGACGCTTTTCCCCACGTGAGAGCCCGTGCCCTGAATCATCAACGTGCCTTTAAGAGGGGGAGAGATCATGGACGCCTAAGGTCTTTCCGCCTGCGTGGGTTCCAGGGAGGGCATGAACGGGTTGTCCAGGACATTCACCTGACTGTATCTTTCTTCCGTCTTGAATCGGGAAAGGATCTCCCCGTCATAGGAAAAAAGGATCACCTCCAGAGGGGCGTCATTCCCCAGGAGCCGGGCCAGGTTGCGATGGGCCCGCTGACAGATGCGGAAAAAGACGATGCCCGCGTTTTCACGGATCAGCAGCTCCAGCCCCTCTCGGGGAGTTTTGCACTGGTTCAGTTCGGCCAGGAGTTCCTCCGGCAGTTTTTCCACCAGCCCGATATGATACACGGGAACGAGAGAGGTGATAAAGGATTTTGGACTCATTCTGGTTTTTCCCGTCATCACCTTCAACATCTTTGAAAAAAGACTGACAAAGAATATCTTCGTGAACCCCATGGCCTTGGCCTGGAGCAGAGCGTGTTCGATATGGTCCGCCGTCAGAACGAACGATTCAGGCGGGGCCTCCGGGAAAATCTCCCGGGCGAAACGTTCCCCCATCGCGCCGGGGGTTAAAACAACCTCCGTCACGCCCGACTCCCGGGCGATGGTCAGGGCCCTGTCAATCAGATGGTTCCAGGCATCCGTGGTGGCCATTCGGCTGAGGGCGGGGGTTTCCTGGATCGCCACGCCGCCCTCGATTCCGAGGCGGTGTGCTAGGGACTGGCGGGCCAGTTTTTCCCCTTCCGGCACTTCAATGGTCACATGGAGCTGGCAAATGGAGCCAAAATGCATGTATTTTGATAGCTCTTGCAGATTCTTCCGAATCAGCTCCTGAGACTCCGGGAAAATGGCGTCTTCCCCGATGGGAATGGGAAACCCCGGTTTCGCGATTTTTCCCACACCCTTGCCTCCGTGAATGGCAAAGGAAAGAGAGCCGCTTTGATGATACTCGTTCTCTTCGTAACTGAGATGAACCCATACCTCCGGGGCGTTAGGGTTTGCCGCTACGGTCGAGGCCCGGACCGTCACCCGTCCATCCCCTTTTTCACACCCTTTAATCGGAAACCAGAACCGTTTTCCGCTGGGAAGAAGCAGAGAAACCGTTTCAGGGGGGTCACCCGTCAACAGATAAATCGTGGCCGCCTTCGCGGCACCGGCGGCACAGGTCCCTGTCGTATAACCGAGGCGGTTCTTTTTCTCTATCCGCTGGCGGTCGTTATGATGCGTGTTGCCAGAGGCGTCCCGGTGATTCCGGTTACCGGAATGGGAGTTGGAATTTCTTGAAGTTCTTTTTCGCCTGTATGCTTTCAAAAACGCGCCCCGTCACGAATGGTTTAATCGGCACCCTTCCGGGCAATGCCACGGTTCCTTTTTCATTTCTTTCGAAGAAAAATAAGAACGATACAAATACCTTTAGAAAATCCCCTTCCCCCTGCCTGATCTGAACTTCCTGGAAGATTTGAACTGTTTTTCGAAGATGCCTAACCCTTACTAAAACTTTTTTTAAATGTCAACCGTGAGGGCGTCCTTATACACAAAACGTTCCCAATTCCTGAAAGGGCTTGCGCCTCTGGAGCGAAACCCGCCGCGCTCAAAACAGCGGGGGAAGGAAAATTTCCCCTCCCCCATTTTCGCTCCTCTTTGATTACTGCATCTTCCGGGAAGGCTTGTTGGCCTTCTTCTTTTTGACCTCTTCACGGCTGTAAATGCTGAGCGGCACAGTGATAACCGGCTCGATCTTGTTATCAGTAAATATCTTTAGGTGGACGAGATAGGGATTGCGCGGTGTCGGCCCTCCCGGCCAGATGGCCACCAGGTAATATTTCTTCCCGGGGACCACGGTCACCAGCTTCTTTTTCAGGCCTTTCGCGTCAGTCGTCACCCTGGAAATCTTGAAATGATCCCCATAAAGGCTGAAACCCGACACCGCCATGCCGTCCATAATCTTTGGGTCGCTGAACATGGCGCCCCGGTTGGGAATCACCTTGACGGGGCCCACCACAATCCCTGAAATGCGCAGGTTGTAAATCGGGAATTTTTTCAGGTTCGTCATTACCTCGATGATTCCCTGGAACCGGCCGATAGGCATCTCCCTGCCCAAGGTCACCCTGAGGTTGTAGTGGGTGGCGTGCTTCTCGGTCCATTTCTTGGTGATCTCCGCTTTTACGTGCGGCATCAGGCTTTTTACCGATTTAACCTGGAATGTCGGGTAAACGGGCGACCACAACGCCAGGGTTTTGACGAGGTCTTTTCCGTACGGTTTGTTGGTAAAGATATAGGGCGCCGGCTTGCACATGATGACCGGCTCGACCTGCGCGGTAATCCGGAGAAACTTTTTGGCCGCGCGCGGGTCATTGGAGGTCACGGTTGCCCCCTTGAGGATGTTCCCCTGATAACCCTTCGTTCGTACCTTCAGCACCACCTTTCCCTCTTTTCCCGGAGGGATGACACGGTCGAAAGAAACCGTGGAACAGCCTCACCCAGGTTTGACGCTTTTAATCACAAGGTCTTTGTCTCCCTTGTTTTTGATGATGAAGGTATGCGTGATCTGATCTCCCTCAACCACCTTTCCGGCCTCGAAGGTTGGCTGCGGGATGACGATCTTCGGGCCACCCTTGGCCGCCTTCTGGGCCGCCCCGGCACAAACCGGCAGCACCATCATCGCGAGGAGGGCAAAAATCCATCCCCCGATTTTCCGTGAACCGTTTCTCTGAAAAACATTCATCAGCACTCTCCTTTCTAACGCTTGACGGCCTCGCAAAAAGTCTTTTTACTTTGCCGTCTCTTTTTACGAACGTTTCAAATCCAGGATCTTCTTCAACGCTTCCTGAACGTCCTGGACCTCCACCAGTTTAAAAGAGTCGGGAAGGGATCCTGGCACCTGGCACCTTGCCGGACACACGCACGCCTGAAAGCCCATGCGAATCGCCTCCTGAACCCGGATCTCCGCCTGCATGACCCCGCGTACCTCGCCCGCCAGGCCCACCTCGCCAAACACAATCATTTTCTGGGAAACGGGGCGTTCGTAAAAGCTGGAGGCGATGGCCGTGACCACGCCAAGATCCACCGCCGTTTCCACGATCTTCAATCCTCCCGCCGCATTCACGAAAATATCCTGATCCCCAAGGGGGATGCCCATCTTTTTCTCCATGACCGCTACCAGCAGGGCCAGCCGGTTCGGATCCAGGCCAATGGCCGCGCGGCGGGGCACCCCGAAATTGGTGGGGGTCACAAGGGACTGAATCTCCACCAGAAGCGGACGGCTTCCCTCCAGGCAGGGCACCACCACGGATCCGGGCGTGTCTGGTTGCCGCTGCCCCATGAACAGCTCGGAGGGGTTGGTTACCTCGCGAATGCCCTCCCCCGTCATCTCGAACACGGCGATTTCATTGGTGGGGCCATACCGATTTTTGATGCCCCGAAGGATTCGAAACGGCTGATCCTTCGGACTCTCGAAATAGAGAACCGCGTCCACCAGGTGCTCCAGAATCTTGGGTCCCGCGATGGCCCCTTCCTTGGTCACGTGGCCGATCAGAAACAGCGGGATCCCCAGCGTCTTCGCGACGCGCGCGAACCGCCCACCGGTTTCGCGTATCTGCCCCACGCTTCCCGGCGCGGAGGGCAGCTCCCCCAGGTGCATGGTCTGGATGGAGTCGATGACCACCACTTCAGGGGCCATTTCCTTGATGGTTTCCTCGATAAGCTCGTACATGGTTTCAAAGACGACAAAGAGGTTCTCGGAAATGGCATGCAGGCGTTCCGCCCGGAGGCGGATCTGGTTGGGGGACTCTTCACCGGAAACATAGAGAACCCGATACCCGCGCGTGGCAAGGTGGTTCAGGACCTGGAGAAACAGGGTCGATTTCCCGATCCCCGGCTCGCCCCCCACCAGCACGACGGACGCCGGCATGATTCCGCCGCCCAGTACCCGGTCGAACTCCCCAATCCCCGTGGGGATCCGGAATTCCTTGTTCACTTCTATCTGCGTGAGCGAAACCGGCGCGGTTCCCTTCTTTCCCTTCCCCCCTTTGCGGACGCTGGCCGGCCGCGCCACCTCTTCCACGAAAGTCTCCCACTTCCCGCACTGGGGGCACCGCCCCATCCACTTCGGGGTTTGATACCCGCAAGACTGGCAAACGTAAACGACCTTCGCTTTCATGGTTTCACCCGGACTCCGGCGCGTCCCAGGCGGGTGTCACGCGGATAAAGGTCTTTCCGCAATGGGGGCAGGTCTCTTCCCTTTCTTCCTGGGGGCCCTCAGGCTCCTCACGATCCGGCAGAACCGCGTCGCAATAGGGGCACCTTCGCGGAAATTTTTCCAGGACCTGCTCAATCATACGGGCTATCGCTCCTTCAACCGGGGGTCCAGAATATCGCGCAATCCCTCCCCCAAAAGATTGTATCCGAGGACGGTAATCAGGATGGCCATCCCGGGGAACACGGAAAGCCACCACGCGATCTCCATGTTGTCTTTCCCCGCGGTCAGCATGTTCCCCCAGCTCGGCGTGGGGGGCTGTACCCCGATCCCCAGAAAACTCAGGGCGGACTCCGTCAGGATCGCCCCCGCCACGCCCAGGGTAGCCGCCACCAGCACGGGGCTCAAGGCGTTGGGCAGGATATGGCGGAAGATAATCCGGAAATCGCTGGCACCAATCGATCGCGCCGCCTTGACGAAATCCATCTCCCGAATCCTCAGAAACTCCGCCCGCACCAGACGCGCCACGCCCATCCAGCTTGTCAGCCCGATGACGGCCATGATGTTGTAGATACTCGGCTGCAGGATGGCAATCACCGCGAGAATCAGGAAAAAGGCCGGAAAACACAGCATGATATCCACGAAACGCATCAGGATGGAATCGATCCATCCCCCGTAATACCCCGCGGCGGACCCGACGATCACCCCGATCAGGATCGCGATCCCCACTGCCACAAACCCAACCTTCAGGGAGATCCTGGACCCCCAGATCATTCTGGAGAGGACATCCCGTCCCAGTTCATCCGTCCCAAGGATATGCTGGCGGCTGGGAGGCATCAGAATTTCGTTCACATGGATGGCGTCCGGATCATAGGGGCTCAGAACCGGCGCGAAAACGGAAACGACAAACAGCACCACGACGACAATCCCCCCCATCAGCGCCAGTTTGTTCTTGACCAACTGTTTCAAAAACCACATCTCAACTCACCCGTATCCGCGGATCCGCGATGGCATAGGAGATATCCGCGATCAAGTTCCCCAGCAGGGTCAGCACCGCCCCGATCACCAGGATCCCCATGATGAGCGGGTAATCCCGCGCCATGACGCCATTGTAAAAGAGCTGTCCCATCCCGGGAATGGCAAAGATGGTCTCGAAAATCACGCTTCCTCCGATCAGGCCGGGGATGGAAAACCCCAGGATGGTAATGATGGGGAGCAGGGCGTTGCGGAAGGCGTGCAGGTAAACCACCCGGAACTCGCTCAACCCCTTCGCGCGGGCGGTGGTGATGTAATCCTGGCGAATCACCTCCAGCATGTTGGAACGCATGTATCGCGAAAAGCCGGCCAGCCCGCCAAAGGCGGAAATCAGAACCGGCAGGAGGAGGTGCCGCGTCAGGTCCCATAACTTCTGCAGGGGCGTCATGTTAGGATACCCCATGGAGTGAATTCCGGATATGGGCAGCCAGTGCAGATGCACGCCAAACAGCATCATGCACAACAACGCCAGCCAGAAGGCGGGCACGGCAAAGCCGATAAAGACGAACAGAGTCGCCGCGTGGTCGAACAGGGACCCCTTGTGGGTCGCCGAATAAATCCCGATGGGCAGGGAGACCAGGATAATCAGGATGAGGGACATGACATTGATGCTGACCGTGATCGGAATGCGTTCCTTAATCTTGTCGATGACGGGGCGGTGGTCCGGAGCGAAGGAATTGCCGAAATCCAGCAGAACCACCCGTTTCAGCCACAACCCGTATTGAACGATCAGCGGCTTGTCCAGCCCGTAATAGGCGCGCAGGCGCTGGCGAACCTCCGCCGTAATTTTCGGGTTCAGATCCGTCGCCAGGCCCGTGGGCTCCCCCGGCGCGAGGTGGATCACCATGAAGGATATCAGGGTAATCCCCAGAAGCAGCGGAATCATCCCGGCCAGACGTTTCGCCAGATAAACCAACATCAGGGGCTTAATTTAGCACGATTTCACGCTGTGGAAAAGGGGAAATTCCGCAAAAAAATCAAATCATTCCTTTCGGAAGATACCGCCGGCGCCCGAAAGATTCTTCCGGGGACACTCGCGAACTCCCCCACATGAATCTCAACGGGAAATCCCGTGCGTTTTTTCCTCTTTACTTTTAGACACAATTATCTTATAAACAAATACTGCAAATTCAGGCGCGGAGAGATGGCCGAGTCGGCTGAAGGCGCTCGCCTGCTAAGCGAGTGTAGGGCTTAAACCCCTACCGAGGGTTCGAATCCCTCTCTCTCCGCCATAAAAACCAAGGAGGGAATGAAAATCAAACGTTTAACCCCCATGATTATGGTTATCTTTGTTGTTTCGTTTTTGGGCATCGCCTGCTCAAAATCCGATTCCTCAACCCAGAAACCCAAAAAGCAACCCAACACCATAACGGCGAAGGCGGAAACCAAACCCATGCCGGCGCCCGCTCCCGCCCCTGCGGAAAAGCAGGCCCCGCCGGAGAAGTTTCACCATGGCGGCATGACCAAGATGAGCGACTTTGTCGTTCAGGTTCCCGATGAAGTCAAGAACACCTGGAAAAAGGTTGCCCTTTCCATCCATACCATCAAGACCAAAAAGGCCCGCACGGTTGTCGTCCCCATCGGGGAGAAGACGAAGATTCAGGGAACGCCTTTTGAGGTTGAGGTCCTGTATTTTCTCCCTGACTTCACCATGGGCGGCTCGGTTATCACCACCAAAGACAACGAGCCGAAGAACCCCGCTGCCAAGGTGAAGATTTATCAGGACGGGTCCCCCATCTGGTCGGGATGGCTCTTCGCGAAATTTCCGGGCGTCCACCCCTTCCATCACGTGGACTATCGCATCTTCCTGATCAAGGGCCTGAAAAAGTAACCACCAAATCCCAGGCGCTACCATGAAAATCGATTTCGAAAAAGGCAATGGACTGGTCCCTGTTATCGTCCAGGATGACGAAACAGGAGACGTCCTGATGCTGGCCTACATGAACGAAGAAGCCTACCGATTGACCCTGAAAACCCGGAAGGCGACCTACTGGAGCCGATCGCGGAACACATTGTGGGTCAAGGGCGAAACCTCCGGCAACGTCCAGGAGGTGAAAAAAATCTTCATCGATTGCGACGAAGACACCATCCTTCTCAGGGTCCACCAGGTGGGCGGGGCGGCGTGTCACACGGGGCATCGAAGCTGCTTTTACCGCGAAATAGACGACACGGGCGGGTTCCGGGAAGTCGAGCCCCCGGTTTTCAACCCGGATGAGGTGTATAAATGAAAGAGATACTGAAACTGGGCATCCCCAAGGGGAGCCTCGAATCCGCGACCATCGACCTTTTCAAGCGTTCCGGATGGAAAATTACCCTCTATTCCCGCAACTACTTTCCGGGGATCGATGATCCGGATATCCGGTGCATCATGGCCCGGGCGCAGGAGATGTCCCGGTTTGTGGAGCAGGGCACCCTGGACGTGGGGCTTACCGGAAAAGACTGGACGCTGGAAAACGACTCCGACGTGGTTACGGTCACGGACCTAATCTATTCCAAGGCAAGCCGCAAGCCCGCGCGATGGGTCTTGGTGGTGGCGCAGGACTCCCCCGTTCAGCGCCTTGAAGACCTGGAGGGAAAAAAGATTTACACCGAGCTGGTACAGTTCACCCGGCGCTATTTCAAGAAACGAAACATCAATGTCCAGGTCGAATTTTCCTGGGGAGCGACCGAGGCCAAAATCATCGAAGGCTTGGCCGACGCCATCGTGGAGGTCACGGAAACGGGCAGTACCATCCGGGCGAACCGGCTCAGAATCGTGGAGGAACTGCTGGTTACCAACACGCAGCTCATCGCCAACAAAGCTGCCTGGGAAACCCCGTGGAAGCGGCAGAAAATCGAACAGATCGCCCTCCTGCTGACTGGCGCGCTCCGGGCCATGGGAATGGTGGGCATGAAACTGAACGTCTCGAAGGAGAACCTCGAAGAGGTTATCAGGCTTCTCCCGAGCCTGAACGCCCCGACCATTTCCCCCCTCTACCAAAGCGACTGGTTCGCGGTGGAAACCGTGCTGGAGGAGAAAGAAGTCCGCGACCTCATCCCCAAGCTCCAGAAAGCCGGTGCCGAGGGCATCATCGAATACGCCCTGAATAAAATTATCTGAGGATTTCTGTTTCCGGGAGAACTTCCCCGCCTGAAGCGGCCCACCGCCGTTTCAGGCCCTACATCATCATATCGCCGGGTTTCATGTCGGGCCGGGAGGCCACCACAATAATGACGCAGTGTTCCGTGCCGGTGTTGACCAGGCCGTGGAGGGAACCGGTCGGGATCCAGATGGCGCTTCCCGATTCCACCTCGCGCCGTTCGTCATCCACCCGCATTTCGCCCTTTCCCTCCAGGATGAAATAGATTTCTTCCATCACGTCCCGGTGAGGCTCAATTTCATTGCCCGGCGGGAGGATGGCAATGGCAAAGAATCCCAACTCCTTGAGAACCCGGCTGTCCAGGACCATCTCCGCCAGCGCGCCCCCGTGCGCGATGTAACGGGAGGCGGTCACCTCTTCATCGTTGATATGTCTGACAATCATTCCCCGTCCCCGATTCTTTTCAGGCGTTGTTCATAGGTTTTAGCCAAGGTGATGTAAACCTGCTTGACACGGTCCATGAACGCCCGCTGGTTTGCGTCCACCTCTTTCAACACCGCTGCCGGGATTCCCCCCACCACGACGTTCGGGGGAACGGTGGTTCCCGCCGTCACAACCGCGCCTTCCGCTACCACGGCACCCCGTCCGATGACCGCGTCAAACCCGATGACCGCGCCCATGCCAACAATCACTTCGTCCCGCACCTCGCCACCATGAACGATCGCCCCGTGCCCCAGGGTTACACGTGCCCCAATCAGCAGAGTCCCCCCGGGCTTGGCGTGGCAGAGGCATCCCTCTTCGACCGCCGATTCCTCTCCGATGACGATCCGTCCGTAATCCGCCCGCAGGACCGCCCCAAACCCGATGTAACATCGGTCACCAATCACCACATCCCCGATCAGGTCGGCGGTCTCCGCGATGAAACATTCCCGTCCGATTTTCGGGGATTTTCCGTCAAAAGAGTAGAGAGGCATGGGGCATTCCCTTGACAAACTGGAAGAATTTATTCATCATCATGCAACCTATCACGAGGGGGGCCACGTTGGCAAGATGGAAACCGACACCATCCAGAAGATTTACAGGATCGACAGAAGCGAAATCAGTTTTCTCAAATTCCTCCTCGAATCATACGAAGGGATCGCCGTTCCCCGGACGATAGACGACCACATCGCCCTGGTGGAAGTGATGATAGCCCCGGGATTTTACCACACCTTTCAGGAACTGATGCGGACCGTCTCCAAAGAGATGGGAATGACGCCCGTTCTGACGAGCCGGTTCAAAGGAGCGCCCCATGACTCTCAAACGGATTACCAGCCTTCCCCTTAAAAAAATCCTCTCCCGATCCCTCCGAAACGGGGGGCAATTCGCGGACATTTTTTATGAATCGCGGACGGAAACCAGCCTGGTCTTTGAGAACAACCGCCTGGAAAAGGTCATCACGGGAACGGACTCAGGCGTGGGGATTCGCGTCATCGACAACTTTCACGCCTTTTACGCTTACGCGAACGTAATGACGGAAGCTTCCCTCCTGACGCTGGCTTCCCGCCTGTCCGAGATGGTCTCGCGGGGGCAGGAAGGCGTCGCGCCCCTCCCCGGTCCCTTGCCCCTCAAAACACACAGGCATACCATCAAAACGCCTCCTGAATCCGTGGCCCTCGACGCGAAAACGATTCTCCTCGAGGAAGCCAACGCCGCCGCCCGCGCACTGGGGGAACGTATCCGCCAGGTCAAGGTGGTGTACCGGGACGAGACGCGGGACATCTACACGTACAACTCCCTCGGAGAGCAGGGATCGGAGCAGCAGACCCAGACGGTTTTCCTCGTTCATGTCGTGGCCAGCGACGGGAAAATCCTCGAAACGGGGTATGAACTGACGGGAGGCCTGACAGGGCTGGAAATCCTGGACAAAGAGGCCCATGTGAAGACGGCCACGACCGCCGGCCAGCGCGCCCTGACGATGCTTGAAGCACCCCACGCGCCCCAGGGGCCCATGACCGTGATTCTTTCCAGCGAGGCGGGGGGAACCATGATTCACGAAGCCATCGGCCACGGGCTCGAGGCGGACCTGGCTCAGCAGGGCCTGTCCAAATACAGCGGAAAGATGGGGGAGTCTGTCGCCAGCCCCCTCATCACCGTGGTGGACAACCCCACCCTCAAAAACCGGCGGGGCTCCTACCACATGGACGATGAGGGCACGCCCGCGCAGAAAACCGTGCTGGTCGAAAAGGGCGTTCTGACCTCCTACATGTACGACCGCCTCAGCGCCATGAAAGACAAGACCCGCTCCACGGGGAACGGCCGCCGCCAGTCATACCGCAACCGTCCCATCCCCCGCATGTCCAACACCTATATCGAACCCGGCGAAACGGACCCGGGAGAGATCATCGCCTCCCTCAAATCCGGCCTGCTTGTCAAGAAGATGGGCGGAGGGCAGGTGGACACGGTCAACGGAGATTTCGTCTTCGAGGTCAGCGAGGCCTATTTGGTCGAAAACGGAAAGATCCTGCATCCTGTCCGGGGCGCCACGCTCATCGGCAATGGACCTAAAATTCTGAACGAAATCGACCTGGTAGGCAACGACCTTGGATTCGGGGTTGGCACGTGCGGAAAAGACGGTCAGGGGGTTCCCGTGTCGGACGCCCAGCCCACGCTCCGCATTCCCTCGATCATTGTGGGGGGGCGTTCGTAGGGCGAAGCAGGACGCTGACGATCCGCTTCCGGCTTGCCGTATAGATGACCGCCTCCCACCCCCCCTCGAGGGGAATCCTCTCGCCGGGGGCGGGGATACGGCCCATGACCTTGAGAATGTAGGCTGCCAGGTTTCCCTCCTCTTCAGGCAGGCGCAGCCCCGTGGCCTGGTTGATCTCTTCGATATCCGCGTTTCCCCGTGCGAGATAGGAGCCGTCGGAAAGCGCGATAATTTCCTTGGTCCCCCGCTCATCCTCGTCCCGAATTTCCCCGACGATTTCCTCCAGAAGGTCTTTCAGAGTCACGATTCCTTCGGTCCCGCCGAACTCGTCGATGACGATGGCCATTCGGATGCCCTTGCTCAAAAAGAGGTGCAGGGCCTGATCCACCTTGGCCAGCAGCGGAATATAAAAGGGGCGCCGGACCATCTGTTTCAAACGAATCGGCTTCTTCGTGATGAAGGTCTGAATCAGGTCCTTGACATGAAGGATCCCGATGACGTTGTCCTGCCGTTCTTCGTAAACCGGGATGCGGCTTAACCGTGTCTTCTCAATCAGGGAAAGAATTTCCTCCGTGGTGGCATCCGAAGAGAGGAAAACCACTTCCGTCCGGGGAATCATCACCTGTTCGACGCTAACCTTGCCGATTTTAAAGATGTTCAGCAGCATCCTTTCTTCCTCGGGAAGCAGGACGCCATCCTGTTTGCTGATGGTAATCATCCCTTCCAGCTCATCCTGGGTCATGATCCGCGTCGGCAGGGCAGGTGAAACCCCAAAGAGCCAAAGGATTCCCCGGCCCACGCGGGTCACCAGAAACGTCACCGGTGCCATGATCCGCTGGATCCAGTGGATCAACTCTCCCACCCTGACAGCCGCGACTTCCGGATAGTTGGCGGCGTAGGTTTTGGGAACAATTTCACCAAACAGGAGAATGACGAAGGTCATGACAAAAGTCGCCGCGATGGTGCCTTCGGTTTTCCCAAGCAGTTGGATAAACAGAAGCGTGGCAAGGGAAGACGCGGCGATATTGACGAAATTGTTGCCGATGAGAATCGTCCCGATGAGACGGTCCGGATCGTTCCGTAGCCGGAGAATCAGGGAGGCCTTTTTATCCCCCTTTCGTTCAAGGTGGTTCAGCCGATAGAGGTTTGAGGTAAAGATAGCCGTTTCGGCGCCGGAAAAAAAGGCGGAACAGACAATCAAAACAATCAGCCCTATCACAGTCCAGACAATCATCGTGCGTCTCCTTTCCGGTCGGTCCGTTAACCCTTCTGGGGCCGCACCTCGCGCGGACCCGACCGCCTTAATCCTCCATCAAATAAAAAAGGACACCCCGTTGTCACTGAATATTCAGTGCGTTAGAATGAGTTAAAGGAAAACAAACTAACACCAACGGGGTGAAGACATTATGCAACAAAAAGCGTTGCCTTACAAGTACGAAGCAGAGCAAAGCATATCATCAGAAATGACAGGTCTT
>WGDA01000088.1 GCA_015493505.1 Pseudomonadota bacterium | reverse complement strand
CCGCCGCATTCACAGGGGAGTTCCTCGAATTCCTTTTTCGTGAAAATCACCTCGTCCCTGAAGCATTTGGGGCATCGATAAACCTGCTTGCTTCCGGACATCTTTCCCTTTTTCGCAACAGGTTCTCCCGCGATTTCAATAATATCCATGGAGAAATCAACCACGGGGGCGTTACTGATGGAGGTCCCCACACCATAGGCGTCCACGTAGGGGTTGAGCTCCTGAATCTTGTATTCGTCCATTCCCCCACTCACAAAAATCTTGACATGCGAAAAGCCCCGGATATCCAACTCCCATCTGATCTCTTCAATCATGCGTTGCAGGTTCCCGCGCCTCGATGAAGGGGTATCCAGGCGGACCGCGTAAAGCCGATCTCTGAGAGCCTCCGCCAGGCGAATCGCCTCGAATTTTTCGTCATTGAACGTATCGAGCAGGACCACTCGCCCTATTGATGGGTCCACCACCTCGTCAAAGGCCCGGGCGGCCTCGACGGTGTCCCCGATCAGCAAGATCAGGGCGTGCGGCATGGTGCCCGTGGGCTCGATCCCCAGTGCCGCCGCGCTCTTGACGGCGGAAATGCCGTCACACCCGCCAATGTACGCGCTCCGGTCCACCATGGGTGTCAGCGTGGGATGAACCCTCCGCGCGCCAAAACTCAGCACGGGGCGCCCATCCGCCGCTTTTTTACACCGCGCAGCCTTCGTTGCAACACCGGAAGCTTGGCACATGAGCCCCAGGATCGCCGTTTCCAGGAGGCAGAAATCCTTGTAGTTGCCTTCAATCTCCATGACGGGCTCATAGGGTTTGAAAACGGTTCCTTCCGGAACCGCGCGGATGGTGATGGGAAGCCCCTCCACGAGAGACAGGATTTCCTCCAGGCCACAGAAGACGGCCCATTTCCACCCGTCATGAAAGCCCTTGGCGATGAACTCGGCCTTCACCGGCTGGTCTAACTGTTTCCGCTCGATTATTTCGTGGGTCCGGACGAAGTAGATGTCCGTCGTTTTGCCTTCCCGGACCTCCCGGGGCGTGGCGATGTGAAAGCGGGGACCCGCCTCACCGTCATCTGATTTTAGCTGCATTCTCTGACTCCAAGTTTTCTGAGAACGACCATCATGGGGCAAAAATTCGTAAAGGCGGACTGAAGCAGGTTCAGGCCGACAAAACCGGTAAAATAAAACCAGTAATGGCTATACGCGAACCCGAGAATTACGGATCCCAAAACCGCGATTCCACCCATCAGCCGAAGCCAACGCTCAATATGCATCATTCTCCTCCCTTTTTGTTTTAATCTAACAACTTCCCTCTGACATGGCAAGCGAGTAGGGGCGAAAGAAGGCCTAATCAATCCAGATGACAGCGTTTCCCCGGATCTTTCCCTCCTTTACACGAATCATCACCTCCGGCAGGTCATCAAACCCAAAGGTTTCGACCTGAGATGTCATCCCGCGCTCACGCGCGATTTTCAGAAATGCCTCGCCATCATCCCGGGTGATGTTTGCCAGGCTGATGATGGAACGTTCCATCCAGATATGGTTATAATCCGGGATGGTAATCGGGGTCATCGTCACCGGTGACAGGACCAGGCGGCCTCCGCGTTCAAGATTCGTCAGGGCCGTGTCCACCAGCTCTCCCGCCGGGGGAAAAATAATGGCGGCATCCAGCTTCTCCGGCAGGGGATCCTGATAGGTTCCAACCCAGTCCGCGCCCATGTCACGGGCGGCCTGCAGGTTTTTTTCACTGCGGGTCACCACGGAGACCCTGACCCCCCTGGCGTGAGCCACCTGGAGCACGTACGAAGCGGTAGGTCCAAATCCATACAGCCCAAGGGTTTCACCCTGGTTCACACGCGCCAGGCGGAAGGTGCGGTATCCGGCGATCCCCGGGCACATCATGGGCGCCAGGGCTTCAAAGGAGATCGTGCCGGGCAGGGGAAAGGCAAAATCCTCAAAGACCTTCGTGTACTGGGCGAACCCGCCATTCACATCCCAGCCGGTAAACAGGGCGCTTTCGCAGAGGTTTTCCCGGCCGCTGTTACAAAACTTGCACTCGCCGCAGGCGTGGTGCAGCCAGGCGATTCCGACCCGTTGCCCCAGCTTGAAACGCGTGGCTTCCTTCCCCAGCTTGTCCACGATGCCAACCACCTCATGCCCCAGCACAAGCGGAGACCGCTTCAGTGGCAAGTCTCCCTCCGCGATGTGGATATCCGTCCGGCACACACCGCAGGTAACGACTTTCACCCGAATTTCCCACGGGCCGGGCTCCGGAATCTCCAGGTTCACCTTCTCGAGTGGCTTCATGCCAATGGGAGCCTGATGCTTCAGCACCCACGCCTTCATCATCCCCATCTCAAATCACCCCGATCTTCCCATAATAGGTTTCGCTGAACGACTCGTATTCTTCCTGAAAAGCCTTCGTCGCCTCCGGGAGCCTCTCCATGATGTCTCCCGCGATCAGTCCGTCCTCGCCCACATCCCGGGCCGTTAGGTCTCCCGCGAGGCCATGAAGGAAGACACCGGCTCTGACCGCCTCTTCAAGGTCCGCTTCCCGGCAGGCCATGGCCGCGATGGCCCCCGTCAGGACATCCCCCGATCCCGCCGTGGCCATGCCGGGGTTCCCGGAAAGGTTTATCCAGATCCGCCCATCGGGGTATCCCACCAGGCTATGCGCCCCTTTGAGGACCACGATCGCCTGCCACACCCGGGCGCTTTCCTGAAGGATTTTTACGCGTTGCGCTTTGATCTCGCCAATCCCCTTTCCCGTCAGGCGCGCCATCTCCCCCAAGTGGGGGGTCAGGATGGTGGGTGCCGGGCGGCGCGCCAGGAGTTCCGGCTCGTGCGCCACAGCCGTGATTCCATCGCCATCCAGGAGCAGGGGAACGGGAATCTCCCTTGCCAGCGTGCGGACGAGCTCCTGTGTCTCCTCATTCAGGGACAGCCCGGGTCCCATCACAACCATGTCCACCCGCGCGCATTGCTTGAGCAGTCCTTCCCGGTTTTCCATGGACACGCTGCCCGTGTCGGTCTCCCAGAGGGGATAAAGCACCAGCTCCCGCGAACGGGCCCCCAGGTGCGCGACCACTGATTTTGGCGTTGCCAGGTAAGACAGCCCGCCACCCGCTTTCAGAAACGAGAGAGCGGAAAATTGCGGCGCGCCCAGGTAATTCTGGGACCCAGCAATAAACAGGGCCTTCCCATAGTCTCCCTTGTGCGTGTCCGGTCGCCTCGGAGGCAATCTTTTCGGTATCCCTGTCTCCACCTGAAGGGCGTCATTTTCGTAGATAGCCGGAGGAAAGGAGATGTGTGTGACATAGAGATCGCCGCCATACGCGAAACCGGGGTAAAGGAGATTTCCCAGCTTCGGGAGGCCAAATGTCGCGGTCGCGTCGGCGCGCACCGCCTCTCCCATAACCTCCCCCGTATCCCCGCTGATTCCCGAAGGGATGTCCACGCTGAATACCGGTTTTCCCGAGCGGTTGATGGCCCGGACCACCTCCAGGTAAAGCCCCGCCACCGGCCGTGACAGGCCCGTTCCCAGCATGGCGTCAACAATGGCGTCGCAGTGAGTGATGGCGTAAGTGGCCTGTTCCGCCGAGGTAATTCGTTTCATGGAAAGGGACAGCCCCTTTACAATCTCATAATTTCTCCTCGCGGAACCCTTATACTTCTCCGGATCTCCCAGGAGAAACACCTGAACCTTCGCCCCGTTCGAATGAAGCTTCCGCGCCACCACGAGGCCATCGCCTCCGTTGTTTCCCAACCCACAGAAAACGACAAAACGCCTCCCCGCCAGAGTGGGGAATCTCTTCAGGATAACAAAATAAAGCGCGTGTCCCGCGTTCTCCATCAGGAGGTCTTCGATAATCCCGTACCGCTCTATCGCCTGGCGATCCATCTGGCGCATCTGGGAAACGGTGCTGACTTTCATGTAACCCTCCAAAAAAGTAACCGTATTCTGAATTTCATTCTATCGCAACAGGTGGAGAGAGTAAACATTCATTCAGTTTTGGTTCGTCGAGGGTTTTCTCCTGCGATGCCGGGGCTTCCTCTCCCACCGGCGGTGTATCCAGAACCATTGCGCGGGGTCTTTTCGTATCTCATCTTCCAGAAAACGGTGGAAATTTTGTGTGTTCGTAAGCAGGTCTTTCTCGAAATCACCCGTCCGGACAATCTCAAAGGGGGAAAGCGCCGTGATGTGATGGATTTTCCCTTCACGGCGGTGTGAAACAGGAATGACCGCCGCTCCCGTCCTCAGGGCGAAAAAAGCGGGCGTGGGAAGGGTGGGCGCGGGATGCCCGAAAAAATCGATCCAGACCGCCTCGCGCCGCCGCGCGCGCTGGTCCGCCAGAATCCCTATCATCTCGTTTTTCCTGAGCAGTTTGAACAGGGCTCGGGCCGCCCCCCGGCTCGACACGATGTGCAACCCGAAATACTCCCGGATTCCGTTAATCCATCGGTCCAGGTACCCGTTTCTCAATGGCTTCCCCACCGCGTAAACGGGCTGTTTCATCAACATGGGCAGGGTCACCATCAGCTCCCAGTTGCCCAGGTGGGCGAGAAAGAAGATAATCCCGTTGCCCTTTTTTAGGGCGTCTTTGACGACCTTCGCGCCGTGAAACCGGACAGTCTTTGAAAGCGTGTTGCGACGTAATTTCGGGATACGGCAAAAAACCACAAAATTGGTAGCCAGATTCACGAAATTCTCACGCGCGATGCGCCGTCGTTCCGCTTCCGAATGGCTTTCCCCCAGTGCAAGGGACAGGTTTTTCAGCGCGATTCCGCGATGTTTCCCGTCCACGAAATACGCCAGATTCCCCAAGAATTTTCCAACCCACAGAGCAAGGCCCTCCGGCAAAACCTGGAAAAAACCGGCCACGAAACGCGCGATGAGATAGACAAGGTAATCTAAAACTTTCCTCAATCCTTTGTGTCCCGCTCCCCCGTCAAGGGAACCGCTTCGTCAATCAGCATGATAGGGATATCGTCTTCAATGCGATACATCACTTGGCAGGCTTCACAGATCAGGCCATCACCCTTTTCATTCAAGTGGATTTCACCCTTACACTTGGGGCAAACCAGAATATCCAGCAGCTCTTTCGATACGGCCATTTTTAACTCCTCTTTTTCATGCTCCATTAAATGAAATAATTTTCGAATGGGGATTTTCTAACATACCTCTTTTGAACTCACAACCCGCCATGCCGGAAGCGTGTAATGCTCACGGCCTCAGGACCTGATTCATATACGCGGTCTGCTCCATCTTTTTGAAGATTCCATCTCTTTTCTCCGCCTCGATGAGATCCAGAAAGGCTTTGGCCGCCTTGGAAAAATGGGCGCGTTCCCGGGTGATGATATCGATATTCAGGCGTGGGGTCCCCTCCCTGATGGGAATAGCGACAAGCCGGCCCTCCCGAATATCTTCCTCCACCGCCGTCTTGGTGAAAAAGGAAAGCCCGTGTCCCTGTATCACCAGGTCCCGGATAAACGCGAGGCTTCCGGACTCGATTCGAACCGAAGGAATCACCTTGTAGAGCTCGCAAAACCGGGTGATGACATGCCGGATGCTGGAGCCCACTTCCCGGAAGATAAGGGGAAATTCCGGTAGCTGTTGAATGGAAATCCCCGATCGCATTTCCTCAATTCCGGGATAATTCGGAGAGGCCACCAGCCAGAGTTCCTGTTTGGTCAAGGGAATCGACCGAATGCCTGCGGGAAACGGAAGCCGCCCTACGATTCCCAGTTCATTCTTCTTCTCCTGAACCGTCTGCAGGATATCCGCAGAACTTCCCTGAAAAAGGATAATTCGGATCTCTGGATAAAATTTTTGGTACCCCGCTATCAGATCCGGCATGAAATAGTGAGCGAGCGTGGAAGTCACCCCGATCTTCAGGGTACCATACCGCATATCCTTCAGATCATTGAGAGTTTGAACCATTTCGGACGTCAGGGCGAAAATCTTTTCTGCGTACTGATAGAGAATCTCACCCGCGTCGGTTAAGACAAGCTGGCGTCCTACCTTGCTGAACAGCTTGATTCCGTAAAACTTTTCCAGCGACTTTATCTGCAGGCTGACAGCGGGTTGTGTCACATTCAGAAGCTGAGCGGCGACGGTAAAGTTTTTGTACTTCGCTGCCAGGTAAAAGGCCTTCAACTGATTGAGATTAAAACGAATCATAGGCTGAATTCCTCTTCACTTCTCTCCCCGGCAATTTTTATGTATAAGTTTATTTTATTATAGTATAAAAATTTTTAGGTTGCAAGGTCGCTTCTGCGCCCCGAACATCGCCCGTCACCGATAGACTCACCCGGCATGAGTGATGTAAAATGCTTCCAGCACTAAAAAGGGGGGCGGCTATGAACCCATCCGAAATTTACTGGAACCCATACCTGGAAACCCTGCCACGGGAGCGCCTGAGAGACCTGCAGCTCAGAAAATTCAGGAGAATCTTCAAATGGGCCTACGACCACTCAAGGTTTCACCGCCGTCTTTACGAGGAGGCAGGGATTACCCCTGATGACATTCGAACCTTCGACGACATTCGGCACGTTCCAAAGGTTGAAAAATCCATGATGCGGGACATTCAGCTCAAGGACCCCTTCCCGTATGGAGAGGCTTTGTGCGTCCCACTGGAGGAGGTTACGGAGTTCCGGCAGACGAGCGGGACCACGGGCCAGCCCGTCTACCAGCCCGACACGTGGCAGGACTGGGAGTGGTGGTCGGAGGCCTGGTCCTATATCCTCTACGCCCAGGGATACCGGAATACGGACCGCGTTTTCATTCCCTTCGGATACAACATCTTCGTGGCGTTCTGGGCGGGTCATTACGCCTGCGAGAAGATTGGGTGCGAAGTGGTTCCCGGGGGCGTCCTGAACACGGAGGCGCGGGTTCTCAAGATGCGGGAACTGCGCGCCACCGCCTTCATGGCCACGCCCACGTACGTGCTTGGCATGGCAGACACCGCGCGGCGAAAACTGGGAATCGACCCGGCGAAAGCGCTCACCATCCGACGCATCACTTGCGCGGGGGAACCCGGTGCCAGCATCCCAACCACGAAAAGGAGGATGGAAGAGGCGTGGGGGGCCAAGGTGTATGACCATATCGGCGCCACGGAAATCGGAGCCTGGAGTTACGAGTGCCTGGAACAACCCGGAGGGCTCCACGTGAACGAGGCCCTGTTTCTCGTGGAGATCGAGGATGTCGAAACCGGCGAGATCATTACGGAACCGGAACGTCCGGGGAAAATGGTTATTACAGCCTTCGATCGCATTGCCCAGCCCTGTGTCCGCTTTGATTCCAAAGATATTATTCAGTGGGCGAAGGACCCCTGTGGCTGCGGTCGTACCTTCCGCCTCATCAAGGATGGCGTCATTGGCCGGGCGGACGACATCACGAAGGTCAAGGGGGTTCTCCTGGCACCCACGGCCATCGAGGAGGTGGTCCGAGGTATCCCGGAACTTGGGAATGATTATGAAGTTATCGTCGACAAAAAGGGAGACATGGACGAAATCACCCTTAAAATCGAGCTGTTAGAAAAGGCCCTTGGACGAAAAGAGGATGTCCTGGCGCGGCTGAAAGACCAGCTTCGCCTGAAAACGAACCTGGGATACAAAATCGAGGTCCATCCCTACGGAAGCTTGCCGCGCTACGAGGTCAAGGCCCGGCGATTTAAGGACCTGAGAAGGAAGGAACACTGAGATGGAAACGCAAAAACTTAAGGAAATCCAAAAGGAGATAGAGGCCATTTCGAAGGCAACCGCCCGCCTGCTGGAGCTGTCCGACGGTATCCAGGCTATCGAACGGAACACGCGGCGCATCCAGGCGAGCGTAAAGATGCTGGAGATCAATATTTCAGACATCGTGTCTGTCATTGGGGCACAGAATTAACATAATCTGCCATATACTTTGCCGGCTGACATCCACCCTCTTCCCCGTTTAAAAGGGGAGCTGCTGTGGCGCGTGAGCGTCCTTTTACAAACATTGTTTCGTCAGGAGCCACCAGGGATTTTAATCATTAGTTATTCTTATGATACTATAAAATTTATTCGCTTGAATGTGTTATTCATGGGGTGTAATTAGACAATTAATATCATGAAGTTTTTACATGGTATCGTCATGAGAGGAGGTGATTTTACTCATTTCAACCTCATTTTAAAACACCTTTAAAGGAGGTCAGTATGGCAGGAAAATTCCCAAATCCCCACGAAATCGAGACCATTCCTGGCACTGAAGGCTGGGAACGCATGTATCCCTACTACTATCGGTGGACCACCAAGGACAAGGAACGTGAGGCCTACGAGAACAGCATGTTCTGGTTCTATGACGGGCTCCATTATCCGGAACCCATGTATCCCTTCGATATCATCTGGGACGAGGCATGGTTTCTCGCCCTGTCCCAGAACAATACGCGAGTCTTTATCGTCCCGCCGGCCCTGGGCGTCGATCACCGGATTATCAACGGTTACATCTACATCTCACCGGTCCCCGTCCCGGATCCCAACGAGATCCCGAAGCGCGCCGAGATCTTTATGAAACGCGCCGGATACTATTACCAGCACTGGGATGAGCTGTACGAGAAATGGAAAACCAAGATGGTCGATACCATCCGGAAACTGGAGGCCATCGAATTTCCCGAACTCCCGGAGATGGAAGACGAATCCATCGTCACCAACGCGGTCGGAAAGAGCAGCGGGTACGAGCTCCTCAGGAAATATGATGAGCTGATCGACCTGGGAATTCTGACTTGGCAATATCATTTCGAGTTCCTGAACCTCGGGTATGCCGCCTACGTGGTCTTTCTCGACTTCTGCCAGAAGGCCTTTCCGGATATTTCTCTGCAGCGCGTCACCCAGATGGTTTCCGGGATCGATGTCATCATGTACCGCCCCGACGATGAGCTGAAGAAACTGGCGAAACTCGCCGTGGAGCTGGGTGTAGACGGAGATGTACTGGCCAGCACAGACGTCAACGCCCTGCTGGAGTCTCTCAAAAAGACGGACAACGGCAAAAAATGGGTGGACGCCTTCGAGGAAGCGCGGGATCCATGGTTCTATATCTCCTCCGGCACGGGCTGGTACCATCATGACCACTGCTGGAACGACAACCTGAACGTACCGATCGATTCCATTAAAATCTATATTGAGAAGGTTAAAAAGGGCGAAAACCTGGAACGTCCCCTGAAACGGCTTCAGGAAGAGCGGGACAAGATTACGGAAGAATACCGCAGCCTGTTGGAAACCGACGAGGAACGACAGCAGTTCGACATGCTCCTGGGCACTTCACGGACGGTCTTCCCTTATGTGGAAAATCACCTCTTCTACGTGGAGCACTGGTTCCACTCCATCTTCTGGAACAGGATGCGGCAGGTAGGCGCCATCCTGAAGGATCACGGATTCATCGCAGACGTGGAAGACATGTGGTATCTCAACCGTCATGAAATCAAGCAGGCCCTGTGGGACATCGTCACGGCCTGGGCGACGGGCACCAAACCCTACGGTCCCCTTCACTGGCCGGAAGAAGTGGCGTGGCGCAAGGATGTCCTGCAGAAGTTCCGTGAGTGGACACCGCCGCCCGCCGTTGGCACCGCCCCGGAAAAGATAGAAGAGCCCTTTACCATCGTCTTGTGGGGGATCACAAACGACACCATGGAATCCTGGGCAAAGGCCAAAGAGGCGGAAAATATCACGGATCTCACCGAGCTTCAGGGGTTTGCCGGCTCACCCGGTAGGGTTGAAGGAATCGCCCGCGTTTGTCGAAGCGTGGATGAAATCAATGAAATTCAGGACGGGGATATCCTGGTATGCCCCACGACCTCTCCTTCCTGGGCGCCCGCCTTTTCCAAGATCCAGGCGGCCGTCACCGACGTGGGCGGCATCATGTGCCACGCCGCCATCGTCTGCCGGGAATACGGGATGCCCGCCGTCGTGGGAACCGGCCACGCCACGGCCGCCATCAAATCGGGAGACAGGATTGTCGTAGATGGCAACACTGGCAAGGTGGAGATTATCCGTTAGCATCAGGAGGCGCCATCATGTTTCGGAAGCCACCGTATATCCTCTGGTTCGAGGAAAGTGGAAGAAAGAATTTTGAACTGGTGGGGGGAAAGGCTGCCAGTCTGGGCGAGATGACCCAGGCCGGCATCCGGGTCCCCCCCGGATTTACCGTCACAACCCGCGCGTTCACGGATTTCCTGGATGCCTCCGGGATCCGAAAAACCATCTTCCCCATGCTTGAAAAGATTGATCTAAAGACCCCGGGAAGCCTGTCATCCATCTCAAAGGATGTTCTGGAAATCGTCTGGGCCCAGGAGATTCCGGACAAAATCGTTGAGGCCATCGTGGCGGCGTACCGAAAACTTGTCGAAATGACGGGCGTGAAAGATCTGCCGGTGGCCGTCCGTTCCAGCGCCACGGCGGAAGACCTCCCCGACGCCAGTTTTGCCGGGCAGCAGGACACCTACCTCTGGATCACGGGCGAGGAGAGTGTGGTGCAACACACCAAAAACTGCTGGGCCAGCCTGTTTTGCGATCGCGCCGTTGCCTATCGCCTCAAGCATGGGTTCAGTCATGACCGTGAGAAAATCGCCGTTGTGGTTCAGAAAATGGTGCATGCCAAATGCGCCGGTGTCATGTTTACCCTGAACCCCATTAACGGAGACCGTTCCAAAATCGCCATCAACGCGAGTTGGGGTCTGGGAGAAAGCGTCGTCAGCGGCACCGTCACACCGGATGAATTTCTCATTGACAAAGTTGCATTCGATATCCTGAAGAGAACTATTTCCACAAAAGAGACGGAATACCGCGTCAACACTGCGGCCAATCGCGTAGATGAAGGTCCTGTTCCGGATGATCGCAAAAATGCCCCTTCCATTACAGATGATGAGCTTCTGGAGCTCAGCCGCATCGGAAAGCGCATTGAGAAATATTACGGCACCCCGTCTGATATCGAGTGGGCCGTCGATGCCGATCTGCCCTATCCGGACAGCGTGGTGGTTCTCCAGGCCCGTCCGGAAACATATTGGAGTCAAAAGAAAAATCAACCGGAAAAGAAAAAAACCGAGAAACCTGCTGACGCCGTGAGCATGATTGCCGGCATGTGGGGCGCGCCCCCCAAAAGTTGATTTCTCATTTTTCCCGCATCTACTTATTATGGAAGATTGGAAGGCAGGGGATGGGTGCTTCCCCTGTCTTGATCCCGGCGGACAAGTCTTTCCTGTTTTATAAGTATTATTTATGAATAGATAAATTTATTTCGCTTGCAAACAACTTTTTCAAAATATATTATGTAGTTACAAAATGGCACAAAAAGAACGTTCAATAGAACTTTGAACCCAAAAAAGGAGGAAACCTCAATGAAAGACATGAGAGATTTTATCAATAAGTGCGAAGAGGAAGGGGTCCTGAAGAGAATCACGGCGGAGGTGGACTGGAACCTGGAACTCTCTCATATCGCCACGTTGAACGAGCAGAAACGGGGGCCGGTGCTCCTGTTCGAGAACGTCAAGGACTACGACATTCCCGTGGTTACCAGCGCTTTTACCACCCCGAAAAAGCTGGCCATCGCCCTTGGGATGCCCACGGACAAGACCATGTCCCAGATGGCCAAGGAGTGGATGCAGCTTACGACCAAGCAGTTGATCCCCCCGAAGACCGTTTCCGATGGGCCGGTCATGGAGATGGTGGTAGAGGGCGACGACGTCAATCTCTTCGACTTCCCCGCTCCCTGGTTCTATCCCCAGGACGGCGGACGGTTTATCGGCACCGCCCACTATATCATCACCAAGGACCCGGACACGGGGTGGGTCAACCTGGGCACCTACCGCTCCCAGATTCTGGATGACAAGACCATCGGCATCCAGATCATCAAGGGAAAACACGCGGATTTCATGCTGCAGAAATACAAGAAGATGGGAAAACCCATGCCGGCCGCGTCGGTCATCGGGTGCGATCCCGTCATGTTCCTCGTCTCCAGCACCCTGGTCTCGGCCGAAACCAGCGAATACGACATCATCGGGGCTCTACGGGGCGAACCGGTCGAGGTTATCGAGAGCGACCTGACCGGCCTGCCCATCCCGGCCCACGCGGAGATCGTCCTGGAAGGCTTCATTGATCCGGAAAATTTCCGCGAGGAAGGCCCCTTCGGGGAATACACCGGCTACTATTCCGGCAAGGCGGGCGAGGAGCTGCCCAAGCCCTGCATGGAGGTCAAACGGATTCTCCGACGGAAAAAACCGATCTTCTGGTCCACCTCCGTGGGGAAACCGGTCAACGACACCCATATGATCCAGTCCCTGAACCGGACCGCCACCCTCTGGACCGACCTGGAGACCATGCGGGTTCCCGGCATCCAGTCCGTTTACATCCCGCCCGAGTCCACGGGCCGTTTCTGGGCCATCGTCTCCGTGAAACAGATGTATCCGGGGCACTCCATGCACGTGGGCACGGCGGTCATCTCCACCACCACGGGCCACTACGGCCTCAAGGGGGTCATCGTGGTGGAAGAAGACATCCCCGCGGACGACATGACCAAGGTCTGGTGGGCATTGAGCACCCGCTACGACCCGAGGCGCAGCACACAGATCATCAACCGGGGCCGCTCCACCCCGCTGGATCCGGCGCTGCCCATCGATGCCCGGGAGATCGTCTCCCGCATCATCATGGACGCTTGTATCCCCTTCGAATGGAAGAAGAAACCGGTTGAAATCCAATTGGACGAGGCCACGGTGAAGAAGGTCGAGGCCCGTTGGAGCGAGCTGGGGCTCGATTAAATTAAGATGCTTGAAGGCGAAAGACTTTTCGCCTTCAAGCGTATACCTACTTTTAGCGAGTCCAATATGGATTCATCCAAAAACCAACCAACTCAAGGAGGTGTGCGCACGCATGAGAGTCATCAGATACACGGACGAAATGATCAACGAATTTTCCATGAACGGTTTCTGGACGGAGGAAACCTTTTACGACTTTTGGAAACGCAACGCGGAAAAGTGGCCCGACCAGGAGGCCCTGGTCGATTCCCACTACCGGATTACCTGGAAAGAGGCCGTGGAACTGGTGGACGCCATCGCCGGCCAATGGATCGACATGGGATTCGAGAAGGATACCCGCATCATCATCCAGTCCCCCAACAGTGTTTACGGGTTCCTCGCCCGCATCGCCAGCGAACGGGCGGGCCTCATCGCCCTGACGGTCTACCCCTACCTGCGTCACAAGGAGCTGGAATTCATGGCGGAAAAGACCCAGGCCCAGGCCGTCGTCTTCCCGAGCCTCTACCGGAAGTTCAATTACCTGGAGATGTTTCGGGAGATTCAGCAGAAACAACCCTCCATCCGGCATTTCTTCCTCCTGGACGAGGAGGTTCCGGCGGGCGCGGGTGAAAACTGCGTGTCCCTCGTGAAGCTGGCCCAGGAAGGCCTCAAGAAATCCTATTCAGGCACCCTGTTCAAGGAGCGCCGTTTCAATCCCAAGGAAGACGTGGGGCTGCTGACCAGCACCACGGGGACCACAGGCCTTCCCAAGCTGGTGGAATGGCCCATCGCCTCGCGGCTGTGCACCTCCAAGGCCCGCATCGATCTGTGGGACCTCACCCATGAAGACATCACCGTGGCGGTTGCCCCCCACGCGGGCGGCGCGGCGGGGACCTTGACCTATTTCGCCGCCCCCCTGGCGGGTGCCAAGGTCGTCCTGATGGAGGAATTCTCCGCGGAGAGCGCCCTGGAACTGATCGAAAAGGAAAAAGCCACCGCCATCGGCGTGGTGCCCACCCATCTCGTCCGGATGCTGGAGGCGGACGAAACCAAGTATGACCTCAGCTCCCTCCGATTCATCCGGTCCGCCGGCGGCTACCTTTCCCCGCAGGTGGCGGAAGAGGTGGAGGAGCGTTTCAAGGCGGTCATCACCAGCGACCTGGGAACGCAGGACGTGGGATCCGTCTCCGGATGCCGCGTGGACGACCCCGTCGAGCTGCGGCGCCGGACCGTTGGGCGGCCGCTACCCGGCAACCAGGTCGTCCTCAAGGACGAGAACGGCAATCCCGTTCCCGAAGGGGAACCGGGCATCCTCTGGTTCCGCGGTCCCCATGCCCCGGCGGGGTACTACCGCGACCCGGAGATGACCGCGACGGTCTTCCAGGAAAACGGCTGGACCACGACGGGCGACATCGTCAAGTTCGATCGGGGGTGCATGTGGATCCTCGGCCGCCAGAAAGACATGATCATCCGCGGCGGCCAGAACATCTATCCCGCCGAGATCGAGGGCCTGCTCAACGAGCATCCCAAGGTCGCCAACGTGGCCATCGTCGGCATGCCGGACAAGGAATTCGGCGAGCGCGCCTGCGCCTACGTGGTCTGCAAGCAGGGGGAAACCCTCACCTTTGAAGAGATGGTCGCCTTCCTCCTGGAGAAAAAGATCGCCAAATACAAGCTGCCGGAACGCTTGGAGATCATGGACCAGCTTCCCACCGTCGGCGATTCCGGGAAGGTGAACAAAAAGGCCCTGAAGAAGGATATCGAGGAAAAACTAACGAAAGAGGGGAAATGAGATGCCCGCTCCCGCCATCCTGCTGATTTCCACCCTCGATACCAAGGCGCGGGAAACCCTGTACCTGAAAGACGCGATCGAGGCCATCGGCGCCCGGCCCATCCTCATGGACCTCTCCATGGGGACCCCGGACGCCAGGATTCCACCCGCCGACATCCCTGCCGCCGAGGTGGCGAAAGCGGGAGGCAGCGCCATCGAGGCCATCCGGGCCTCCCGGGAACGGGCGAAAATCACCACTACCATGATCGAAGGCGCCAAAAAGCTCGCGAAAGAGGCCGCTGAGAAGGGCGAGATCCAGGGGGTTATCGGCCTCGGTGGCTCCACGGGCTCCCTCATGGCGACCGAGGTCATGCGCGCCCTCCCCTTTGGTCTGGCCAAGCTGATGGTTTCATCCACAGCGGCGCTTCCCGGGCTCTCCACCCGTTACATCGGCAAGGGAGATATCGCCCTCTTCCATACTGTCATCGAAATCGCCGGCCTGAGCGCCCTGTTGAAACAGGCGCTGGACCGCGCCGCGCGCGCCATCTGCGCCATGGCCCAGGTCCCCCCGCCGGAAAGCCGGAGGGACGAAGGGCAGATCGTGGTCGCCCTGACCATGCTGGGGCCGTGTGAGCACTGCGCCAGCGCCGTTCGCAAGCGGCTTGAAGTCGGCGGCTGCCAGGCCATCGGGTTCTCCGCCGCCGGTATCTCCGATGCCGCCATGGAGGACATGGTGCGCCAGGGGCTCTTCGACGCGGTTATCGACCTGGCGCCGGGGGGCGTGGGTGAGGCCCTCTGGAAGGGAATGCGCGCCTCCGGCCCCCACCGGATGGAGGCCGCCGGTGACATGGGAATCCCCCAGGTCATCGCCCCGTGCAGCGCCAATTTCATGACCCCGCGAAAATCCCAGTATAAGCCGGAATACTACGAACGCCGCAAGGTGGACCTGGACAAACACCGCACCTGGATCCGCATCTCGCCGGAAGAGATGGAGGCCGTCGCGAAGGCCTTCGCGGAAAAGCTCAACAAGGCCAAAGGCCCCGTCCGGGTGGTCATCCCGAATAAGGGCTGGTCTGCCGTGGACCGGGAGGGGAGCCCCGCCTACGACCCGGAAGAGGACGCGATCTTCACAAACCTTTTGAAAAAGGAGCTGAAAAAGGATATCATCGTCCGGGAAGTGGACGCCAACCTGGAAGATCCGTCCTTCGCGGACGCGGTCGTCAAGGCGTTTTGGGAAATTATGAAGAAATAAAAGTTTTAAGTTATTAAGTTGTTAAGTGTTAAGTTTTCTTACTTAAAACCTAAAACTTAACACTTAAAACTCTTGAGGTTGGAACGGCACCATAAAAAAATATTGAGGGAGGCATCCATGTCTAAGAAAACGGAAGAAAGCGCTGCCAAAAAGGTTGTCAAGGGGCGCACGTCGGGACAGTTCCGTTGTCTCAACTGTTTCGAACGGCTCACTCCTCCACCGGGCGCCAAGACCTTTACCTGCCCCAACTGCGGGTACGCCTGGCGTATCTACTGGTTCAATCCGGGGGAACCCCGCATCCGCGGCCCCGTCTGGGACGTGAACGAGGCGCAGACACAGAAATCCATGGCTGAGAACAAAGGAGGAAAATAGCATGGCATTGAGTCGTAAAATCGCTTACATCGACCTGACCAACCGCCGGGTCCGGACCGCCCCCATCCCACTGGAGATGCGGAAACTCTACCTGGGGGGGCGGGGCCTTGATATGTATCTTCTCTACAACCACGTGAAACCGGGGGCCGATCCCCTCGGCCCGGACAACGTGGCCCTCGTGAGCGCGGGGCTTTTGACGGGCACCCTCGCCACCGCCTCGGCCCGCACCCACGTTGCGGGAAAATCCCCGCTGACCGGGTTCGTCGGGTCCGCCAACATGGGCGGATTCTTCGGCCCTGAGCTGCGCATGGCGGGTTTCGACCACTTGGTCATCACCGGCAAGGCCGACGGTCCCGTCTATCTCTGGATTCATGACGGCGAGATCGAAATCCGCGACGCGTCGCACCTGTGGGGACGCGACGCCCACCAGACGCAAACGATGGTCCGGCAGGAGCTGGGCGATGATGACATCCAGGTCATGACGATCGGCGTGGCGGGGGAAAACCTCGTCCGTTTCGCGTGCGTGATGACCTCCCTGAAAAACGCGGCGGGCCGCACAGGTATGGGCGCCCTCTGGGGGTCCAAGAACCTCAAGGCCATCGCCGCCCGCGGCCGGATGGACATCAAGCTCGCCTTCCCGGAAGAGGCCCTCGAATACAACAAAGAGATCATCACGCAGGTGACCTCTGCGAAGGTCTCCAAGACCATGCAGAAGCTGGGCACGTTGTTCATCTGGGGCACCACCAACTCCACGGGGCTGGTGCGTGTTCGGAACTTCCAATCCAACCAGATCCCCTACGCGGACGACATCGAACCGGAGTCGATCGAGGAAGAGATGATTGGGACGGCCGGCTGCTTCGGCTGCCAGGTGCACTGCCGCGGCCGCTATTTCATCAAGAAGGGCCCTTACACGGGCGCCTACGTGGAAGGGCCTGAATACACCTCCCTCGGGGCCTTCGGGGCGGAGGTGGGATGCACCACCAAGCAGACCGTCCTTGTGGGAAACCACCTCGTCAACATGTACGGCCTTGATACCCTGGAGACCGGCAGCATGATCGCCTGGGCGATGGAGCTCTTCGAGAAGGGCATCCTCACGGAAAAAGACACGGACGGGCTCGACCTTCGGTTCGGCAATGACGAAGCCGTCATCGAGGCGGTTCACCAGATCGCCCAGCGCCGGGGCATCGGGGACATCCTGGCGGAAGGTCCCCTGAAGGCGGCGGAAAAGATCGGCAAGGACGCCATCAAATACCTCATCCACGTGAAGGGAATGAGCAACCTCCACTCCGACGAGCGGCCGACGCCGGCCCTGGCCCTGAATATCGCCACGGCCTCCCGCGGATCGGACCACCTTCGGAGCCGCCCCGCTATCGACCTGTACCACCTGCCGGAAAAGGTCCTGCGGAAGATCTACGGCAACCCCGTCCCCTACGACGGCCCCCTCACCTCTGACTACAGGGACTACGAGGGAAAGCCGTGGGAGGTCATCTGGCAGGAGATGTGTTACGAGGCGGTGGACTGCCTCGGAATCTGCAAATACCACACCGTGTTCCTGGGCCCCAACATGCCCAACTTCAGCGAATGGCCCAGGCTCATCCAACTGAATACGGGCCTTGAGCTTACTTCCAAGGACATTTGGGATTGCGCCGACCGCGCCTACACCCTGGAACGGCTCTTCAACCTGCGCGAGGGGCTCACGCGGGAGATGGACTGGCTGCCCGACCGGTATTTCGACGAAAAAACCGACCGGGGGCTTCCCGTGGTTCGGGGCAAGTCCATCGACCGGGAAGAATTCAAGAAGATGATCGACGAATACTACAAACTTCATGAGTGGGACGAAAAGGGCCGCCCGACGAAAAAGAAGCTCGAGGCGCTCGGCCTTCAGGACGAACCCACCCATAAACTATAAAAGGACGGAGGCGAAGATGTCTAAAATCCTGGTCATCAATCCCGAAAAATGTACCGGCTGCCGGCTGTGCGAGCAGGTCTGTTCCGTGAAGCACGAGCGGGTGGTCAATTTCTACCGGGCCCGCATCCGGGTCGTCAAGTGGGAAATGGAGGGGAAGATTCTCCCCGTCGTCTGCCAGCAGTGCGAGGACGCCCCGTGCATGGCGGCCTGCCCGGCCCACGCAATCGCGCGGAACCCGGAAACGGGCGCCCTTGAAGTCAACTATGACCTCTGCATCGGTTGCCGCACCTGCATGAACGTCTGCCCGTTCGGCGCCATGGGGTTCGACTGGGTCACCAACCGGGTCATCAAGTGTGACCTCTGCGGTGGCGACCCCCAGTGCGCGCGCTTCTGTGAAACCGGCGCCATCCTCTACGTGGACAAGGCGGAACTTAGCGGTATCAAACAGCGAAAGGGCGCGGAGTCCCTCATGGACCTCATGACGAAGGTCACTACCGCCATCTCGGCGGCGGGATAGGATAAAGGCCATGGCCCCCTCCTCCTGCCCCTATGGCGGCGTCATCTTCGATCTGGAAGGCACCCTCGTGGACTTCCAGTGGAAGATCGGGGAGGCGGTGGCCAAGGTCAAGGATCAGATCCGGGAGTGGGGATGGACCGCCCCGCTCCTGGACCTCACGGATTACGCGGAACTCTACAACGAAGGGATCCGCCACGCCCCTGACACGGCGGCGGAAGAGCGGTTTCTCAAGGTGGTGGATGCCATCTATGACGAATACGATTGGGACGCATTGACCCGGTGGGACGCGCAACCGGGCGCGAGAGAGCTCCTTTCGGCCCTGAAGGCGACCGGAATTCCCATCGCCCTCTGCTCCAACGTGGGGCGCAAGGCGATGGACGGGATTCTTCTCCTCATGGGCTGGAACCGGGCATTCGACGTCACGGTCTCCCGGGACGAGGTTCGGTTTCTCAAGCCCAATCCGGAAGGCCTCACGAAGACCATCGAGCGGCTGGGACTGGCCCCCCGTGAAGTCATCTTCATCGGCGACAGCCGCACCGACATCCGCACGGCGAAAAAGGTCGGGTGTTCTGTGGCCGTGGCCGCCCAGGGGGAAAACACCCGCAGGGAAATGGAACCCCTCCATCCCAACCACCTCCTGGCCTCCCTCCATCCGCTGATGAAGATATTGAAACTCTCGAAATCGTCATGAGCGCTCGGCAGACAATGTATGACATAAGGCGTCAAGTGTTAAGCGTAAAGTGTTTCCTTAAACGCCGAACACGTCCCGCATCACGCTTCACGATTTATGGTAAGTCTACCCTGATCAAATCTCACGCCAAGCCGCCAAGAACGCAAAGAAAACCAAAATATAACAAATACTTGGCGTCTTTGCGCCTTTGCGTGAAACCTAAAAAAGCCTTCTACCCCGATGAAATTCGCTTTGCTGTGACTTCGTCAATTTCACTGGGTAAACCTTCTACCTCCCCCCTTCCACCTAATCCCTATGCAATGGACCCTTAAAACCCCCGGCGACTATCCCATAGAGGCGGCGATCCACGTCCTGGGGGACGACCTCCTCGTCGCCGTCTGGGGAGGCACGCGCCCCCACATCGGCGCCGTGGGCATCGCCCACCCCCGGCCCAGTTTGAAGGATCCCTA
This sequence comes from Pseudomonadota bacterium, assembly GCA_015493505.1. Taxonomy (GTDB): domain Bacteria; phylum Desulfobacterota; class S145-22; order S145-22; family S145-22; genus S145-22. The sequence goes on along the minus strand of WGDA01000088.1, from coordinate 1,253 downwards.
CCAGGTCAGCGCGACCACCTCTGTCTATACCGTCCTGGGGCACAAGGAAGACACCGTCGCCCAGCAGATGGCCACCCGCATCGCCAGCGCCCTCAACCGCACGGTCGTGGTCACCGCCGGCATCCACTGGGATGCCCTCACACCGGAGGCCATCAAAACAATCGTCGCGAACACGGAGGCCCTCACCCGCATGATCATCGACAAGGCACGGGAGAAGATCGGGATAAAAGACTGTCAGGAAGAGTAGTGCGGCTCAAAATCCGTGCGTGCTTTAGATTGACCCAAGAAGGACACGGGCTGCTTCTCAACTTTGACACAATGTTGTGGTATAATGATATTGATATAAAAAGAAAAGAACGTAAGTTCTTTAGGTAACACCGAAAGGCGGGAGAGTTCAATCATGACCGAATTACTTGAAAAAGCTTTTAAAGAGGCCTCGAAACTACCGGAGATGGATCAAAATACCCTCGCGCGCTGGCTGATCGACGAAATTTTAGCTGAAAAACGATGGGAGAAAACATTTGCTGAATCAGAAGATGTATTGGGTCAACTTGCGGATGAGGCACTCATGGAATACGCGGAGGGTAAAACGAAACCCTTGAGCATCAGCCACTTATGATATCACACACCACGGAACGGTTTCGCAATCTTTTTGCGCAACTGCCACGAGGAATTCAGAAACAGGCAAAAGAAGCTTACATCCGATTTGAAAAAGATCCCTATTATCCTGGCCTTCACTTTAAACGGGTTCACGCCAAACGACCCATTTACGCGGTTCGCATATCAAGAGATTACCGGGCGCTGGGAGCTCGCCAAGGACAAGACATGATAATCTGGTTTTGGATAGGGTCGCACGCCGATTATGACAAGATGTTGAATGACTTTAAAAAAACGTAATTAAAGCAAAATGAAAAAGGGATCGCAACCGTGCAAGGTAAACCGTTAGATTTAAGAAGCATGTATCTAAATACCTCACGCCTTACGATTCACAATTTACAAAAGGACTTCCTTAGGCCCTCAGTTTTTCGCCTTTTTCCCTATAGTGGACCCCAGAAATGGGACAGTATGTTAAAGTGAAAAGGAGTAGACAAAAGAAAGGGGGTTCACAGGGATGAAACAGCGCAGGAAATTCACAGATGAATTCAAAGCCAAAGTTGCCATAGAAGCCATCAAGGGAGACAAGACCGCCAAGGAACTGGCCCAGGAACATGGCATTCATATTAACCAGATCACCCAATGGAAAAAGCAGCTTT
>WGDA01000087.1 GCA_015493505.1 Pseudomonadota bacterium | reverse complement strand
GGCGGTCTTGTCCCCCTTGATGGCTTCTATGGCAACTTTGGCTTTGAATTCATCTGTGAATTTCCTGCGCTGTTTCATCCCTGTGAACCCCCTTTCTTTTGTCTACTCCTTTTCACTTTAACATACTGTCCCATTTCTGGGGTCCACTATACATCATTTCTTTTACCACTTTCCCAATCTTTTGAGCCGTGTTTTCCCAGGTGAAGGTTCCGGCCCTTCGGATGCCCTCCCGTATGGCGTGCGGAGGTGGCGGATGAAAAACGGCTTCTTCAATGGCTGCTCGCAAGGCATTCGGATCACTGGCCTGGCACATGAAGGGAAGTTCACCCCCGATTTCACGAAACGAGGGGCAGGAACCGCATACCACGGGAATGCCGCACGCCATGGCCTCCAGAACCGGCATGCCGAACCCCTCGTAATCGGAGGGATAGACGAAAGCGCGCGCGTGAGACAAAAGAATCGGCAGGTCGTCGTGGGCGATATAGCCCGGGATAAACACTCCGGGGATTTTCCCACTCAGGGCCTCCTCCAGTAGGGGTAGGTTTCCCCATCCCCGTTTTCCCACAAGCACCAGGGGTGGTTTGTCCGGGGTGCTCCATGACTGGTAGGCTTCGAGAAGGGATGTGATCCCCTTCCGTGGCTCCAGCGTGCCGATGAAGAGAAGGTAGTCCGAAGGCAGGCCGTATTTGTTCAGGGTGTCCCGGATCTTTTCACTGTCCTCAACGGGATGGAACCGCTCTGGATCGACCCCCGGGTAGGCGATATGAATTTTTTCCGGCGGTACGCCATAAATTTCAGAGATTTCCCGGCGCGAAAATTCGGAGATGGTGATCACCGCCGTGGCGCGTTTCAGAGAGGGCGGCACGAACCTGGAGAGAAACGCCCGGTTCTTCCGTTCCGCCATTTCCGGGTATCGATGGTACGAAAGGTCGTAAACGATGAGCGCTGAGGGCCTGTTCCTGGTGGGATAAGAGACAAAGTTGGGGAAAAGGAAGGCGTCGCCCTCACCGGAGAACCACGGGAAGGGGAGGGGGATGCCGGCTTTCATACTCCCCTCGAGGAGTTTACGCGGGAAGAATTTATGGGTAGCGATTGTCACGTTATTGCCGAGGATGCCCCCAGGAATCGGTTCCTTCTTCAGAAATCGGAAAAGAATAAGTCGAATTTCGTCTTCAGCAAGAATACCGGGGAGGCGCTTCACGACTTCGTAAACGTATGCGCCCACGCCCGCCCGCTGGCCGTAAATGGGTTGCGCGTCGATGATGAGTCTCATTGTGGCTGATGCCCTTTTTCAAAAAAAGCGATTTCAAGCCTTTCCACGATTTTGTCCCAGGTATATTCGGACAGCACTTTTTCCCGCCCGTGTCGGCCCATCTTGCGCCCCGTTTCCGGGTTCTTCAGAAGAATTCGAACGCCTTCCGCGAAATCTTCTTCGCTGGCACCCAAAAAGCCATCTCTGCCATGTTCGATCAGGCTGGCGACCGCCGGGCAGCGCCGGTTCCCGATTACCGGTTTTTCGTACATCCAGGCCTCGCAGAAGATGATGCCGAAGCTTTCAAATTCGGTGGGTTCCAGGAGGATATCACAGGCCTGATAAGCCTGAAGGAGTTCCTGACGAGGCAGCGTTTTGAGGTAAAAAATACCGTCTTTTCCAACGTCGCGCTGGTCTTCATCCGGCCCCGCCATCACGAGGAAGACATTTATCCCCTTGATCCTGAGGCGCCGCGTGGTTTCCATGGCCAGGTCGTAGCGCTTTGACTGAACCTTCCTGCCCACAAAGAGGAGCATGGCGCCGATTTCGGGAAGCCCATGACGCGCCCTGAAACCGGCCGCGCCTTCCGGGTCCCGGGGGAATTCGCCGGGATCGAAGCCAACTCCCAGTCGGGTTGCCTGGCATCCCATGTTCCTGAAAAGGTTCGCGGAGTGGTCGTTGAGGACGAACAGGTGGTCGGCCGCCCTAAAGGTTTCATAGAAGTGTTTCCAGTGATGATACCAGTCGAGGGCGTGGAAGAGAGGGATGACCCCCACGGGGCGTGCCGCCTTTTTCGCGGCCCTGACAGCCATGCCCATGGTATTGAAAGGCACCATGGTTGCGAGCACGGCATCGTAGCTTCCCGTATGGGCATCCAGAAAACGGAGGAGCCCCGGCGAAACGGGTCCCCTGCAAAATTGGTAAAGGGCCTGGTAAAAAGCGGGGCGTTTGCGGGCCTTTTCAATCAGGAAAGAGATCCAGCCTTCCGGTTCCTCGGTGAGGTAGGTGCGGCCCTCTAAGTCACGCAGGACACGGCGAAAAAGGACCCAACTGGCAAGCTTTTGCAGCCGGTCATGGTTGATGACGGGAAACCTGTGCACCGGAATGCCGTCTTCACTCGTAACGCCCTGTGGGAATCCCTCGACCCAGTGGATTCCGAACGACGAGGGGGCCCTGAGGCTCGAGGCGGTGGTTGTGGCCACCTCAACCCTGTGTCCATGACGTGTCAGGGCGCGTGCGAGTCCCGCCATGAAGGCCTCGGCGCCCCCAACCAGCTCCTGTCCGTAGATATACGAGACCAGGAGAATTTTCATAACCTTTCAGCCTCCGCCTCTGGATAGGAGGAAAAAATATCAGAGATGAACCGTTTCTTTAGGTAGCGCCACCCTCCCTGATATGCCATTCCATGGATCATTCCCATCTGGAAACGATACGTGATGAGCCAGGTCACGATATAGCCCTTCATTCCTTCCCATCCTCCTTTTCGGTATTCTACCGCAAGTTTTGCCAGGAATATGGGAAACAGGAGAAAGATCAGACTTTGTTTAACAAGGTACCGAAATGGCCGCCGACAATAGATGTCCAGGTGATTTTTGACCACGGTTTGCCCATACCCGAACCCGTGCCATCCCTGTTGACGCAAAAGCTGGGGGAGGGTCTGGCGGTGAACGTGTCTGACCTTTGCCATGGGGGTGTGGACCATGTGATAACCGGCCCGGCGCAGACGCGTCCCGAAATCGTGGTCCTCTCCCGCTCGCAGATCGTCATCAAAACCCACTTCCCGGGCCACATCGGTCAGGACGGCGTAGTTTTTCGTATCGAGGGTTAAAAGGTAACGCAGTCCTTTGATTTCAGCGCTCATGTGATAAAGCCATCCTTCATAGGCATTCTGAAACCAGTTACTGATCCAGCCGTCGACGCCCGGAAGATTGTACCCCATCGAGGCCACAATTCCCCTTTCACTATCAAGAGGGTGAAGAAGCGCCTCAAGCCAGCCCGGTTCAGCGATGCAATCACTGTCGATTCCTACAAGGATTTTTCCCCTGGCGTGATCCAAGGCATCCTGGCGGGCTCCGCTTACGTTCTTCCGTGTGAGGGGGAAAACACGCAGGATATCCTTGAAATCCTGATAGGTTTTAACGGGGTGCGTGGAAGAATCGATAATTACGATCTCACAATAGGGGAAGAGTTCCTGCGCCTGAAGGGAGCGAAGGCACTGAGCGAAGACCTTTTCGTCCGGGTTTTTGACGGGAATCGCAATGGTGATGAGGGGATGTTCCGTGTTGGGAGGCATTTTTTTGATGTGGTCAATCATGGGTCGCACACTTACGGAATCTGTGGGGAAAGTAGGGCCAGGCATTTCACAGATGTTCCATCCGGCTTCCCGGAAAATGTGAAAAGAGGTCCGACATAAATCTCTTCCAGAGATAAGGCCACCCGCACTGGTGGTGCATCCCTTGAAGAATTCCCAGCAAAAACCGACAATCAACCAGCCATTTCACCAGGTATGATTTGAGTCCGGTCCAGGTGTCGCTTCTCGATTCTCTGAGGATATTCAGGATAAAGAGCGGAAAAACGCACAGGAATACCATCTGCCTCGCGAGGTCTCTGAAAGGTCGGCGTCCAAAGATATCAACCTCATTCTTGGCGACACACTGTCCATATCCGAATCCGTGCCACCCCTGTTGCTTTAGGAAAGAGGGGAGGGTTTTCCTGTGATGGTGTCGTAATTTTGCCCCGGGAGCATAAACAATTCGGTGGCCATGCCGTCTCAGGCGTGTGGCAAAATCGTGATCTTCCGCGGCAATCATATTCTCGTCATACCCGATTTCCTGAGCTGTTCTCGTATAAACGGCATAATTCTTCATGTCAATCGTGAACATGTACCGCGCCTCGTCAATTTCCGCGCTCACGAAAAGGAGCCAATCCTCATAGGCCTCCTGGAACCAGTTGCTGACCCATGTTTTTCCGGCCGGCAGGTTATGCCCGACCGTGGCCGTGATACCTTTTTCCAAGTCCAGGGGAGTGATGATGGCCCTCAGCCATCCAGGTTCCGTGATGCAATCACAGTCTATGCCCACAATCACCTCGCCACGCACGTGGTCCAGGGCATCCTGGCGCGCGCCACTGAGATTCTTTCTGGTGAGGGGATAGATGCGAAGAAGCTCTTTGAAACTATCGTAGGTCTGAACAGGACGGGTGGAAGAATCTATGACAATGACTTCGCAGTAAGGCAACAGCTCCTGCGCCATGATAGAATGGAGGCATTCAGAGAAAATTTTCTCGTCCGGATTTTGAACCGGAATCACGATAGAAATCAACGGCGTGTCCGGATCTGGCGGATGGGACAGGAGGATGTCGATAAAAGCCGTCATAGCGCTTTTAAATAGCGGAAAAGGAGTTCTTCGAAGGTATAAGAATGGGGAACGGGAGTTTGGAAGAGCCTTTGGGCCATCAGTGGAATAGGCGTGAAGGCCCGGCACGCCTCGCAGTCATCCGTAAAGAGGTGGATGGCCGCGTACAGTCCCTTCATCTTCCTGTATTTTGAAAGGGGAAGATGGCTCAGGCGCTTGTGTGCCTTGACGGGATAGCTCCCGTGGTAGATGTGAACCACCCATGGAAATTCCTTGAGAGTGTCCAGGTAGGGCGTGATGGATTCATAGCCGGTCTGGCAGGGGACGATCCATGCGATATTCATAACGGCGCGGTCAACCTTTCGACAACCCCGTCCCAGGAAATGGTGAGGCTGTCCTGATAGGCCTGTTCTCC
>WGDA01000086.1 GCA_015493505.1 Pseudomonadota bacterium | reverse complement strand
GATCCCGCCTCGCGATGGGGAACCTACGCCTCCGTCACCTTCGACTGTGAAGAAAACTTCGAGCAACTGACCCCCTTCGTGGGAAACTTTGTTGACGAAAAAACCTTCACGAAGGTCAAACAGGGAACCATCGGTTTTCTCCGCAAACACAAACCCCTGTTCGCCTTCCGGCACAGGGAGGGGTTTGTAAGGGAGTGCCACGGCGACCTTCACACCGAGCATATCATTTTCGAAGGAGATGACATTCACATCTTCGACTGCATTGAATTCAACAAACGGTTTCGTTTCATCGACACCATCTCAGACCTCTCCTTTCTCGTGATGGAGCTGGATTTCCTGGAACTGAGCCCCCTGAACACGCCCCTGTTACAAGCCTATTTTTCCAGGGTAAAAGATGCGTGGGGCCCCCTCCTGATTGATTTCTATGCCTGCTACCGTGCCACCGTCCGGGCCAAGGTCCACGCCTTTACCGCGGGAGATCCCGCCGTTTCCCCGGAACAGAAAGCCCGATCCGAAGATCTTTCCCAACGATACCTAACCCTTGCACAACGCCTGATCGCTCGCTACGACCGGCCCTACCTGGTCATTACCATGGGGTTTTCCGGAACAGGGAAATCGACCGTGGCCCAGTCCCTGGGGACCGCTTCCGGCCTGGAGATCCTCCGGACCGATACCATCCGTAAGGAAATCGCGCAATCCCTCCCGTCCCGCCAGGCGGGGGAATGGAACGCAGGGCTTTATACCCCGGAGGCCCGCGCCCGAGTTTATGAAGCCCTGTTCGAACGCGCGCGGGAAGCCCTCGCGAAGGGGCGTTCCGTCTGCCTCGACGCCAGCTTCCTGGAAAGCGGGCAGCGGGAGCAGGCCCTGGCGCTCGCCCGGGAAAGCCAGGCGAATCTCCTCGCCATCGAATGCGTTTGTGAAGAGGAGGCGGTCAGGGAATACCTGAATCAACGTCAAAAAGGGGGAAAAGACGCATCGGATGCCGATTTTTCCATCTACCTGAAACAGAAAGAAGCCTTTTCCGGCTGGGATCCCATCCCCGCCCACAGGCGGTTCACAATGGATACGACGCGCGGAATTTCGGAAGAAGAAATCTCCATGCTATCCGCCTTTCTGAAAGATGAAAGCTCATGACTTAGGCTATAAAAACAGCCTAAAACAGACCTACCACCTGGGATAGTTCTGTTTTATAGGTATAAGACACCCAATGTCACAGATTATTTTCATTTAGTTGTTGACATTTTCAGACAGGTTGTGTTATGGTGCGTTCCACTTATGACAAAGGAGCAAAGGGACGTCGTGAACAACCTGTACTGGGAAAAGGACATTTCGGGATGCGGCCTGACCGCCTACATGGATGAGTCAGGTAAGCGAACCTCGGGGGAGGACATCATACAGTCCATCGCCCTGCTCCACGACCGCTCGAACGGGCTGGGTGGGGGGTTCGCGGCGTACGGGATTTATCCGGAATTCCCCGACAGCTACGCCCTGCACCTCTTTTATGACGACAGCGGCTGCCAGCTCGCCAGCGAAGAGATTATCCAGGCCAATTTCGAGATACGGGAGTCCGGTCCCATCCCAACCCGAAAGGCGTTCGGGATAGGCCCGTCACCCATCATCTGGCGGTATTTCGTGGACCCAAAGCGTGAGCTCTTCCAGCACAACGGGTTGACGCCAGACGATTTCGTGGTTCAGAAGGTTATGCTCATCAACAAGACGGTTCCGGGCGCCTTCGTCTTTTCCAGCGGAAAGAACATGGGTGCCTTCAAGGCGGTGGGTTACCCGGAAGACGTGGGGGACTTTTACCGTCTGGACGAATACCGCGCTTACATGTGGATCGCCCACGGCCGGTTTCCCACCAACACCCCCGGCTGGTGGGGAGGCGCGCACCCCTTCACCATCCTGGACTGGGCGATCGTTCACAACGGAGAGCTCTCTTCATACGGAATCAACAAGCGGTACGTGGAGATGTTCGGGTATCACTGCACCATGATGACGGACACCGAGGTGCTCGCCTATCTGGTGGACCTCTTGATCCGGAAACATCGCCTGCCTGTCAGGGCCGCGTGCGCCATTCTGGCTCCTCCCTTCTGGGACCTCATCGAGCACATGCCGGAAGAAGAAAGGCAATTTTACACGACCCTCCGGATGGTGTACGGCAGCGCCATGGCCAACGGACCCTTCGCCATCGTCCTGGGCAGCCGGGGAATGATGATGGCCCTGAATGACCGTGTCAAGCTGCGACCCCTCGTGGCGGCCCGGAAGGGGGACGTGGTGTACGTCTCGAGCGAAGAATCAGGGATCCGGGAAATCTGCCCGAACCCGGATACCGTGTGGATGCCGCGCACGGGAGAACCGGTCATCGCGCGGCTCAGGGAGGCAGCAGCGTGAGATTTAGCTACCTCGAGCCGGAATTCCTGATCGAACGAAACATGGAACGGTGCATCCGTTGCCAGGTCTGCGTCAGGCAGTGCGCGTTCGAGGCGCATACCTATGACGCGGAGATCGACACCGTCTCCTCCGACTCCGGCAAATGTGTCGGGTGCCTGCGGTGCGTGACCCTGTGCCCCACCGACGCCCTGATCGTGCGCCAGAACCCCACCACCTTTAAGGAAAACGCCAACTGGACGGGTCGGGCCATCAAGAACATCTATAAACAGGCGGAAACCGGCGGCGTGCTCCTCACCGGGATGGGGTGCGACCGTCCCTATCCCATCTACTGGGATCATATTGTTCTGAACGCCAGTCAGGTCACCAACCCCTCCATCGACCCCTTGCGCGAACCGATGGAGCTGAAAACCTATATCGGACGTAAGCCGGAAAGCCTGGACATCACGGAACGGGACGGCAAACTGGCCCTGGGGACAAAGCTCGCCCCTCAGTTAGAGGTCCGGATGCCCGTACTTTTCTCTGCCCTTTCTTATGGCGCCATCAGCTTCAACGCCAGCAAGGCTCTGGCCAGCGCCGCGTATGAATTCGGCACCTACTACAACACGGGCGAAGGGGGATTGCACCGGGACCTCTACCGGTTCGGTGAGCGCACCATCGTTCAGTGCGCCTCCGGCCGTTTTGGCGTGCACAAGGACTACCTCCAGGCAGGGGCGGCCATCGAAATCAAGATCGGACAGGGGGCAAAGCCGGGAATCGGGGGACATCTCCCCGGAGAGAAGGTGAGCCGGGAGGTCTCCATGACCCGGATGATCCCCGAGGGTTCGGACGCCCTCTCGCCTGCGCCGCATCACGACATCTATTCCATCGAGGACCTTCGCCAGCTCATCTACGCCCTCAAGGAAGCCACGCGATACGAAAAACCCGTCTCGGTCAAGATCGCGGCGGTTCACAACGCCGCGGCCATCGCCAGCGGCATGGTTCGCGCGGGGGCGGACATCATCGCCCTGGACGGAATCCGGGGGGGCACGGGCGCCGCCCCGACCACCATTCGAAACAACGTGGGGATTCCCATCGAACTGGCCATCGCGTCCGTGGACCAGCGGCTTCGGGAAGAAGGCATCCGCCAGCGGGTCTCCATCCTGGCGGCGGGCGGGTTTCGAAGCAGTTCGGATGTCATTAAGGCCATCGCCCTGGGGGCAGATGCCGTGTACATCGGAACCGCGGCACTGGTGGCGATGGGATGTCATCTCTGCCAGATCTGTTACACGGGGAAATGCAACTGGGGAATCGCCACCCAGGACCCCTACCTGGAAAAACGCCTGAACCCGGAGATCGCGAAGGAACGCCTTCTGAACCTGTTGCGTGCCTGGGAACACGAGATCAAAGAGATGCTGGGGGGAATGGGAATCAACGCCATAGAAAGCCTCAGGGGAAACCGGCTGCACCTGCGCGGGGTGGGGCTGACGGACAGCGAACTGGAAATTCTGGGCATCTTGCCCGCGGGGAGATAGGAGCCGCCAATGAAACGCGTGTACGCGAACGAGGCAGTCTGCGCCGGGTGCCGGCTCTGCGAGATCTGGTGCGTGGTTGCCCATTCCCGAACGAAAGACATCATCCGGGCCTTCAATGACGAGTTTCCCAGGCCGCTGCCCAGGGTCCGGGTTGAGGAAACAGGCCCCGTCTCTTTCGCCCTTCAGTGCCGGCACTGCGTGGATCCTCCGTGCGTCGAGGCGTGCATGACGGGGGCCATGCACCGTCTGACACCGGAGGGACCCGTTCTTCACGACGCGGAAAAGTGCGTGGGGTGCTGGATGTGTATCATGGTCTGCCCGTATGGGGCCATCCAACGGAATGAAACCTCCAAAAAGGTCGCGAGCAAATGTGACCTCTGCCAGGATGAGGACGAACCATCCTGCGTGGCACATTGCCCCAACGAGGCGCTCGTTTTCGAGGACAGAGGCGAATGAGATACGTGATTATCGGAAATTCGGTCGCCGCTATCAACGGGGTGGAGGGGATTCGCCGGGTCGATCCCGACGGTGACATCACGCTGATATCCAGAGAACCCATTCACGCCTATTCCCGTCCCCTGATCTCTTACTTTCTCGCCGGGCAGGTGGACGCCAGGCGCATGGAATACCGTCCCTCTGCATTCTACCGGGATTACGGGGTTACGGCGCTTCTGGGGCAGACGGCTGAAACCCTCGACGTGGAGAAATCCGAGGTCATCCTGAAGGGCGGACGGCGGATCCCCTATGACCGGCTGCTGATTGCCACGGGCGGCGTCCCCTTTGTCCCGCCCATCAAAGGAGCCCAGGCGGAGGGTGTCACCACCTTTACCACGTACGATGACGCCAAGGCCCTCAGGCGGCGGGTTCGCGGGATAAAAAAGGCGGTTATCCTGGGAGGCGGCCTGATTGGCATCAAGGCAATGGAGGGGTTGCAGGCCCATGGCGTTGATATCACGGTGGTGGAATTGATGGACCGGATCCTGGGGCTGGTTCTGGATCAGACCGCTTCGGGGATCCTCGAAAGGGCCCTGGAAAAAGAGGGCGTTCACCTGGCCAAGGGAACCACGATTCGGAAGGTCGTCTCTGGACCGGATGGCAAGGTAACCGGCATCCTTTTGGAAGACGGCCGGGACCTTGAGGCAGATCACGTCATCATCGCCATCGGGGTTCGTCCGAACCTCTCGGTGGTTCGCGAAACGCCGGTGAAAACCAACCGGGGAATCCTGGTGGATGAAACCATGCGAACCAGCATCGAAAACATCTACGCGGCGGGCGACGTGGCGGAGGCGACAGACCTCCTCAGCGGAGAAAAACGCGTGATTCCCATCCTTCCCGGCGCCGCCCGGCAGGGAAAAATCGCGGGGATGGCCATGGCGGGGCGGGACGTACCCTACCTGGGAGGAATGGTGATGAACTCCGTGGAAGTAGCGGGCATCCCGGCTATTTCTGCGGGCGTAATGAATCCCCGCGAGGGTGAGGGTTACGAGATCAAACGATTGATACGCAGGAAAGAGGGCATCTACCGGAAAATGGTCCTCAAGGACAACCGGCTGGTGGGCTTTATCCTCATCGGCGCCATCGACCGGGCCGGTGTCTATACCGGCCTCATCCGGGAACACATCGACGTCCGGGGGTTCAAAAACCGCCTGCTGGACCTCGACTTCGGGTATATCGATTTTCCGAGGGACCTGAGGTCGTATAAACTTTCAACGGTGTATATGTAGATTAGGTGGAAGGTGGAAGGTCGAAGGTGGAAGGTGGAAGGTCGAAGGTGGAAGGAGAAAGGGGGAAGGTGGAAGATATTTAGGTTGAAGGTTTTGTTTTGTGACCGCTTGTGCACAGTCGCTTCAATCTTCTACCTACTACCTAAAAAAGGATGAAAGTCATCGATGAAAATTAACGCGCAGGGACTGTATTACCGGGTTTTGAACGAAAAAATCCACCGTCATATCCAGGATGGGGCCAGGAGCCTGCATGTCACAAACGTCAACGGGCAGCGGTACATTGGCGGGGGGCTTCAGGGAACCCATCTACGGATCACCGTGGAAGGCGTCGCGGGAAACGACCTGGCCGCCTTTATGGATGGCCCGAAGATTTTCGTGAAGGGAAACGCGCAGGATGGTGTGGCCAACACGATGAACGCCGGAGAGGTGGTTATAGACGGAAACGCCGGCGACGTCCTGGGATACGGGATGCGGGGCGGCCGCGTCATGATCCGCGGAAACGTGGGATACCGGGTCGGGATCCACATGAAGTCGTTTGGGAAACAGTTCCCCGTGCTCATCGTGGGCGGCAGCGCCCGTGATTTCCTGGGGGAATACCAGGCGGGCGGCATGATCATCGTCCTGGGACTCGACCGCCCACCGGGGGAGCCCATCGCCGGATTCATGACCGGAACCGGCATGCACGGGGGCGTGATGTACATTCGGGGAGAAATCGAGGAATGGCAGGTGGGAAAAGAGGTCAAGATCTTCGAAACGGATGAGACGGACCACAAGCGGATGCTGCCCCATCTCAGGGATTTCTCCCGCGTGTTCCGTGTCCCCATGGATTCTCTTACCAGTAAGCCTTTCCTGAAAATGATTCCCTATTCGAAACGCCCCTATGGGCGCATCTACGCGTATTGAGGCCCGCTACCCGTTTTCCTGCGGCGACAGCGCGCCGGCCGGCCTCGGCCCCGCGACCTGTTTGATGTTTGTCTTCTTCAGGATGAAGAGCGTGCCCAACAGGGCCACAAACAGCATGAAGCAGAAGAAAAAGGCGTCATTATAGGCCATGACGGCCGCCTGTCTCAGGGTCTCCCGGTAAATCAGCCCAAGCCGATGCGCCGGGGATGGCATCACAATCTTCAGGTGGTGATAGGTGTGTTGAAGCAGGGGGTTGCTGGGGGTCAGGTGCTCCACCAGCCGGTACTGGTGAAACTGCGCCCTTCTGGCAAGGATTGTTGTTACGATGGCGGTGCCAAAGCTGGAACCCAGGTTACGCAGCAGGCTGTACAGGGCCGTGGCGTTACCCATTTCTCTGTTGTCAATTTCCAGAAACGTGGCCGTGGCAAGCGGCACGAAAAAGAACCCCAGGCCCGCCCCCTGGATAACCCGGGCGAAAATGACATACCAGAACCCCACCTCAAGGTTAAAGTGGGACATGAGATGAAGCGCCCAGAGCTGGGCGGCAAAGCCCACGCCGAGGAGGTAACGGGCGTCCACCTTGCGGGTCAGTCTGCCCACAATGGGCAGGAAGAAGATGCTCGCCAGGGCGCCCGGTCCCATCACCAGGCCGGCGAGAAAGGCCGTGTACCCCATCAGGCGCTGCACGTAGAGGGGCAAAAGCACGACGCTCCCGAAAAAGGCCAGAAAGGCGGTAAAGATGATGGAACAGCCCGTCGCGTACGAGCGTTTCTTGAAAATTCTCAGGTGTACCAGCGGATCCCGGGTGTACAGCTCGTTGAAGATGAAAAGCGCCAGCGCCACCACGGCGACCATGGACAGGACGGTGATAAACCTGGAGTTGAACCAGTCCTTGAGCTGTCCCTGGTCCAGCACCGCCTGCAGGCTTGCCAGTCCCACGGCCAGGAGCCCCAGCCCCACGTAGTCGATCCTCTTGACCACCCGCTTGATGTAGGACGGGTCGTGCACAAACAGTGAGACCAAGATGAAGGAGAGAACGCCGATGGGCAGGTTGACATAGAAACACCACCGCCAGCTCCAGTTATCGGTAATCCACCCCCCCAGGATCGGGCCGATGGTCGGACCGACCACGGTGCCCATCATGAAAATGGAGATGGCCATGCCCCGTTCCTCCAGGGGGAAAGATTCCATCAGAATAGCCTGGGAAACGGGCTGCAGCCCCCCGCCTCCCAATCCCTGAAGGAAGCGGGCCAGCAGCAGGAAATTGAGGGTCGGCGCCATGCCACACATGAAGGAGCTAACGGTGAAAAGCACGAGGGAAAACATGAGATACCGTTTCCGGCCAAAAAAACCCGCCAGCCAGGCGGTGATGGGGATAATGATAGCATTGGAAATGAGGTAGGCAGTCAATACCCAGGTCGCCTCTTCCGTTCCGATGCTCAGGCTCCCCTGAATATGGGGCAGGGACACGTTGACGATGGTGGTATCGATAATCTCCATCATCGTGGGAAGCATGATGATGGGGACGATGAGCCATTTGTTGACGGAATCCGCCATTCCTATTTTACCAGAATCGTCGTTTCAGCGGACATGCCGATACGCAAAACCTTTTTAAAGGGAGGAAGAATTTGTATCTTGACCGGGATCCTCTGGGTGATCTTCACCCAGTTTCCCGTGGCGTTTTCCGGCGGAAACAGGGAAAAGACCGCGCCGGTTCCCGCCTGGATGCTTTCCACCTTCCCGCGGAATTTTACGTCCGGATAGGTGCTTATGCTGATTTCCACATCCTGCCCCACGCGAACGCGCGCGAGCTGGTTTTCCTTGTAGTTGGCCTCTATCCAGACATCGTTCAATGGCACAATGGCAAAGAGCGGGGTCTGTGGGCCGACCCTGGCCCCGACTTCCACCGTCTTCTTGGTAATATACCCGGCGACCGGCGCCAGGACCCGGGTATAGCCGAGGTTCAGCCTGGCGTCTTTCACCTTCGCCTTCCAGACCTTGATCTGCGCCATGGCCGATTTCACCTGATCCCTGGCAAGCTTCAGCCGCTTCTGGCTGGTTGCCAGCTTCGCCAGCGCGACCTTGTACGCGGTCATATAGTGATCGTACTGCTGCTTCGAAATCACCTTGTTGGGATAGGCCAGTTTCGCCCGGTTAAAATCGAGCAGGGCGTTGTTGTACTCCGCCTTGTTCAGGGCAATCTCAGAAGCAATCACCGCGACCTGAACCCGGGCCTCCGTCAGCTTGGTTTTTGCCACCGCGAGTCCCGCCTCCGCCTGGGCGAGCCGTGTCTGATACGTGGCCGGGTCAAGCTCAACCAGCACCTGCCCCTTTTTGACCAACTGGTTGTCATCAATCAGGACGTTTATGACGGTTCCGGGAATCCGGGGGGAAATCCAGTGAATATGTCCTTTGACATAGGCGTCGTCCGTCGAGATATGGGTGCGCCGGTACCGGATAAAATAGTCCGCCCCAGCGGCGATCCCGGCAACGATAATCAGCAGGATCAGAATACGGAGAATCCTGCGTCCTGTCCTTTTTTTCTTCGGCTTTTCCTGTGGCGTGTCCGACATGTGTCCATCCCTGTTAAACGTTAATCCGTCCGTTTGAGCCCGTTCAGCAATACCCTGATCATGGTATCCACCGTCGAGACAAAAGAGGTTTCGTCGTAGAGCTGTGGCACCGTAACCTGCTGGAAGAGAAGGGTAGAGAGCATGGCCATAAAGCCGGTTGCCACCTCACGGGGATTGAATTCCCTGAATCCACCCTCCTTGATGCGGTCCGCGATATAACCCTCCAGGATTTTCAGTGCCTTGGTGCGGCGGTTCTGAAAATACCTCTCGTACAGATCCGGCTTTTCAAGCATGCTGTAGTAAATCAGCCGCAGGGGGGAATGATCCTTCTCTTTCGAAACGAATCTGAGCAGGTGCATGCTGAAGGCTCTGAAAACCCCCTCATCATCCCTCTTTTCGATAAATCCCCTCAGGGAAGGGTCGCTTGCCAGGGGGTGATGCTGAAAGAGGTGATCCACCAGGGCCTCATAGATATGTTCCTTCCGCCCGAAATACTGAATCACCAGGGCCCGGCTGACTCCGGCTTCCCGGGCGATGTCATCCAGGGTCGTCCCCGCGAATCCCTTCCTCGCGCACAACTCCTGAGCCTTTTCCAGGATCTGTGTTTGGCGTTCAGACGCCGACAACCGATTCCGATGCTCCATGATGCCTCGCTCCTTTCTTATAACTAACCAGTAAGTCATAACTATCCCGTTCCGCTTTGTCAAGCGGCAGGCATCCGGATTTCTTACTTAATGGATCTAAAACGATTCGGCGAGCCCTCAGGTCCGAGAGGGTTCCCTCACATGATCATACGTGCCAACACGCCGGATCTCGACCTCGATGATGGCAACCTTTTCCACGTCCTCGAGGGACACGGGGCGATATCCCCCGTCCGGCTGATACTTTTCCATCATCCTCTGCAAGATGTCCCGCCTTTTCTCCCTCTCCGCCACGAGCGCCGCCACCCCCTCCATCACCACGCTCCGGCAACTGTAGGTCGCGGAGCAGGGCCGGTCCACGGCCGGAATATACGTCAACACCTGCTCCACTTCCAGGCAGACCCTCGGGTCCCGAAGGATCTGGGCGATCTTTCCGCTTTTCGGCCCCGTATGGATATAGATTTTCCCGTCATGATAGAGAAAATTGACCGGGCGCAGGATGGGCGCGCCATCTTCTTTCAGGGTCGCCACGTGAACGATCTCCGCGCTCTTCAAAAGCTCTTCCGCCCATGGGGCGGCCACGCCGTTTCCATTTTCCACGTTTCGCATTCTCTCCCTCCTCTCACTTTTACCTTTCAACAAGCCCTTCGCCCCTTTCCTTCCGTTTCAGCCGATCATCATACGCGTCGATCGCGCGGAACAGTTGCTCCGGATCATGTGTCGCGTTCACGCCACGGCGGAACTCCGCATTGAGCGGCAATCCTTTCACATACCAGGCCAGGTGCTTCCGCATCCTCAGGATCCCCTGCCTCTCTCCAAAGGTTTCGAGGCTCATCCGCGTGTGGAGCCGCATGGTGGCGAATCTCTCCTCAAGAGAGATCGGTGCCCACGCTCCCGTTTCGATGAGCTGCCGGATCTCCCTAAAAATCCAAGGGCGCCCCAGGTAGCCTCGGGCGATCATAACCCCGTCACAGCCGGTTTGTTCCGCCATTTTTACCGCGTCCTCCGGAGACATAACACCCCCGTTCCCGATGAGTGGCCGCCCCAGCGCCGCGGCCTTTTCAATCCAACCCCATTCAGGCGGGTGCGTGAAGCTCCAGGACACGCAGCGCGCGTGAACAGTAACCGCCCGAACCCCCACGGAAAAAAGGTCGGGAATGAGATCCAGGCCCGCCGTGTCTTTCGGCGTGGCGCAGGCCCGCAGTTTGACGGTGACCGGCAGGGAAACGGCGCCCACAACGGAGCGAACCACCTCGAAAAGGCGTTCCGGTTCTCTCATCAGGGCCGCGCCCGCCCCGCTGCGCATCACCTTTTTGACGGGACATCCCAGATTGATATCGATGAGTTCGCACAGACCCTCTGCCTCAAGGCGCCTGGCCGTCTCCGCCATGGCTGCGGGGTTGCCTCCGAAAATCTGCACCCCGAAAGGGGTTTCCCCTTCCGCGCGTTTCAGGATCCCCCGGGTCTTTTCATGCCCCCGCACAAAGGCCTCGGTGCTGATCATCTCGCTGAAGGTCATCCCGGCGCCGAAGGATTTGAGAATGGTACGGAATGGCAGGTCGCTGATTCCCGCCATGGGGGCCGCGATCAGGCGATTGGAAAGCCGGCAGGCCCCGAGCGCGATGGGGGTCAACAGCCTTTGGGAGGTCACGCCTCGAACCACGCGGAAAACCAATGTCCCGTCCGGCGTTCCTTCACGAGGCGTCTCCGTTTCTGAAGCTTTTTCAACAGGGTGTAATAATCGCTGCGCAACACGCCGGAGAGAATCACCCATTTTTTCTGGTAAAAGGCCTCTGTCTCCGTGATGGCATCGAGAGCGCTGAAATGGATATTCATGAGGGCCAGGTCCGCTTTGTCACGAATTGCCTCCCGGGCATCCGCTTCCACGACTTTTACTTTCTCCCCGAGGCCGTTGAGCGCCACGTTCCGGCGCGCGGTGTGGACGGACAGGCGGTTGATGTCCACCGCCACGACCTCACGCGCCCCCAGCAGGGCGGCGGCCACGGCAAGGATCCCCGTACCGGTCCCCAGGTCGAGCACCTTTCCGGGCGTCTTTTCTCTGAAAAAATCCGTCAAAAGATGGAGACAATCGGCGGTGGTGGGATGCAACCCCGTCCCGAACACGACCCCCGGGTCGAGAAGGACTTCCCGGCATCCCGCCGGGGGCGGACTCGCGTTTGAGGGCGGCCGAAACCATAATGATCCCACACGGAACGGTGCCAGCTTCCCTCCCTGCCACTGTTCGTAGTCCATATCATAGGCGTCCACGAGGCGAATCGACGTGTTTCGGGACACAAAGCTTTTCACCAGGTCGTGGTGATCGGAGTGAAAAAAGAGGAAGGAGCTCTCCCCCTCGTTCCAGCACCCGATATAATCGGGAGAGGTAATGGCGGAATCGTCAACCCGCCCTTCGATCTCATAGATGTACAGGTGTTTGTATGGCCTCATGGGATGACGCGTTCATGCCGGAAATTGGCTTCTTGCGAGAATATCAGTCATCACTGCCGAAGAAACTCCCCATCAGGCTTCCAATCCCGGCGCCGGCGGAATGTTCTCCACCACTGCGTCCGGCCATGGTCCCCAGCTCCCTGCGCAGTTTCGATAACGTCATGGTCTGCAGAATCACCCGGCCGGGCCCTTTCAGGGTTGTCAGAAAAAGCCCTTCCCCGCCAAAGAGGGCGGTCTTGATACCTCCCACGAACTGAACATCGTAATCGACCGTCTCTTCAAACCCCACGATACACCCCGTATCCACCTGGAGGCCCTGACCTTCCTTGAGGTCGAAAATCACGAAATCGCCGCCGGCGTGGATGAAGACAATGCCTTCACCGCTGAACCTTTCCAGGATGAAGCCTTCACCCCCGAACAGGCCCGCGCCAATCTTTTTCTGAAAGGCAATGGAAAAATCGACGCTGCGCTGCGCGCAGATGAAAGCGTCCCGCTGCGCGAGGAAATTATTGCCTCCCGACACATCGATGGCCTCGATCCTGCCGGGGAAATCACCGGCGAACCCCACCTCGCCCACGCCCTCCGTGGAGGTAAAGTGCGTGGTGAAGAGGGACTCTCCCGCCACTTTCCGTTTCAGCGCGCCCAG
>WGDA01000085.1 GCA_015493505.1 Pseudomonadota bacterium | reverse complement strand
GGTCTGGCGTGCTGCGCGCTGGAAATGATGGTGGCTTCCTCCGCCAATTACGATATCGCCAGGTTTGGCGCGGAGGTCTTCCGTCCGTCACCCCGCCAGGCTGACCTCATGATCGTGGCGGGAACGGTATCCAAAAAGATGGCGCCCATCCTCAAGAGGATTTACGAGCAGATGCCGGAACCCAAGTGGGTGATCGCCTATGGAACATGCGCCTGCTCCGGCGGGATGTTCCAGAGCTATGGGGTAGTGCAGGGTGTTGACAAACTCGTGCCGGTGGATGTGTACATTCCGGGGTGCCCGCCCCGTCCGGAAGCCTTGCTGGCCGGTATCATGAAACTGCAGAAAAAGATTGAAAAAGAGTCTCTCCTCGACCGAAAGGATGAGATTAAACGCGTGACCGTTTAGGGGGAACCTATGGACTATCACGAGATGGTGGATCTTTTGAAGGAGCGTTTCCCCGGTGCCATCAAGGGGTACAAGATCTTCCGGGAAGAGCTGACGGTAGAGGTTGACCGGATGTCCCTCATTCCTGTCTGTACGTTTCTTCACGACGAAGAACCCTTCAAAATGGATGTCCTGACGGATATTGCCGGCATTGATTACGGGGTAGGGGAATCTCCTCGTTTCGGGATGGTATATCAGTTGACCTCAACCGATCACGTGTTCAGGATGCGCGTGAAGATTTCCTTCGAAGAAGGCGACGAAGTCGAATCGGTTACCGGCATCTGGAAAAGCGCCGACTGGGTGGAGCGGGAAGCGTGGGAAATGTTCGGGATTAACATCGTTAACCACCTGGACCTGCGCAAACTCCTCCTGCCGGAAGAATTCGAAGGATACCCCCTTCGCAAGGATTTTCCCACCAAAGGGTATGATTTCGAGGGGCCGGTCGGAACGTAAGGCAACTACTTACTAATTACTTCTATTGAGGAAAGCGATGGCTGAGACAAGATATATGACAATCAATATGGGTCCTCAACATCCGGCAACCCACGGCGTTTTGCGCCTGTTGCTGGAGCTTGACGGAGAATATGTCGTCAAGGCGACACCCATGATTGGGTATCTTCACCGGGGTGTTGAAAAGCTGGCGGAAGAACAGACCTACCATCGATTCATTCCCTTTACGGACAGGCTCGACTACACGGCCGGTATGAGCAACAACCTGGCGTACGTGATGGCCGTGGAAAAGCTTTTGGGTATCGAGGTTCCCAAACGCGCGCAGTACATCCGTGTGGCGCTGGCCGAGTTTCAGAGGATCGCGGCCCACCTGATCTGGCTGGGAACCCACGCCCTCGACATCGGCGCCATGACCGTTCTTTTCTACACGTTCCGCGAACGTGAAAAGGTCCTGAATATCCTGGAACACGTCTCGGGCGCCCGGCTGACCCCCAGTTACATGCGAATTGGCGGGCTGGCGGAAGACGTCCCGGAAAATTTTGAAACCCTTTCCATGGAGTTCGTGGAGACCTTCCCGGAATATATAGACGGATACGAAACGCTTTTGACAAAAAATCCCATTTGGCTTGAGAGAACCAAGGGAGTTGGGATTCTGAGCCGGGAAGACGCCCTGAATTACGGGGTTACGGGACCCACGCTGCGTGGTTCCGGTGTCAAGTGG
This sequence comes from Pseudomonadota bacterium, assembly GCA_015493505.1. Classification (GTDB taxonomy): domain Bacteria; phylum Desulfobacterota; class S145-22; order S145-22; family S145-22; genus S145-22. The sequence goes on along the minus strand of WGDA01000085.1, from coordinate 2,798 downwards.
GATATTCGGAAGCAGTTCCCCTACAGCAGTTACGAAGATTTCGAGTTTGAAATCCCCGTGGGAACGACCGGGGATGTATACGACCGGTACCTGGTACGTCTGGAGGAGATGCGGCAGTCCAACCGCATCATCAAGCAGGTGATTACAAATATGCCTTCGGGAGAGATTATCACGGACGACCCGATGATCAGCCTGCCCTCCAAAGAGCAGGTTTATAACAATATCGAGGCGCTTATCCGCCACTTCAAACTGGAGTCATCCGGGTTCGAACCGCCGGAAGGAGAGGTCTTTTTCAGCGCGGAGAACCCGAAGGGCGAGCTGGGATTTTATGTGGTCAGCGACGGATCGGCCATGCCGTTTCGCATCAAAATAAGAAATCCTTCCTATTTCAACCTCGCGGCGCTGCCCAAGATGATTGAGGGGTGCCTGATCGCGGACGTGATATCTGTCATTGGAAGCATCGATATCGTGCTCGGCGAAATAGATAAATAAGGTGCCATCACGGGAGTAGAGAGCATGAATAAGGTCCTGTTTAGCTGCTGGAAAGGCAAGGTCACGGACAACCGGGGGAAAAAACCGGAGGAGTTTGAGACGCCCGAAGGCATTCCGGAAAAGGTGTTGAACGCGTTGAACGATGAATCGTCCAAGGCGGTCATGGACCTGGATGGGTTCGTGATTAAAGATCCGGATGTGTCGATCCTTGATCTGTGCGTGGATTACCTGGCAAGAACCTGGAAAAGGTCATGTGGCAAATGTATCCCGTGCCGGATTGGAACACGGGTGATGTACGACATGTTGCGGGATATCGCGGAGGGAAAAGGGAAGAAGGGGGACCTGGAGACCCTCAAGTCGCTGGCCGAGACGCTCAAAGTTTCCACGAAATGCAAGATTGGACATTCGGCGCCCGCGCCGGTCATTGACGCCATGTCCTACTTCAAGGACAAGTTTAAGGAAGAAGTCGAAGGGAAGAGAGAATCAGGGGGCAAGAAGTGATAGGGGCCCTTCTTGAATGTGGCGCGACGAGCCATTGGAACAGGGAATAATAGAGTTCACTAATATCTGGAGACATTGAATGGCGGTGCATCTTACAATAAACGGGAAAGAGATAGAGACGGAAGACAGGAAAACGATCCTTGAGGCAGCGCAGGAAAACGGCATCTATATCCCGACGCTTTGTTACCATTCCCACCTTCGGCCGATTGGTTCCTGCCGTCTTTGTATCGTGGACATCGAGGGGTCTGACGTCCCGAAAGCGGCCTGTACCACGCGCGTTTCGGAGGGGATGAAGGTTCATACGAATTCCGGACGGGTTCGGAAAATGCGCCAGCAGGCCATGGAGCTGATTCTCATGCACCACCCACTGGACTGCCCCATTTGCGACAAGGGGGGAGAGTGCCAGCTTCAGGACCTGTCGTACGAGTTCGGCATCAAAGAACAGCCGTTTCACGCGAAAAAACCCGATTTTGACATCGCGCCTTTCTGCACACCGCTGATACGCCAGTGGCCCGAGCGGTGCGTGGTGTGTCTGCGTTGCGTCAGCGTCTGCAAGGAAGTGGTGGGGAACTCGGCCATCACCCTCAAAGGGGAGGGGTATGACGCCGTCATCTATCCTTCATCGCCCGAAAACTGTCTCTCATGCGGGGAATGCCTCTCTGTTTGTCCCGTTGGCGCCCTGACGGAGGCCCTGAGCCCCGTGCGTGGGCGTGTCTGGCAGATCGAACGGACCCAGACGACCTGCGGGCAATGTGGGGTTGGATGCCAGATGGAGGTCAGCACTTACGAGGATCGCCCCATCAACGTCAAGACAGATGACGTGACGGACGATGCCCCGAATTTCGGGAGTTTGTGTGCCCGGGGGCGATTCTTCTATGATTATATGATTCACGAGAGCCGCGTGACGCAGCCCCGCGTCCGGAAGGGCGAAGAGTGGGCTTCTACGGACTGGGAAGGGGCCTATGAAGAGGCCATCAACCGCCTGAGGGAAACCCTGGAAAAACACGGCCCGGAATCTATTGGCATGATTGTCTCTTCTCGCCTGCCGAGCGAGGAACTGGCCCGTCTGTACGCCTTCGCAAGACAGGGATTGAAAACACCTCACGTAGATGCCTCTCACCGCCTGGACCTGGCTCCCCAGATAGAGATTCTGAAGGCTCTGAATGGGGGAGGGACGGGTGATCCCCTAAATGTCCTTGAGAAATCTGATGTTGTCATCGTGGCGGGTGGCAATATTGACCTCAACGCGCAGGTCGTGGCGAACCGCGTTCGCGTGGCGAGGCGGGACGTTCGAAACAAGGTGATTGTGGTCAACCCCTTCAAGACCCCGCTTGACCGAACGGCGGATATTTCCCTGACCTGTAACGCCGGAACCGAAACCCCTGTCTTCTATGGTCTCATCAAAGAGGCCCTGTCGGAGAACCCGGACCTCCAGAAAGCAGAGGGATGGGAAGGGCTTTCAAGCGAGGTTGCGGACTACGCCGCGGAAGCCGTGTGCGAGGCGGCCCAGATCGATGCCAAACTTTTCAAGAAGGCGGTGGATCTCGTCAAGGACAAAGGATCTATCGCGTTTGTGGTGGGTGCTGACCTGGGGCGGATGCCCGAGGGAAACGGTGCCCTGCGCGCCCTGGCGAATCTGGCTCTGGCCTGCCGTGCCGCCGGTAAAACCGTTTCCTGGATTCCCACGACGGGATACGCGAACGCCTGGGGTTCCCTGATGGCGGCGGCTGCCATCGAGGGGCCAAAGGATGGCCTGACTTATGGGGAAATGATTCAGGCCATCGACACGGGCAAATTGAAGGCGC
>WGDA01000084.1 GCA_015493505.1 Pseudomonadota bacterium | reverse complement strand
TCTTAAACCCTTTCTTCCCTCTCTGGGGTGTTTTTCCCCTTTCTGCCCCCATAACTCCCTCAAATGTCCCATCGTTACATGCCACACTTGGGGTAACATATTTCTCCCCCCCCTCCCTATACACCTATATCTCTACTTCTTAAGACTAAGCGATTGGCTCAAAATTGGCATCGCCCGGAAGTCAGGCAGAAACATCAGAGTGGCGTGTGATAATGGGAGAGGGGTCAAGCCAAAAGTTAACTGATAGCCTTGGAGTTGTCTTCAGCTTACGCAAGGTGCCTTGTAATGGGACACGACATGCCGAAAAAAAATGAATACGGCCGGCACCTAACTGATCCAGGACTTTTTTCATTGGACATCTGCCCCGAATGAAGCCTTGAACAAGATCTCAAACTCGGTTAGAATAGCCATGAGTAAAACACCTTAACCATGACTTAGTATTTTGAATGGGCCAGTTAGCTTGGCCAGCCATTTCGAAGGAAGATGTGATCAGGAACCAAAAACCCGGATAAAAAAAGAGTGAACGAAGGATCTCAATCCCTGACACGAAATTTTGAACAGACCCGAACTCGCAGAGAACTCCGTTATCTCTTTCTGTGTCTTATATTCCTGATTGCCTTGATCCCCCACATTGGTTTCCTTGAAAATAAATTTATTGACGGCAGCGACCTCACCCTCGTGGTTCAAAATCCCTTGATTCGAAATATTCACTTGGGAGGGCTGGCACGTGATATTAAGGGGTTCTATAAATACGGGTATCCGTCTTTTCTTTCAACCTATTGTTGGGCATGGATTTTCAGGATTGGGGGGTTGAACCACATTCATTTTCACTTCATTAGCTATCTGCTGCACGCCTTTTGCGCTTCCCTGCTTTTTCTGCTTCTGGTGAAAACTACCCGACGGGTCACGCTCGCCTTCTTTAGTACTCTTATTCTCGCCCTGCATCCCCTTCACTGTGAGGCGACGGACTGGATAAGCCAACAGGGGATACTCATGATGGCCCTTTTGGGCCTTTTATACCTGCACACGTCTCTCTATGAAAGCAGACGCTACAAAATTCTAAGGGGCATATTTCTTGCCCTTGCCACCATTTTGTCTCCTCTCGCTTTGTTCTTTATTTTTGCGGCGCATCTTCTTTCTGAAAGTAAGCGGGAAAAGGCTTCTTTCAAGGCCGATGGGGTTGTGGCTGTCGTGGTTTTACTCGTGGTGTGGGGCTGGAAGCTTCACCTCTCACTTTTTCACCATCTGTTTTCAGTGGCGCCCTTATCGGCTATATTCATGGTCAAAGGTCTTTTCTTGCCGTGGGACATCCATTTCCTTCTCCCGGTTTTGACCTCCCAGACAACTTTTTGGTCCATTCTGGTTTTCTTGATCATGGTGTTGTCCGGGGGAATCTATCTAAAGGCTCACCATCCCTCCTGGGGGTTCCTCTTCCTCAGTTTCCTCAGTGTCTGGCTTTTTCACGCACACGCCGGCCGCTTCAGCGGTGCCGGGTCTTACCTCCCCCTCTTGTGGATTTCGCTGGCCCTGGGAATCGGCATTGCATCACTCAAGCCGCAGGCTCAAGGGCTGAAAGCCTTTGCTATCGTTTTATCCGTGCTGATTTTTGCTTCCCTGGGAATCCTCAGCTATAAACGGAATGAAGACTGGAGGAAAACGGCTACCCTAATTCAAGATGCCATAAAAGCCTCTCCCCGCGACCCCTTGTTGCTTGCCATCTACGGCCACTACGAGGCAGCCATGCGTAACGCCAAGGGTGTCGAACACGCGTTTCGATCCATTCACGAATCCTGTGCCACAACGCAGTGCCTGAAGGCGAAATCAGACCACCTTCTGCTGCGTTTTGAGATCGCCTTAAAAGAATTCAAGGCGCTTTTCAGCCGTTACCCGAAAAAGAACAGGGACAAATACTGCCTGTTTGATTACGCTGTCTTGATGAACCAGTTGGGGCACCCGGATGTAACTGAAAGGACACTCAAAAAAATTATAAAAATGGATCCATATTTTATCTACGCCTGGAATGACCTGGGCGCCCTCATGATCAGGGAAGGGAAAGGGGATCAGGCGGTACGATACCTCAAGAGCGCCCTTACGGTCGCTCCAGGCTATCGCTCCGCCCTGGAAAATCTTGCGTATTTATATATGAGGACAAAGGCATACCGTAAGGCCATCTCTTATCTGAAAATAGCTTACGCGAGCACTTCATGTGAGGGTACACGGGCATTCTACCAGGAATGGATAAAAAGGATGAAGGAAAAGAAATCTTTCAAGATGGCAACCCTTCAATGGGCCAAGCTCACCCCACCCGGGTGATTTTGATGCGAAAGCCCCGGGGTGGGCTGGAGGAAAATATGGACCCTGCGAAAGATTCCCAAAAGATTGAGCTTTCTGTCATTATCCCCATGTACAATGAAGCGGAGAATGCCCGTGCCACGATAGACGCCGTCGAAGACGTGTTAAAGGAATTGGGCTGCCAATATGAGATTGTCCCTGTCAACGATGGAAGCCAAGACGAAACCCTGAAGGTTCTCGAGGAAATCGCCCGGGAGAACAGGCATGTCCAGGTGGTGTCTTACCCAGCGAACCGTGGAAGGGGCATGGCACTGCGCGCGGGGTTCAATGAGGCCCGGGGGGAATTTCTTGTGACCATGGACGCGGATCTCAGCTATTCACCCCAATACATCAAAGAGATGTTTCGCCTCCTCCGGAATAACGAGGCGGATATTGTGGTGGCCTCCCCTTACATGCCTGGCGGTGGGCTCAAAGATGTCCCGCTGAAACGCGGGGTCGTCAGCCGAGTTGGGAACCTCCTCCTCAAATGGATTTTCCCTGGAAAGCTTCACACTTATACTGGAATATTCCGCGGGTATCGACGCGTCGTTGTCCAGGGGATGCTGCTTGAATCCAACGGCAAGGAAATCCATCTTGAGATCATTGCCCGCGCCACTGGCCTCGGATACCGCATCAAGGAGATCCCCGCTGTCCTGGAATCGCGGAAAAAAGGAAGTTCAAAATTTCGATTTGGCTCAACAGTGGTTTCTCATCTGATTTTCGCCTTTCTCCATCGTCCCATTGTCCTGTTCGGCGCCTTTGGAGGGTTCATCACGCTTTCCGGTGTAGTCCTTGGGTTTTATGTCATCTATTTGCACTTTCACCATGCCTTGTCTCAGAGCCGGCCTCTTTTCTCCCTCATTGTTTTGCTTATTCTCGGGGGGGTGCAGATACTTTCCATCGGTTTCATCGCCATCCTGATCGGGGCGTTGCGCCGGGAGCTCCTTAAAATTGAACGCGAATTACGGCTCCTTCCCAAAGACATCGCCCATGGAAAGTGAGCTTACGTCTGTCTGCTTCATCAGCCAGGCCTTTCCGGATAACGAGAAGGCGTATCGGGGAATATTCATCAGGAACCTCGCGAAACGCCTCGGCGAAAACGGTTTTCGGGTTGTTGTGGTGACTCCCCGCATTTTCAACTGGTCCAGAAAGAGGGAACACGTCGGGAACGTGGAAGTTTTCAGGTTTGTCTTTCCATCCGGTGGAAAGCTTCTCATTAGCTACCGGAGAATCCCTGTTTTCAGAATGATTTTATATCTGTTCTCCTGCGCGGCAAGAACGTGCACGGTCATGGTCACACATTCCTGCCAGCTTATTCATGTCCACTGGATCCACCCGAACGGTATCATCGGCGTGCTGGTAAAGGCCCTTTTCAGGAAACCCTTGATCGTCCATGTCAGGGGAAGTGACTTCAATCTCTTCGCCACCCGTGACAGTTTTTTCAGGGCACTGACCCGGATTATTCTGCGGCAAGCGGATCGCGTCCTTTGCACGAGTGAATCTTCCAGAGCCGGCCTCCTCGAGGCATTTCCACGGCTTAATCGTGACAAGTTTCTGGTAACCTATAACAGTGTCGACGCCTCCCAGTTTCATCCCATCCCAGAAGGCGAGGCGAGGCGGATGCTTGGAATTCCCACCGGGCTGCATTTCCTGTTTGTCGGGAACCTCGTTCGCGAGAAGGGTGTTCTCGAACTCATTGACGCGGTCCGGCATCTGCCGGAATCCCTGAGGGGAAAAGCAACCCTGCACATTATCGGATCGGGACCACTTGAAAAGGATTTGTCCGTCCAATCGGACGGGAGGCTGTGGGTTTATCACAGGGCGGTGCCGCACCCCCGGATCCCCCTCTATCTGAACGCTGCGAACCTTCTCATCCTGCCAAGCGACCGGGAAGGAACACCGAATGTGGTTCTCGAGGCGTTAAGCTGTGGTACCCCGGTTCTGGCAACCAGGGTAGGGGATATCCCAAGATTAATCCGGGAAGGAGAAAACGGCTTCCTGATAGACAGAAGAAATAAAAGGGAGCAGCTTGTTGAATTTCTGCGCCGCACGCTGGAATCTCCTGAAAAACTGATCGCCATGAAAGAACACATGCGTCGGAACGCAGCGTTGAGGATGCCCTGGGAAAAATATGTCTCTGTTGAACAGATTTACGCCTCATTACTGAAAGGGCGGGCCCGTGCGTAAGTATCTGACTGGGCTTTCGGAAATTCGATCCGGCGGTTCATACATGAGGTTTCAACGGATGCTTGACGCTCTGGGGAGTGAGAGGTGTACAGTCCATGTGATAAGTACGGCGCGAAATCCCTTCCCTGAAGCCCGTTTAAATATTCGTTGGCATCAGGTTGGAAAGCGGCTCAAAGGCCCGTTGAAAACGATATGGTACTTCCTTTTTTCGCCTCTCTGGAGCACCTTTTTTTGCCTTGTTCAGAAGGTGGATTGTGTTGTTGCTTTCGGCCCGGTTTACGCTTTGGTTTTTCTCCCAGGCGCCTTAAGTGGCCGAACGAAAATTTACACCATGGTCAGGGGAATGCTCTCCGACGAATACACCCTTCAGGGCAGGGGGGGCGCCATGAGGCGGGGAACCTTTCTGGCGGAAAAGATAGGGCTACGGGTATCGAAACGGGTGATTGTGGTGTCGCAGGTTTTTGGAGAAAAGGTCCAAAAGAGATACGGCATTTCCGCGGAAAGAATAGCGCATCTGCCGAATGAGATTCCTCATGTTTCAGACGCGGACATAGACGCCAGGTTTGGTGATTCTGTCTGGAGAAACGCCGCCTCTGATGAGGCGATTCGCCTCTTTTTTGCTGGCGTTATCACTCCGAGAAAAAACTATGAAATGTTGTTCGAAACCGCCGCCTTCTTGAGAATTCCTTTCCATATCTGTATCGCGGGAAGGCCGGCGTGCGCAAAAGACGCCTCGTACCTCGATGAATTGAGGGACATCATCGAGAAGCGGAATATTGAACGGCACGTAAGCTGGCTGGGGTGGCTGGAGCGCAAAAAGGTATTGGGTGTTTTAAAGAAAGCGGATCTTTTTGTCAGCACTTCCCATCACGAAGGGATGTCAAATGCCATCCTGGAGGGCCTGGCGCTTCATATCCCCTGCGTGGCGAAGGCCACGCCTGAAGCGCTCGAGCTGCTTGGGGCATCCTCGCTGACTTTTAAGACGGCCGAAGAACTGGCAACTTTGATCGAAAGGTATTATGATGAAGACATGTTCAAAAGGAAAATCCAAGAGGCGGCCAAACAGGCAAGAACGAAATGGCTTTTCAACTGGGAAGAGAAACTCCTGGAGGTCCTTGGAGGATGATGGCTCCCGTAAAACTCATGCTGATTGTTGGCGCGCGCCCCAACTTCGTGAAGGTCGCACCACTGGCCAGGAAGCTGTCACATCTTTCTCATGATAAATTTCAGACCATTTTGGTCCATACGGGCCAGCACTACGACCCTGAGATGTCCGCCGCTTTTTTCACCGACCTTGCCATTCCGGAGCCCACCTACAACCTGGAAGTGGGGTCATCGAGCCATGGCATTCAAACGGCTCGTATCATGGAAAGATTTGAAGCCCTTTGCGAAAAGGAGAATCCAGGCTGTATCGTTGTTTTTGGTGATATCAATTCAACACTGGCCTGCGCCCTTGTGGGGGCCAAAAATCATATCCCCGTCGCGCATGTGGAGGCGGGGTTGCGGAGTTTTGATCGTTCCATGCCCGAAGAGATCAACCGGATTGTCACCGACGTCCTGTCGGACTTTCTCTTCACGCCAGACGAGTCAGCCGATGAAAACCTGCTGAAAGAGGGAATCCCGCGGGAAAAAATCTTCCGGGTTGGGGACATCATGGTGGACGCCCTGATGTGGGAAAAGGAAAAAGCCCAACATTCAACCATCCAGCGGGACCTTGGTTTTGAGCCCAGCCAGCCGTATGGGGTTCTGACCCTGCACCGCGCGGGAAATGTGGATGATCCGGAGGTTTTAACGCACTTGGTGCGTGTCGCAGTCAAGGCCGCGGAAGTTTGCCCCATCGTTTTTCCTGTGCACCCAAGAACCAAAAAACGCCTGAAAGAATTTCACCTGACGGGGGCCGTGGGGCGTCTGTATCTGTCGGATGAGGGGAAAAAGAAGCGAGGGATCCTCGCGATTAAACCCGTCGGACACACTGATTTCATCAGGCTTGTCATGGACTCGAGTTTTGTGCTCACAGATTCCGGCGGCATTCAAAAGGAAACCACGCTGTTGGGCGTTCCGTGCCTGACACTCAGAGACACGACCGAGTGGCCACTAACCATTACCCACGGGACCAACACTCTCCTGGGCAAAGCGCCAGACCCTGAAAGGGTCAGTGAAACTGTCCAAAGGCTTATTGAAGGCGAGGAGCATCCACCCGCGCGTTTACCCGAGTTGTGGGATGGCCGGACCTCGGAAAGAATCGTCCGAATTCTTGAAAATAAACTAATCGGCTGAAAGGTGACCCGTGTGCGGTTTTCTTGGACTCTATGATTCCAGACCTGTTGAGGGTTTTGAGAGGCGTTGCGGGGACTACCTCCAAAGAATTCACTATCGCGGCCCGGATGACGAAGGCGCGCTCTTTCTGACGCCAGGGGGCCAGGTGTGGAAGGGCAGGGGCCCTTGCTTTTTCCTGGGGCACAAACGGCTTTCCATCATTGACCTGAGTGCTTCCGGCAGACAGCCCATGATGAACGAAGACGCCACTCTCTGGATTGTTTTTAACGGGGAAATCTATAACTACCGCGAGATCAGGGATACCCTCGTAAAAAAGGGGCATCGGTTCAGGTCTCAGACCGATACGGAGGTCATCCTGCACGGATACGAAACATGGGGTATTGACATCCTCGATCGGTTAAGAGGGATGTTCGCCTTCGGTATTTTTGACACCAGGAAACGGGAGGTGCTGATAGCCAGAGACCGGATGGGGCAGAAACCCCTCGTTTACGCGAAAAGGCCTGGGCTTTTCGCGTTTTCTTCAGAGCTGAAGGCATTGTACTCGTATCCCCGCCTGAAAACAGAGATTTCACCCAGATCTATTCATTACTTCCTGACCTACCAGTATATCCCCCATAAACATACCATCTTCAAGGATATCTATAAACTTTTACCCGCGCATTACGCGATTTACCACATTGAAAGCGGTTCCTTCACGAGAAAAAGATACTGGCAGCCAACATTTAATTTTCGTGATAATCCTCTTTCAAAAAGAGAAGAGAAAAAACACGTGGAGGAACTGGAAAGCCTTCTTAAAGAGTCCGTCCGGCTGAGGCTCCGAAGTGATGTTCCGTTGGGGGTGTTTCTCAGCGGAGGCGTGGATTCCAGTGCCATTACCTATTTCGCGACCCGGTTGCTGCCCGCTGCCCCCAAAACGTTTTCAATCTCTTTCGAGGAACAGGCGTTTGATGAGTCATCGTACGCCCTTGAAGTGGCAAGGGCTCTCAAAACCGACCACCACGCATATACCGTCCGTTCTCAGGGGCTTCTGACGCTTCCCAGGCTTGTGTGGCTTTATAACGAGCCTTTTGGGGATTCGTCCATGATTCCAACTTACTATGTCTCTAAGGTCACGGCCGAGAATGTGAAAGTCGTTCTTTCCGGCGATGGCGGGGATGAGGTATTTCTCGGGTATAACCGCTATCGGCTTTACACGGCACTCAAAGGCTTACAGCAGACGATGAAGCATATACCAATCAGCCTGTTACGCGCGTTTTTTCACGCACTTTCGAGAACACGCCTGTTGGGGAAGTATCCGGTCATGCTGGAAAACTTCTTTTCACGTGTGCAAACGGACGAAGCATTAAATTATTCTCTCTATGTCATCATGATTCACGACAGGATAAAAGACGAGCTTTACACCCCCGCTTTCAGGGAGGTCGCTGTCCCACGGAAGGCCATGGATCTGGTGGACAAGCTATTTCACCATGTTTCGAGAAAAGACCTGAAACAGGCTTTTTCTTATACTGATTTTCTGACTTATCTACCCGGTGATATCCTTGCGAAAGTGGATATCGCTTCCATGGCCAATTCCCTCGAATGCCGATCCCCGTTTCTGGATCACAAAATTGTGGAATTCACCTGTCGCCTCCCATCGAGAGAAAAACTCCATTTCACGAGAGGCAAGAGAATTCTGAAACGGTGCCTTCGGGATAAACTGCCAAGGCGTATCCTCAAACGAAGAAAAATGGGCTTCGGTGTTCCCATCGGCCGCTGGTTTCGGGAAGATAAATGGGCGTCCCTCTTAAGGGAGATTCTGTTGAGCCCTTCGCAGAAAAACCGGGGATACTTCAAACAGGATGCGCTGGAGAGAATGATAGAGGAACACGTCTCAGGGGCTTATGACCGTTCCGCCATGTTATGGCAGCTTTTGGTGCTTGAATTATGGCACCGAACTTTTAATGATATGGTTGTTCCACGCCCTCTTGATTTGGGCCTTGGCGGTACAACACTCGAATAACTTTATGGAGGAATACGTGAATGAAATCAGGTAAAAAGCGGGAAATCACGGCGGAGAGACAGGGCTTTCAGAAGATTCTCGATGATCCTGTGAAAATGACGCTGGTGTCGTTCGTAATCCTCACCATCCTTGTTTTTGGGGTCTTTTCAAACACCTTCAAGAACAGATTCACAACCTGGGACGATATCGCCGTGTATAATGACACGCTGATTCGAACACCGAGCCTCAAAAACATCAAAACAATTTTTACCTATCACCGGGGAAGCACCTATCAGCCCGTGCGCCATATCAGTTTCATGCTGGATTATTATTTATGCAAACATAACCCGTTCTGCTACCACTTTTTCAACGTGGTGTATTACCTTTTTGGCGTTTTGTTTCTTTACCTTTTCACGGAAAGGCTTCTTTACTTCCTCGGCCCATGGGGGCCACCTAAACGGTATCTCATCGCCCTCTTTTCCACGATTATCTTTGCCGTGCATCCGGTCCATGTGGAATCCGTCGCGTGGATCTCAGCCCGGAAAGAAGGGTTGTTGCTGTGGTTCTTCTGCGCCTCTCTCTACTTCTACCTCAAGGGAAGGGAAGGGGGGAAACACGCCGTCCAGATGTTTTTCTGGTCATTCGTGGCGTTTGTGCTTGCCGTGCTCTCGAAGCCTTCGGCGGTCGTTCTTCCCGCGATTCTCCTTCTTTTTGAAATCTGTCACAATCCGAAGGAGATAAAAAAATTCCTCGCGATTATCATTCCCTCCATCGTTGTCGCGGGAATCTTTATCGCGATTCTGATGACGGTTATGAAGGAAGCGGGAGGGATCAAGCCCTACCGTGGGGGGACCTTCTGGACCAACTTTCTGGTTTCTTTTTTCATTTTCCTGAATTACATCAAACTGTGTGCCGCCACGATCAACTATTCCGCCGCTTACACTATCTGGCTGCCATCCCACCCTTGGAGCGTGTGGACCTTTCTCGCGATCCTGATTAATCTGTTCATCCTCTGGATAGGAATTAGGAACTACAAGAAGTTTCCTCTCGTAACCTTTTTAATCTTCTGGTTTTATATTCAGCTCCTGCCCTATTCGAATATCATCCCCATCAGCACCATTCTGGCGGATCGGTACGCGCTGCTCGCCTCGTTTTCCTATACCCTGCTCGTTGGCATCTTTTTTGTTTGGCTTATGTGCCTGAGACACGAAAAATTCACTAAGGAATTCTTCAAAGTACTTTCCGTCGCCATTTTTGTTCTGCTAACCGCTGGCTACAGCTATATGACTATCAAACAAAACCGGGTATGGCACGACACCCGCACACTCTGGATGGACGCCTATGAAAAATACCCGCATGCCCCGGCGGCACAGCACGGGGCCGCCCTGGTATTTATGAAAATCGGCGCGTATGGAGTCGCCAAAAATATTCTGAGTGAAACCATCAAGATACAACCTTATGATTACCTCGCGCATAATAACCTGGGTATCTGCTACTTCCATTTGAAGGATTACAAGCACGCGTTGAAAGAATACGAAACCGCCCTGTATTATGACCCCAAGAATGTTAAGGTTCAAATTAATATGGCAATGTTGTTTACTTCAATGGGAAAATTTAGAAAAGCTGATAAGATATACGCACATCTTCTGAAACAACATCCTGGTAACTCCAACTGGCATTTAAGACGTGCGTACAATTTTTACAAGTGGGGAAAATATGGGCTGGCCCTGAAAGAGCTCCGGACTTGTATCCGGCTAACCCCTCACGTAATCAACCCGTATGAGGTAATGGCTATTATTTATTACGAAAACCTTCATCAACCTCGACTGGCCATCCAAGCGCTGGAAGCGGGGTTGAAAAATGCCCCGAATTCCCCGCGCGCGAAAGAGGTAAAGAAAAAGCTTTTGGCAATCAGAAAGGCGGTTTCTGGTGAATAATTTATTGAACACAATCGGGTACCTTGCTGCGGGATTCCTGGGGGCGATCGTCGGAAGCTTCCTGAATGTCTGCATCTATCGGATTCCCAGGTCTCAATCGATTGTTTTCCCGGGTTCACACTGCCCCAAATGTGGCGCTTCCATCGCCTTTTACGATAATGTCCCAATCCTCAGTTACATCATTCTACGGGGTAAATGCCGATCATGTCACGCTCCGATTTCCCCACGGTACCCTCTTGTCGAGGCTTTGAACACGATCTTGTATCTCTTCCTTTTTATGAAGTATGGCTGGTCGCCGGCAATATTATTTTATTTTCTTTTTGTATCGATGTTGGTGGCGATTTCCTTCATCGACCTCGATTTCAGAATTATCCCTGATCGTCTGAGCCTTTCTGGCGTGATGCTGGGAGTAATCGCCTCATTCTTCATCAAGGGAATCACACCATTGGAATCCCTGCTGGGTGTTGTCATTGGTGGCGGGTTTCTCTTCCTTGTTGCCTTTCTCTATGAAATGATTGCCCATAAAGAGGGAATGGGCGGAGGTGATATCAAGCTCCTCGCCATGATTGGCGCGTTTTTGGGGTGGCAGGCCATTCCTTTCGTGATATTGGTCAGCTCTTTCACAGGCGCGCTTATTGGCATCCTGGTTATCGCCATAAAAAAAAGAGACGCCAAGTTCGCGATTCCTTTCGGGCCTTTTCTCTCTTTTGCCGCTCTGTTATACCTGTTCGTGGGCCCGGAGATGGTTCACTGGTATTTGAGCCTGGGAAGGGCAGGGGGATAAGTTTCATTGAGAATCAGGAGCATTTCGCTTTTTAAGCCGATAGACCTTGGTGTTAAATTTGAAATTACCTTAAAACTTGTTATCGTCGCGCTTTTTTCATGCCTCCTTTTTGGCAGTGCCGTTTATAAATTGTTTGAATCCTCGCTCGTTCAAAACGAAAAAAAGATGCTTTTGTCTTACAAAGCATTCTACCAGATCGTCAATGGTGAGAATCCGAAACATTTGTCCGCCATAAACAGGTTATTGCATATCAGCGGATACTGGATCCTCGATAAGAACTTGAAACCATTATCGGGAGAGGGGGAATCTGCGTTACCATCTTATAAAAGGCTCAAAAAGAGGAAGGTAATAGTTATAAAAAAGGGATGTATTTTCGCAAAATACCAAAATGTTTTCGGCATTATTCCCCTGAAAAACGGTAAATTTCTTGTTATTTCCAAAAGTCTCGATTCTTTAAATGGTGTTCTTACACATCTGCGAGAGCTTATCCTGTTCTATGTCGTTCTGACGACCCTTCTGGTGGTCATTCTTTTAAATTACCTCCTTAAAGCAAGCATTATCAATCCGTTACATTTGATTATTAAAGACATTAATGAAATTAAATCAGGAGGGCAGAAAAGGGTTAGCGGTAAATTTCTTAAGGAATTCAATTACTTGATAAATAACTTCAATGAACTGTTACAACATATTGATACCCAATCTTATTTATTGAACAATAAAATTCAAGAGCTACGAGAATTAAACCGCGTTATCACGGAATATCACCAAGAAATGTCCAAGTTTGAACGCCTTGCATCAATCGGTGAATTGTCCGCTGGAATCGCGCATGAAATAGGAAACCCTTTAAATAATATTCAAGGATATCTCTCTCTTATAAAAGATCATCCCTCGATAAATGATGATTCGCAATTGAAAGATTATGTGAACAGAATAGAAAGCGATATCAGACGAATGGATAAAATCGTTAAAAATATTCTCGACTATTCAAGGAAAAACGAAAGGCTTGAAATTACCCAGACAAACCTGATTGAATTGATAGAGAAAACGCTCTCTCTGCTCGTTCTGAAACTTCATGGAAAAGAAATTGATATCACACGGCATTTCTGTCGTGAGACGATCATACTGAAAACCGATGCAGGCAAGCTGGAAGAGGTTTTACTGAATTTGATCAGTAACGCGTTTGACAGCATTGAAGAGAAAGGAAGGGTAGAGATATCTGTTGAGATAGTCTCGGCGTCCGGACGGTCCCGTGAGAGAATATTGGGGAAAACGATTCCGGACACAGAAAATGGCAAGTATGTTTTAATTTCAATCAAAGATAACGGTGAGGGAATCGGCGAATCGGAATTGCCGCATGTGTTCGACCCGTTCTTTACCACCAAGGCGCCGGGTAAAGGCACGGGGCTGGGACTGTCCGTTTCGCTGAACATCATGAGAGAGCTGGGGGGAACCATTACGCTGAAAAGTGAGAGGGGAGAAGGAACAACCGCGCAGGTTATTCTCCCGTATTCGTGAAGAAAACTAAAGTTAACATAATATATATTATCCGACTATATAAATAAACCTAAATTTTGATGATCTCGCCACGAATAGCTTCGCCCTCGACATAAAGCTTTCCAACACTCCTCTCAGCGAATAAACCGCCTTTGAAAGATCCCGGGTTGAACATGAGTGTGCTTTCCAGTCTTTCATTTTTTGGGATGTGTGAATGGCCAAAGACAATACAATCAAGCGATGGATCATTAAAATATCCGTACACCCTTTTTTCAATCTTAACAGGCGCGCCCCATCCATGGGTAATTCCGATTTTGATTACCCCTTCGATTGTTACAACCTTTTTTATCGGAAGCCTACCTCGTAGCTCATAGTCATCCATGTTGCCTTGGGCTCCATGGAAGTGAAAATGGTTTTCAAGATAATCAAGAATTGCGATTGAAGTGAAATCACCCGCGTGAAACACCATCGTGCAATCGCTCAGAGGTCCCCCTGGCTTGAACAATGCACGAAAGCCGGGGGTTATTTCCCGAAGATGCGTGTCAGACAATACGCCAATAACTTCCATTCCATGGCACCTCTCAGATTTTTTGAAAGTTTAGTGCGTGAACCCCATGCCCGTCAAGCGGCATATTTTTTCTTTTCAGGAGCCGTCTTTTGTTATAGAATGGGTTTGAAATGCGTGAAAGGAGTAAATCAAAGAATATAATAACAGGGGTTATTCTGGCTGGCGGTGAGAGCAAACGCATGGGAAAGGACAAAGCGACTTTAAGAATCGGTAACGCGTATATGATCGAATATCCCCTCAATGTCATGAAACGTCATTTCCGCGATATCATGGTTATAACCAGCGAAAAACTTTTTCCAAAGCTAAAAATGATACTCAACTCGGGTGCGATTATCCAAAAGGATATCTACCCAAAACATGGCGCATTGGGGGGCATTTATACCGCCCTGTTTCACTCGCGCACGCCATATATATTTGTCGCGGCCTGTGACATGCCCTTTTTGAATGATGACTTCATTGACTACATGACCAGTCACGTTAATGGTTATGACATAATCATTCCGAAAGGCACCAAAGGCTATGAAACATTACACGCCATATATAAAAAGTCTCTCCTTGATAATATCCGGAGAAACATAATGAACGACACGAACAAGATTAAAGAACTCTTTTCTGAAGCTTCAGTTTATACCATTCCGGCAAGCGTTGTTCAAAAACACGATAAAAATGAGCGGATGTTTGTCAATATCAATACATTCCAAGATGTTGAGAGGAATTTGTTGTGATTCCCGCCCTCCTGTTTTCCGCGTACTCAGGCACTGGCAAAACGACCTTCCTGCGCGATCTGATCCCCCTATTTGTCAAAAATGGCATCAAGACGGGATACATCAAGCACCACCATGGAAATTACTTTAAAAACAAGACGAAAAATACCGCGATTATAAGAAAATCTGGGATCGAAAGGAGCTTATTGGTCGCTGAAGACGTGGTGGTCATTGAAGATCCCCCAAACCTCGCCTGCATTGACCCCATAAAATTTTATACGGAGCGGTATTTTAAAGGGTATCACCTTGTAATTATTGAAGGATTTAAACATGACACGCACTACCCGAAAATCGTTGTCGTGCGTCCCAGTGAAAACGACCCGGATGAAAAAGAGCGATTACTCCTGATGGATCCCAACGTCATTGCCGCCGTCAGCGATAAACCCGTGCCCGCCCACTGCCCCGTCTTTCGTTTTAAAGAGAAAGAAAAGCTCTTTAACTACCTGATTATAAAATTAAAATTAGGCAAAGTAAAATGATTTCACTACAAGCCGCCTGGACAAAGCTCAAAGATATCCAATCGCTGACGGAACCGGAATTTATTCTCATTTCGGAATCAGTTGAGCGTTACGCGGCTGAGGACGTCATCGCGTGCCACGACTCACCCCCGTTCACGCAATCCAGGTTTGACGGTTACGCCCTGGGATCACCTGGAGAATCACCTTCTCTCTTCAGGATCATCACAAACCGCCCGATAACCGCTGGAGATGGATCCACTTTTAATCTTTCTAAGGGGGAAGCCGTTCCCATTATGACAGGAGCGCCCATCCCTGATGGCGCAGCAGAAATCGTGCCAAATGAATACTGCCGGATTGAGCGAAATATCCTGAAAATCCGGTCACTTCCTGTGAAAAGCAGAATGTTCCTGGAGAAAGGGGAGGATTTCAAGAAAGGGGACATTTACCTGAAAAGGGGTGAAAAGATCACACCAGTGCATGTCGCGTTTATGGCGCTTGACGGTCGGGAAGAAATAAGCGTTTTTTCACGCCCTAACATTGCCATAATCTGTTCGGGAGACGAGCTTGAGGCACACACGGAAACGTCTCTCAAAAAGGGAAAGATAAGGAACAGCCATCCAGAACTGATCAAGGCGCTGCTGGCACCTCATGGAAAACCTCAAGTGGTAAAACGCCTACCCGACAACCTTGGTATCATGAAGGAAACGCTCCGGGACGTTTTCCAGTCAGATTCGCGCATCATCATCACGACGGGAGGCATGGGACAAGGCGTCAAAGATCTGACCCGCCAGGCTATTCGCGAAGCGGGCGCGATACCTCTTTTCGAAGGGATTGAGGCTGTGCCTATTGGAACTTTTTCATGCTATCGGTATAATAAAAAAACAATATTTTCGCTGCCGGGGGGAATGGTTGGTGTAATTCTTTTGATAAAACTTTTCGTTCTCCCTTTTGTCAGGATGGCGCAGGGATGGACTGCTCCCCCCTCACCCGGTCCATTTGTCAAAGCGAAAATCGACGAGGCGTGGGAACTGTCAAAAACAGGCGGGAATTCGCGAAGGGGAACACGGTTCATCAAGGCATTTATGTGGGACGAGAGAGGAACAAAAAGGGTGGCCCCTTTGAAGATGGGGAGCCAACCTCTGACCAAAATGAACGCCTTTATCGTGCTGGAGCCAAATACAAAGGAAAAGCACCTAAAAACCGTTTCCGTTTTTAAGGTATGGAATGTCTGAGCCAAAAAAAAGATTACATCTGCTCATAGGCGGGCTCCTTTGCGTCGGGATATCTGTCCTCGCGTTTCCCGCGCCTTCCACTTGCAAAAGCATGAAACAACAGCACAAAAGCCCTGTGTCCCGCGTTCAGAATGAAAAACAGGAACTTACGGATCTGAAAATCGCCCTCGGCGCTTATCACGATGGCCTCTACGATATTGCCGCGAACTATCTGCGCGTTTTTCTGAAAAAATACCCCAAGAGCAAATTTACGCAGAAGGTATCCCTGCTTTTGGCCAGCGCTTACGCCAAAGCCGGCAAAGTGCAAAAAGCGCTTGAGGCTTATCATTCAATTCTGTCTAAAGGATCCTCACTTTCCGACACGCAGCGACTGGAAATCCACGCGATTATGTATGGACTTCTCAAAAAATCCGGAAAGCCAAAGAAAGCTGCCGCCCAGCTAAAGGCGATGGCCAACCTTTCACTTGATAAAAAGATTAAAAACACAACCTCGTTTGCGGCCTTTATCAACCTCGCGAAATATTACCAGCAGAAAGGGAATGCCGGGTTGGCAGAACAAACCCTGAACAACCTCTTGTCTCTTTCTCCGCCTTCCCCCTGGAAGGAACAGGCAATGTTACGGAAGGTGACCATTCTGGCCGCGCAAAAACGGTTCTCCGACATCTATTCGCTTCTCAAGCCCATCATCCGGCAAGAAAAATATACGGACCCGGTAGGGAAAAAATTCTATTTCTATTGGGCCTTCTCGAACCTGGAACTCAAGCGTTTCTGCGTGGCGCAGGGGGTATTCAAAAATCTTATCCTTCCCTTTAAAGACACTTCACTCCTCGGCGCGATCATCAGAGGCTATATTACTTCTTTCACGAAATGCTTTGCCGACGAACACATGCGGGATGAAATTTTTCAAGTCCTACAGAAAGAATTTCAAAAAAGACCCTCAATTTTATTTCAGATTTATTACCTTGAAGGGCTCACGTATTACCAGGAAGGCGTGTATCCAAAGGCAAAAACCGTCTGGATAAAGACCCTGAAAACTTTTCCTGATCATCCCGGCCTGCCCGACATCTTGATAAAATTGGATACGATTTTTCATCAGGCAAAAGACCTCAAAAAATGGGAAGAAATTCTCCTGGGAATCAACAAAAGCAAGAAATACCTGCCTGAAACGCGTGAGGTCGACAATTATCTTTTGGGAAACTTTTATTTTGACCTGAAGAAGTACGAGACCGCCCTCCCCTTTTACTTTAGTATTATGAATAACAAAAAATACCGGAAGTTCTGCCTGGAGCGGATAGTCTTGTGTTACTATTACCTGAAGAAATACAAAGAAGCCAAGACGAATTTAAGCATTCTGCTTCTTGAAAACCCCCAACTTTCTGAAAGCCCTCCGATCTTGTACCTCCAGGGAGACCTTCTCCTGAGATCGGGAAAAACTGAAAACGCCTTGACTCTCTTTAAGAAAATTGTTCAGAAAAAAAGGGAAACACCCGGTTCTCAAACGAGTATCTGGTTATCTAAAGCGGAGCTTGAACTTGGGAAAATTTATTACTTGAAAAAGGATTTTGAAAGTTCAAAAAGAGCCCTCATGGATGTCCTGAAACAGGTAACAGGAAACATTGACGAAAACCGGCTGGCGGCTTTCTACCTCGGCCTCATTTCCGAAGATGAAGGGAAACCCGAACTCTCGGAGACCTATTTCCAGATTGCCTCGCTGTCTACCAACTCGGCCATCAAAACCGAGGCGCTTTTTCGCCTTGGCCTCGCGAAGAAATCTCTGAAACATTATAAGGAAAGCGCAGAGATTTTCCAGAAAATTATCAATATGAACGATCAAACCGCGTTGAAATGGAAGGATCTTTCACGGCTGCAGTTGGCCGAACTATATGTTTTGCAGAAAAAATACGCAAAGGCCTCCGGGCAGATAAAATATCTCATCGAAAAATCGAAAGATGAAGACATCAAAAAGCAGGCGGGAAAGCTATTCCAACTCATAAAAAAGAGAAGCCAAGCCAAAAGCACCCGGATTTTTCAAAGAACCCCGACTGTCGGAAAGCTTGCTGCGTGAGTCGATGAATACCCCATACGACAGCAAAACAAACCAGCTTTACCTGTATGTGACAAAACCGGAGGATATTCAGCAGATCCTTCAGATTGAGATCCAGTCATTCCCGTCCCCCTGGACGCGCAACATGTTCCTGGAAGAGCTAAACAACCCCCTGAGCCAATCCTTTGTCGCGAAACGCCTGGATCTCGACAACGCGATTTTGGGGTATATTTTCTACCAGGTTGTCGCTTTTGAAATGCATATCTTGAATATCGCCGTTCACCCATCCTACCGTGACATGGGAATCGGGACAACGCTGCTTCAGCGAAGCCTGGAAAAGGAATCCCGCAGAGGATTCGCCAGATACGCCTTTCTGGAAGTCAGGGAAAACAATTCAGGCGCCATTCGCCTGTACGAAAAACTGGGCTTCAAGCAGATTGGTGTGAGGAAAAACTACTACATGAAAGAAAAAGTCAACGCCCTCATCATGGGAAGGCCCATTGGATAGAGCCACACACGCCCTACGCACGGGGAAAATCCTTATTAACAATCCCCTAAATCACCGGTTTTTCCTCCTGAGTATCCAGGTTGATCCGGATTTTTTAGATTCCTTTTCCCCCGGACAATTTATCATGATACGTGTTTCAGACACCTATGATCCCCTGCTGAACCGTCCGTTCAGTATCTGTTACGCCGATTCATCCCACAATACCATCGCCGTCGTATACCAGGTGGTGGGGAAAGGCACTCTAATGTTGTCCAGGGAAAAACCGGGTGACTCTCTTGCGATATCACATCCCCTTGGGCGTGGATTTCCGGTTCGTCAATCTGAGAGGACCATGCCCATACTCCTCGGCGGGGGAATTGGTATCGCGCCTTTGCTTTCCATTTTTTCGACCAATCGCTCCTTCGCGGAAAAGGCCAGGGTGTTTTGGGGAATCAGGGGAAAAGCGGATTTCTTCGATTTTAAGATGGTTGATGAATCACTGTCAGGGCTACCCCTCTCCCTTTCATCTGAAGACGGCACCATAGGTGAAAAAGGAACTGTCTTGGAGCTTTTCTTGGCGCGTGTTCACGATATCCGGGATTTAAATGTCGCCCCCATCGTTTACGCGTGTGGACCGACCGAAATGCTACGTCCTCTTTCAAGGATATGTCATGACCAGAAAATTGAGCTCTATGTTTCCCTGGAGACCCGAATGGCTTGCGGCACAGGGTATTGCCTGGGGTGCAGCGTGCCCTCTTCAGAAGGAAAATACTTGAGGACGTGCCGGGAGGGTCCCGTTTTTAACGCCGCTTCTTTATCGTGGGAACAGATACATGAATGTCATTGACCTTTCGACTGAGATTTCGGGTCTTCAATTTTCAAGCCCTCTTATGACCGCTTCCGGAACTGCCGGGTATGGGAAAGAATTTTTACAAGCGCCCTGCCCTTCTCTGGGCGCCTTTGTTACCAAAGGGATTTCACTCAAGCCAAGGAAGGGAAACCCGCCCCCGAGGGTATGCGAAACATCCTGCGGGCTCCTGAACGCGATCGGGCTGGAAAATATTGGCCTGGAGGCCTTCCTCAATGAAATTCTCCCTTTTTTTTCAGGGGAAAACCCTCCTTTAATCGTAAACATATTTGGAGAATCCACCCAGGAGATTGTTGAAATAGCATCAAGACTCTCTAAACATCAGGCGGTCAAGGCCCTTGAGTTAAACGTTTCCTGCCCCAATGTTCGGGCTGGAGGAATAGCGTTTGGGAAAGACGCCCGTATTTTGTCCGCTCTTATTAGGGATGTGAAATCCAAAGCTTCTCAGCCGGTTTGGGTCAAGCTGACTCCTTCCGTGAATGATATTGCCGTAATCGCGAAGGCAGCCGAGGAGGCAGGGGCTGACGCTATAACCGTGGCAAACAGCTATACGGGGATTGCAGTGGATATCGAACGCGAGGAATATTGTCTGGGAAACATCACGGGGGGATTGACGGGCCCCGCCATCAAGCCGCTGTCACAATACGCGGTCTGGCAGGTCGTAAAAGAGGTTCGCGTTCCCGTGATCGCTTCCGGGGGGTGTGCCAGCGCGAGAGACGCCCTCGAATATTTTCTTCTTGGCGCCCGCGCGGTACAAATCGGAACGATGGCCCTGGTGAATCCAAGTATTTTTGATGAAATACTTGATGGTTTGGAAGAGTTTTTCAAAAGAAGGGGAATACCTTCCCTCAACAACTGGATTGGACGGCTGAAATGAAAAAAATAATGGACAACGGCTCTGAAATTTTCGCGCTCAAGGAACCCAACCCGCTTTTCGTGGGAGAAATTAAGAACCGTTTTCATTTGACAGAATTGACTTCGAGAATTCTTGCCAACCGGGAGTTTCGTTCTCTTGAAGAGATTTCTGCTTTTCTCTCCCCCCGTTTGATGGATATTCCGGATCCTTTCTTGTTCAGGGAAATGCCTCGGGTTGTGGAAAGAATACACAAAGCGATTATCAACCGGGAATCCATTCTCATCTATGGTGATTATGACGTTGACGGCGTGACATCAACGGCTTTGATCGTCAACTTCTTCAGGCACTTGGGATATCCGGTCAGGTATCATATTCCCAACCGCTTTACAGATGGGTATGGCCTCAACGTTCAGACGCTGCGGGCTCTCCACGCGGCTAACCCATTCTCGCTTTTGATTACGGTAGATTGTGGGACGTCCAACGAAGAGGTAATTCTGGAGCTCAAAAATATGGGGGTTGACACAATCGTGACAGACCATCATCAGGCTGTGAAGAGGCCTTCCGGAGCGTTTGGCGTGCTCAATCCTGCCCTTCCGGAATGTCCCTTTCCTTATCAGGAATTATCCGGTGCCGGCGTTGTCTTTTTCCTTCTGATAGCGCTCCGTAAACATTTTCGGGATACAGGCTTATGGCATAAAAACAAAGTAACGGAGCCTGATTTGAGAAATTACCTCGATTTGGCCGGCATCGGCACAGTCGCGGATATGGTCCCGTTAAAATACATCAACAGAATTCTCGTTACAACGGGCTTGGATATTTTGGCGAACACAAAACGGATTGGGTTGCGGGCTTTTCTATCTCATCTGGGGCTTTACGGGAAGGAGAGTATTTCACCGTGGGAGATCGCTTTTCAAGTGGCCCCCCGTTTTAATGCGGCGGGAAGGTTGAGTGACGCTTCTCTTTGCGTTTCGCTTTTGACGGCTGAAAGCCCTCGGGAAGCCGCGGACATTGTTTCGGAACTGGAAGCTTTAAACGCTAAAAGGCAAGGGATTGAAAAAAAGCTCCTGGAACAATTGAATAGCGAAATTGAAAAAGGAAACGGATATCTTTCGCCTTACGCGGTGGTTCTTTGGGGGGAAGAATGGCATGAAGGGGTCATTGGTATCGCGGCCTCGAAGCTTGTTGAAAAGTTTGGCCGCCCCACTGTTTTAATCACCTTCAGCCGGCAGGAAGGGAAAGGGTCCGTCAGAGGGGTCTCCGATGTCAACATTTTCAAGGCGCTACGCCAATGTCACCACCTGCTCGAAGCCTATGGTGGTCATCCCATGGCGGGTGGATTGAAGATAAACAAGGAAAACCTTCACGCTTTTTGCGAGACGTTTTCTCTATCTATTGAAAAACAGTTAGATGGGACTCCCCCAAAGAAGAGGTGGGAAATTGATGCCATCATCGATGGAGAAGAGATATCCCCGCAATTTTTCTCGGAGCTGCCCCGATTGGAGCCCTTCGGCACGGGCAACCCCCCTCCCCTTCTTATGTTCAGAGGGGTTAAGGTTTTTTCAAAGAGGCTCCTGAAAGATAAACACATCAAGATTAGCTTCGGAACCCGCGCGGGTTCCGCGCCTGTTTCAGGAGTCGCCTTCAATGCCGAAAAAGAGTGGGAAACGATTGATCAAGTCACGGGATTGGTCGGTGTTCCCACCCTGAACGTCTGGAATGGGACAACTACCCCGCAAATCAACATTAAGCGCTTTTTGTATTCGTGAAAATTGACAGTTTTCTGAAAAACTTCATCATTGCGGCGCGACGTTCAAAGCCATCGTGTCTCTCAGGCATTTCGCCCCTTGAGCTTGAAGCTTTTTGCTTTGCCTCCTAATTCTTACTTTTTGCGACTGCATCAAGATTATATCAATTGAAATTTTCCGCCACGTCTGTCGTTTTAATTGTCTTGGAAATCCCCTTGGCGATTCCATCAGCTATCGTATCCAGATAGGGGTAATGGCTCAATCTGGCTTCGCTTTTCGGGTTGCTTATAAAATCAAGCTCTAAAAGGACGGAAGGCATTTTCGCCCCTGCCAGAACGTAAAACGGGGCGTATCTGACACCCAGGTTATGAATATAGGGGCTATAAGACCTTACTTCTCTCATGAGTTCACCCTGTATGATATGCGCTACCTGATAAGATTCATTATATTTCTCGCAGAAGAGCATGTCATTTAAGATTTTCTCGACACTGCTCATCTTGGAAAGGGGAACGCCGTTCTCTCTTGCAGCGAGCCTCAAGCTTTTTCTGTCGGAGGTATTGCTCAAACAGTAAGTGGCAATTCCCTGAAGGTGCCGATTTCTGGAAGCGTTGATGTGAATCGAGACAAATAAGTCAGCTCCGTGTGAATTCGCGAAAGCGACGCGTTCCTCCAAGGGAATGAAGACATCGCTGTTCCGCGTCATGATGACCTTGAATCCATATTTTTTGATGAGAATCTTCCTTAAAATCCTGGCAATTCTCAACACCACATTCTTTTCCTTGATCCCATGGGGCCCTGTCGCGCCCGGGTCTTTTCCTCCATGACCCGGATCCAGGCAAATGATGATATTTTCCGCCTTACGATGTAACGGCTTCACGGGGCACATCTTTTCATTATTTCTTTGATGAACCGCGTCTATCACAACCCGAAAAGGCGAAACAAGGGTGAAAATTCTGCACTGCGCGTTTGGTCCGAATGTTATCATGGCCAGGGGCGATGTCCCCGTCCTTCCCTTCAGGCTTGCTTCTTTGAAGTATTCACCATCCTTTCCGTGGATCAATCGGCTGGAAGCGCCATGGAGATAAAAGGGTTTGGCAAACAGGATAAGTAGTTTCGTCTCGCGAGATCCTTTGATGATTTTAAAATTAAAAGGGATTTTATCAGAGAAATCCAAGACAACCCGGGTATATTTGGCGTTGGACCAGTAACGAAACCCCTTGAAGAGAACGGAATAAGCCCTCCCATTTTTCTTTTTTTTGTAAATATTCTTAGAGGTTGTGTGGCTTAAACGATAAAGATGCGATTTCGCCATGCTTCTTAAATCACTGTTGGGGTATCTTTCCAACAGTTTTTTGAACGTGGCGAAAGCCGAATGATTAAGACCAATCCTCAAATAGAGCACCCCGATTCTGTAAAGCGCGTCATCCGCAAGCCATGAAGTTGGATACAGGGCAACAACTTTTGCGTACGCCCTCATGGATTGATTCCAGTCTGAGATATGTTTGGTATGGGTATAGAGCCCTTCCCACAGCATCCCGGATAAATAGAGGGCCCGCGTTCCATAAATAGATGTGGGGTGCGCTTTCTGGAATGCGCGGCACTCACGCGCGAGGCTCGTGACAGCCGCGCGAGAAGATAAGAGGTTTTGGCTCTTTAGGGTATGGATACACCGTTTTCTCAGCCTGTAAAAATTCTTCTCCGTCTGGGGCGTGGTGGACGCGGAACTGAACGCGGGCGCTGCCAACAAAATAGCCATGAACAGAATAAAAGGGATAAAGCGAAAGCGATACCACCTTATCGAGGTGGTATCGCGTAAAACTACTGCACGCATGACAGAGAAATTCTGGAGAACCGCCTTACTTCTTTCTGCTTTCTTTTAACGGGATAAGTTTTGGTGAGATAAATATCAACAACTCCTTACGGTTTTTGACTGTTCTTTTGTTTTTAAATGCCCAGCCGAGAATCGGGATATCCCCAAAGAAAGGAACCTTATGAATAGAGTTCGTCCTCTCTATGGTAAATATCCCTCCAATTGCCGTGACACCGCCGTCACGAACCATCACGTTGGTTGTGGCTTCCTTCTTATCGATGCTGGGCACCCCCTGTACCAGATGTGACCAGTCGGGGGTATCTTTCGAGACCTGCACCTGCATGTTTATCATTTTATCATTACTCACGTGAGGTGTCACCTCCATATTCAGGTTCGCCTCGATGAATTCAGTGGTCACGGTTCCTTCTTCTGTAATCTTCAGATAAGGAATTCTCAGGCCCTGTTCAATCTTTGCCGTCTTGTTGTCGAGTGTGGCGATACGCGGACTGGAAATTATACGGCCCTTTCCATTGTCCTCCATGGCGGTCAGCTCCGCATCCAGGGTGAAGATGTTTGCCACCTGTTCCAACGTTACGCCTAATGCTCCGTAGGAGGCGGCAGCCGGCAGATTCACATTGGGGAGAATGCCGGATGGCATGGATCCTGTGCCACCAGTTGTACCGGTACCTGTTGTTGTTCCCCCACCAGCCTGGCCCGTGGCGCCACCCCTAACGTTCATAGCGTTGGGGAAGTTCGAGCTCGGGGCGTTTCCGTACTGCGGCCCGGCGTTGTAATTGGCTCCCCATTTGATACCAATTTCACGCGTGAAATCCTTTGTCGCTTCTACGATCCTGGATTCTATCAAAACTTCCGGAGTTGGCGTGTCCAGTTTCTTTACCAACGCCTTCACATCTTTGACCTTTTTGGCAATATCCTTAATAATCAGGGTGTTTGTCCGATCGTCAACCATGACCGTTCCACGGGAAGACAACATGGGTTTCACTTTTATGGACAGGTTTTTTGCCGTGGTATAGTTGATGGGAATATAAGAGGTAACAAGGGGTTCAAGTTTCTCCACCGTTTTTTTGGCCGAGATTTTCTCCTGCATTTCCTTTTTGAGCTTTGAAATGGGGGCAATTCTGAGGACATTGCCAATTCTCTGTTTCCCCAATCCTTGTGATTCAAGGATAATATCCAGTGCCTGATCCCACGGCACGTTCTTCAGGCGGAGGGTAATCTTGCCTCTCACGTCGTCCCCAGCCACGATATTCAGGTTGCTGACCTCAGCAATCAAGCGCAACACATTATGAATATCCGCTTGCTGGAAATCGAAAGACATCTTGGTGCCGGTGTATTTCTTCTTGATGAACAGTGGGTGCGACGGTGCGGAAGCTTGCAGGACCCTTTTAGACTCGTTAGTGCTTGCAACGGGTTTGGCAACTTTAGACGCTGTTTTCATCTTAGGTTTTTGCACCACCGTTGCGGACGTTTTGACAAGCGATTTTTTAACCGGGAACTTTTGAACCTTTTGAGTCTTTTGGGCTTTCGCGATATATTCTTCAGGCTTCTGAAATATCCATTTCAGTGTCGTGCCATCAATGGCGACGTCATTTTTGATCATGCCCTTTACCGTCACCCAGACCTCCGCCTTTCTACCTTCTTTGGTACCTGTGACGTTCTTGAATTCAATCTTTTTTACGGGGGTTGGAAAAGCGGATGTGTCCATAAATCTCATGTATCTCTTGCTGATAAAGGCGTCATCCAAAATGAGCCCCACCTTTCCGTTCTTAAACCTGATGTAATAATAAGCAGGCTTCTCTGTTAATTTTAAGACAACCATGGACCGTGTTGTTTCATCCCTGAATCCCGTTCTGATTACCTCCGCAAGGCGCTTGATGTGATGGGTCGCCTTTATGGCCTCTTTTTTCTTCTTTTGATGATGAATCTTTGCCGTCTTTTGGACATTTTTTGTGGCTGCGTTTGTTGCCACGGCTTGCCCCCCAAGCAGAAAAGCGAGAGATAAGGAATTTTTCTCCAGGCTGATTTTGTGGGAAAATTTTCTGATTTTATTGTTCAAATACAATACAACTCGTGATTTATCCGGGTGAACGCCAATTTTAACCTTTGAAACAAATGACGCTTTTGTAAGAGAAAAGGTTCTATTGCGGGAAGACTTCATGCCCGGAAGATCCATAATGAGGCGAACGGGAGACTTCATGCTAAACATCTTTACCTTATTCCCGATAGCGCCGTTGAAGAAGACCTCTACGACACCTCTATTTCCCGTTTTTACCTCTTTCAGGTAAAGAATCCGGTCTGCTTCGGGTAGCGTGGCCGGCAGGCCAGGTGATATATTTTTACTGAATATCCATCCTGTTTTTCCAAGTTCGTACTCTACCTTTGTCCATTCTTTGACAGACTTTAAGGTTCTCACAACTTGGCCCTTCCGCAAAATACCTAAAGATGGCGATTTTACGGTCGGCTGTTGCCTGACATGCGTTTCTCTGACGTTTACCCAGGCCCATAAAGGCGCCTGTTGCGTTCCTCCCCCTTTGGAGGCCACCCCGTAAGACGGAAACACGAGCACTATAGAAACAAGGAATGCGAAACAAATCCACCAGCCTTTCAAAATTTTATCCCTTTTCCCTATCACGCGCTGACACATTTTTTTACTCTCCTTTTTTTTCCGGGTGGAGTTTTAATGCCGCAAAACTTATTTTCTTTTTACCCAAAAGATCAACCCGTGTCTTTTTGACGACAATACGATCTGGGAGGATTTTTTCAATAATCCCGCCTTCACTTCCGATGGGCATTCCTTCCCGAACCGTATACCCTTTTCCAGACGCGTCACACACCATGGCCCAGCGCCCCTTCTTGCCGGCATCTATAATGGCGATTAAACGCAACTGCGACAAGGTGTATTTCTGAAGGGGAAGAAGGTGTTTGTTTGCCTTGAGTTTGAGGTTCTTTTCCGTTTCGAATTTGATAAAAGGCACGAAGGGGTCACGCAGCTTCGCGATATTTGACCGGTAATGAACTTCTATAATTTTACCCTTTCCATTTTTAACCTTCAAGGCGGATGGTTTGACAGTTTTGGCCGTCTGCTGCTTTTTGTGATGGATTTGCCTGGCTTTCAGGCTTTGAGAAACGGTATATTTTATCTTCTTTTTGATAGCGACAGCCTCCTGACTGATAGGGACGGACGTAGATTCATTGTTGCCGCACCCCCCCACAAACACCCCAAAGGCGAAAAGGGTGATGACAATCGAGGCGACACCCACTCGCGAGATTTTCCCGGGTTTACTTCTTTTTATGGACATTTTTCCTTCTCCCCTTTTTCTTAGGACGCTCGCTCTCTGGGATATATCTGTATGTTTCGATCGCGCAATCAGCCGTCAGCACGACTTCGCCATTCACGTCTTTGGGTTTCGAAAGCTTAAAGCTTTTTATGTTCACAATTCTTGGCAGATTGACGATGTCGACAAAGAAATTTCCTATCTGGTGGTAGGTTCCGCGAATTTGTATTTGTACCGGCACGATGGCGTAAAAACCGGCTTTTATCTCTTTTTTAGGCTTAAACAGGATTGATTCGAGGCTTTCCTTTCTCTCGAATCTCGCTATATCCATCAGGATTTTGTCAATCATTTCTTTATTTGGAAGCTGACGCAAAGACTCGTCGTATTTTTTCTTGAGAAGCGCGAACTCCTTTCTGAATTGCCTCAGGTTTCTAACTAGTTTTCTTTTTTGGATAACCTGCTGATCCAGCTGGCGCAACTGAGCCCGCAAAGACGCGACTTCATCAAGCTTTGGCATGTAAATAAAATAATAGAACAACCCGAAAAGGACCCCCAGAACCGCAAGAAGAATCAGAAATTTTTTGTAAAACG
The DNA here is from genome assembly GCA_015493505.1 of Pseudomonadota bacterium. GTDB lineage: Bacteria > Desulfobacterota > S145-22 > S145-22 > S145-22 > S145-22. Next base: position 16,138 of record WGDA01000084.1, on the reverse strand, counting down.
GGAGACCCTGGATGTCTTGAAATGTCAGAGCCATTTTTCTACTCCGTTACGACATTACAATTGAGTGAAAACGCTTTTAGCTTCACCTGGTTTAACACAATCTGTTTGGACTCCTGAAGCCAGACATTTTTAAATCTTACCGAGTGATTCAATCTTGAGATAAAATTGGACAATGTCTGGTCATCCAAAGATATTCCGGTAATCGTAAGCCGGTGATTTCTGACCGTAAGGGATTTAAACCAGATTTTATCCGGAACTTGAATGCTTAATTCTTCCATCACCTTGATGGCCGTCAAACGTTGTCGGTTAAGCGCGTTAATAATGCCGATCTTTTTTTGTAGCTCTTTTTTCTTATTCTTGAGGACCCTGATTTCCCCCACTTTTCTCGTCAAACGGGCGTCCTCCGCCTTTTTTGACCTGATCTGAATCTGGAGGCTCTCGATCTCTCCTGAAACATTGATATACAGATAACCGCCAATCAGGACGGTCAAAATGAGCATTAAGATACTGACGGAGATATCCAGCCGCTTTCTCTCTTTTCTCTTTTCCTCTCGCAGAGGCAGGAGATTGATTTTTATCATTTCATTTCTCCTCTTTTTCTCTCCTCAAAGCCAGCCCAAAGGCAACCGTAAACATGGGGGCTGTTTTTTCCATGAGATCTATATCAACCGTTTTGCTGTTAATATCGACATCTTCAAACGGATTTATAATGCTTGTCGGGATATTTAGTGATTGCTGAATATATTCTGCGATACCGTTCATCAAGGCTGACCCGCCGGAAAGCACGATTTCCTTGACCTCGTTCCCTTCAAACGTTGAATTGTAAAAATTGATGGATTTTAAAATTTCGCTGGAAAGGGATTCTTTGGCTGTTTCCAGAACGTTGTTGACGATGATTTCCTGCGCCGGATCCAGTTCTCCTCCCGTTTTAAGTTTTTCCGCCTCCTCATACGTTACACCAATCTGTTTTTGAATCTCTTTGGTGAAATTGATTCCACCGAGGGCGATATCCCTAGTGAACATGGTTTCCCCTTCGCTCACAATGTTCAGGTTCATAAGGCTGGCGCCAATATTGGCCAAAATTACTGTCTGGTTTTTTTCGCGCTGGCCCGAAAAAAGATACGCGTTTTCCATCGCGAAGGCGTCCACGTCCACTACTCGGACTTTCAGGCCAGCTTCCGCGACGACAGAAAGGTATTCTTCCAGCGTTTCTTTTTTGACCGCCGCGATTAAAACCTCAAGCTGATTTTTCTCTTCATCGCTTCTGATGATATGATAATCGATGTTAACCTCGGACAGATCAAAGGGAAGGTACCGCTCAACCTCCCAGTCAATCGTTTCGGCAAGTTCCTTGTCCGTCATGTATCCCAAAGTCAATCGCTTAACGATAACGGGGGTGCCGGAAACAGAGATGGCAACCTTACGGTTTTTAATGTGGTGAGCGGAAATGAGATGTTTGATGGCGTTAATCAGGTCATAACTGTCAATGATTGTGCCTTCGACAATTGTTTCAGGCGCGAGGTGCACAACCCCCAAATGATGTAAAACAGGGTGCCCTTTCTTTTCTTTTAGTTCAACCAGCTTGACGGAACTTGAGCCAATATCCAACCCGATAAGATACGCGCCTTTCCCCACGGCTAATCTCCTTCTTGGCCGCCATTTGAAAAAACCTTGTTCTTGTCTTTGACATCATATCCAAGCGCCTTAAGGATTTTCCTTTTTGTTTCAAGCCGGCAATCATACCCTTTTTCAACCCGCGTAATGGTTAGTACGGAAACACCCGCTTTTCGCGCCAGTTCAGATTTGCTCATAAGAAGTTGTTCCCGTATCTCTTTGACATTATTTGGCTTTCCTCTGACGCTTTCCCTTCTCATTTATTCTCCCCCTAAACTAAGCATAAATTAACATAATTGTCAATAATTTTTTTAAGGTTTATAAAATTTATAGTTATTTTTGTATAATTTAGCATCATCTCTCTCCGGTCATGGTATTTCATACAGAGGAATCTCTTCAACCACGTAGAACTTGACCGTCCTTACATCGTGAGCCCCCGGTTCACCCGAAACCAGCGCGAAACATCTTTTGAGGACCTTGTCCGCCAAAAGGGCCCTTGAACCATTCGTGCCATTTACAACAATCAAACGTTTATTAGGATTCTGCGAAACCTCAGCGAATTCTTCAAACAGATTGACGACAGGAATCGATTCGCCTTTAAGTGTTATTTTACCTTCTCTCAAAAATTTTTCTTCCTGGGTTTTCGAAATTGAATATATCTGCCCGATACCTTTGGTGCTGACGCCAACCATCTTTTTCCCAACCACGACCGGAACGATTTCTTCAACGTTGAATTGGTTTATGCCCTCCGGAGCCAACAGCTCGGACAACGATTCAAAATCATCCCTGAGTTCCGAAACGGTATTCTGTAACTGTTTTAACTCATTTTCGGATTGAACTCCCGCACTTTTTACAGTTAGAAGCCTGTTTGTGTGACTCTTGAGGGCTTCCATCGCGACCGTGAGTTTTTCCATAAGCTCCGGAATCGTGTGAGACTCAAAAAACACCTTCTCAACGCTTTTAAACGTTTCACGAAGCTCATCCGTCAACTCATGGAATTTCTCAATCGGAGAAGACGCCACAACACTTGCCGGGGGGATTGGCTGACGCTCACCCTCTGCGGTTTCAACAGAACCTCTTGCCTCGACTTCATCTAAAGAAGTCTCTGAAGGCACCTTTTTCATATCAAAAATGCCCACATCTAACGCTTCAGCCTGTTCTTTTTCGGGTGCCGCGCCCTCATCGCCTTCAAGGACTTCCGCTTCCCTATCGGTTGGTTCAAGAAAGCTCATGCTTAAGTTAACAATTTTTTCCCTCTCTCCTTTCTCCTCAGATTCACCGCTTTCTTCCATTTCCTGAGCGGCAGTCTCCTTTTGACTGGTTTCAGCACTACCGTGAATGCCAAGGTCTATGGGCTCGATATTTTCCTTGGACTCCGTTTCCTCCAATTTTTCCCCTTCGTCACCTGGAAGCGCGAATCTTTCTTCAAGCTCTATCGTGTCGATATCAAACGTAAGAAGCGTGGAAATCTCTGAAAACTGCGTGTTGATCGCGTCATATAATTCTTTGTCCTCAGGAGACGTTTCATCTGCCGAATGAATAAGTTTTTTTATGGCGTTCAAGGCGTTGGAAAGAAATTCTACCAGTTCAGGCACGTGTGAAGTTGGGTTCTCTTTCAGAAAATTCAGTACTTCGGTGATCATGCTGACCACAGACGCCAGCAACTTTCTTTCACCAAAGGCATTTTTTATTTCGTGAATTTCTGACAGGATTTTCTCTAAAGCGACATCCGTGACACCCCATTCCGTAAACGCTTCAACTTTAGATTGCAACGTGTCTATAACATCAGAGTATTTTTCTGTTATACCTGTTTCGCCAGCATCTTCAGGCTTTGCCGGTTCCACCTCATTGTCCAGTGCTTCTGACGTAGGTCCCGCGCTGCTTTCCTCTTCGGGAGTGGAAGTTTCTGGGCCCATGTCCATCATAGCTTGTGCGGGAGGCTCCTCCGCCACTTTATCGACAAACAGTTGGTCGATCGCGCTATCAATCTCTTTTTCAATATCCTTTAGCTTTTCTTCAAGGTCTTCGTCTTTCATTTGAAAACTCCCTATTACCGTTTTGCCAAAATCTTAAGGCTCACAGCCTTTACGACCCGTTTGCTGATTTCCCTCAATGTTTCAAAAACTCCCACGCCGTTTATGGCGCTTGCGGGAAAATAAGGCACATGAAGATCATGATTCAAATCCCGCTGCAGCTCTTCAATCGTCAAGATAGGTATATTGCCGTTTTCAAGGTCACGTTTGTTGTATTGAAGAACCAGGGGGATATCGAAAATATTGATTCCCTTTTCCGCCAGGTTTGCCTCAAGATTTTGAAGGCTGTCAATGTTTTCCTGCCTTTTTATCATCATGGAATCAGCGACAAACACAACGCCGTCCACCCCTTTCAGCACGAGCTTCCTCGTGGAATCATAAGTTACCTGGCCCGGAACGGTGTAAAGCTGGATCCTGATTTTGAAATCCCTGATCTTACCGAGATTCAGCGAAAGAAAATCAAAAAAGAGCGTGCGGTCGCCTTTTGTGTCGATAGAGATCATTTTCCCTTTAATATCCGGGTTGGTATGCTCATAAATATATAACAGGTTTGTTGTTTTCCCCCCCAAACCTGGACCATAATAAACGATTTTACACTGTATCTCATTTGAGCTGAAATTTATGAATGACATTCATGAAATCCTTTACTGAAAAAGTGTTGGCATAAGCGTTCTGACACGAAGGATTTCAATATTTTCATGGTGGATCTTCTCAAGCCGCCTCAGCGATTGTTTCAATCTTTTTTGAATATTTTCTCTCTCTTTCACAGTCAACTCTTCCAACAAGCTTTCGATTGCCGCGTAGATACCCTTGAGAAACTCTATCGCCGTGGCTTCGGAAGTAAAGGTTATCTTCCCATCCATGTAGGTAAACTCCGCGAGAAACGGGTCCAAAAAGGGGTATTTGTCCGATATATTCAACAACCCTTTCTTGAAGGCCTTGGAGAAATAATTTTTCCCCATCACTTTGTTCACATTTTCTTCAACCCACTGAATCAGCGCTTCAGCGAAATCAAGGTAAGGAAAAATCGAAAGATTTTCCAATTTATTTTTGTCCTCAGCATCTGCCCGTGGCGTTTCAGCCTGTCCGGGGATTTCATTTTCCACAGGAGAAACCGCCGCCTCGTTTTCCTCATACGTTACAGTTTTTTCTTCTGTAACTTCAGGCTGCTTTTCCGGCGTCTTGAACTCTGGTTCTGAAACAGGTTCTTCAGGTTCCGGGATGCGGGGTTCAGCAGCTGTCTCCCGCTCATGGTTCAAATCGATTTCCGGGGCTTCTTCCCTCTCCGTTACAGACACCCTTTCAATTTGATATACGTTAAACTGCGCTTCATTTTCCCGGAGCTTCGTGCTTATTTCTTGTATTCCCTTTTCCGCATCTTCATACTGATGGTCACCCCAGAGAATACCACCAATTTCCCCTTGCTGATAAAAGATATAGCATGGTTCAGTCGGCACGTCCTGAAAGGAGACCTCAAGGTAGCCCGTGTGCGTGTCTTTCGACAGCTTGGAAAGTAGCTTTTCAAAATCCGTGAATTCACTGGAAAGATTTGTGTATAAAGGCGTGGAATTCAGGCATTCGGATAAAAACTCAAGTTGCTCCCTGTTGACATCATAGACATTGATAATGGCATTTTCTTGATGGCACCTTGCCTGGATCTCTGTCAACGAAATTTCAGCGGGGATGAATCTTCCCATTTTATCTTTGAGATAAATGCCGCCCTTTAGCCCCGGCCGCCTTAACAGATAGTAAAACTCTTCACCAAACACGATCTCAAGGAAACCTTCAAAGCTCTCCGTATCCAAATCTTCCAAAAGGTTTTCAAGGTTCACGAAAGATGACTTCAGATTTTCGTACCTGACGTGATTTCTGGGCCAAAACATGAAAAACCCTCCTTTTGTCATCCCTTCTTTTTGCCTGTTCCTCTATCTTTTTCTCTTTTCTCTCAGCCGTACGATCGCTGATTTCAGGCTCTTCTGCATTCGGCTGATAGCACCTGCCAGAATCATGATTTCATCAGAAGTTTTAACGTCCACTTCGGCATCCAAATCACCAACACTTATCCTGTCAGCCACATCCGCGAGATGCAAAATCGGTTTTGTGATGCTTTTCGCGTAAATATATGAGAAAACAATCATGTAAATGATGAACGCGACAGAAACAATCAGGATGTAGAGAAAAATGCTGTGTTGCTGTTCATTCGCAGCAGCTTCAAGACGATTGATAGGAGCGTAAAATTCATCGAGATAAGTCGTCGCCGCAACGACGAGGTTTGTTCCTTTTACCGGGGCGCAATACATGTACTTCTCTCGAACCTTGCCGTGGACATCTTTCCAATTGTAAAAGCCACTCGCGGGGCCTTTCAGGCTTTTTGCGAGGATTGCCCAAAATTTAGGGAATTTATTTTTGAGCTTATGCAGGTCCATACCAACAATTTTTGGGTTTTTATGGAAAATATTAATACCCGCGTTTGTGTGCACGGCTGTGTACCCAGTCCGCCCCACGGGCTGCACGGCTATGGACTTCAAATACGGGTCATGCTGCATTTCTTCAACCGTCATGTTTTTCTTTAATTTTAAATAGATCTCCATTTCTTTGGCGACGTCCAAGGCTCTCTGCCTGATATTTGAAGTAGAAAGATCTGTTATAATCCGTTTGCTCTCGGGAATCACGTTCTTCTTAAAATCCAGCAACCCCTTAAATGACAGATACTCGATAAGCAACATGGGGATGATGGCAATTAGAATAAAAGAAAGTAAAAATTTTGGGAATAATCCGAATTTTACAGTCTTTTTATCTGACATTTTATCCTCCTTAAATCATTTTTGATTTTATTCATCCCGCTTCATCAGGCTGAATACTTCTTCCTCAAATGCTTTCCTTTCCTCCTCTGACTCCAACTCCATACAAAGCTTTTCAACCAAGGTTGAAAGCGCCTCCTTTGAAGTTTTTCCTCCTTCGACATCCAGCGAGTCAACGACTTCATCCATTATAATCGTGGCCATAGGCCCCACATACTTCGCAAATACCTTTTCTATGTTTCCCAGTTTTTTATCAGGGCTCGGCGAAAGGGGCGCGGTCCCTATCTGGTTTTTCGGTTTTTTCACCTCTTTTTCAACCGTTTCTTCTTCTTTTACCTTTTGTCCTGCGGGGGATTCCACTTTCTGAACTGTTTCTGGAGCCCCCCGTGTTTTGAGAATTCCCTTTTGAATCAATTTAACCGTAATATTGAAAATATTTAATTCACTCATGTCTAACGAGAAGATTAGATCTTCGAGCGTTTTTTTGCCATCTATCTTTGAAAGGTAATTCCACTCATCAGGTTGCAGTCTGATTTCTTCGGTCTTATTCTCTGGATTCATAATCAAAACAGAGCCCAGAGGGGGAAGATCATCCTTTAATTCTTTGAATGCGTTTTCTTTTTTTACCAGAAGAAGTGTAATCTGATCTGATGGGACCGTGATATTCCTAATGAGTTTGTCTTCGGGAAGGATCTCTAATCTAAACTCTCCGTCCAACCACACAGCCAAATCAATTAGGTTTTCAATGGGACTGTTGTGTTCTTTGCGATCAGATTCCGCCCCGACAACCTTACCTCGCGAAAGGTAAATCCTCATCCGTTCATTTTTTCTTGTAAGGATCAACGCGCCTGTAATCTTATTTGAATATAAAAATCGAAGTATACTGGATAAACTAAAATACGGAACCTTGCCATTTAATGCTATCATTTTAAATCCTTAATTTGTTTTTCAATATTCTACATTAATTTAATACCCTGTCCTCCATCTTTTTTTCTCACAAACCATCAGCTTGTAAAAATTATATCTACATTGCTCTATTTTTTCTTAAAATACATAAAATTTTGCTAAAATCAAATATAATTTCGTATAAATATATTTAACATTATACTTTAAAATATAACTACAACATTCTAATATATCACAATAATATATTTATTTACTTCTTTGGATGCTTTTTTTGGCTAATTTTTATAACTTGCATCCAACTCGCAAGCACAACATTCGGCGAGATCAGTGGAGTGATCGTGAGATATCCATCTCAATTGTAAGGAACGATAAATGGGGAGATTGGAGCCTGAGGGACACAATTGAGGGCCATCAGAGCCAATCAATCCACCGGCTGTGATTAAAATCTAAAATCGATATCTATGTTGCAGAGTTAAGAATCCCTGAGTTTCTTCCTTTACCCTTTCGAAATTACTTAACTGCGGCTGCGGTCTCACACCTACCCTACATCAGCGCCATGATGGAATGGCGGGCGATATTTAGAATATCTCCCGGAAGGATTCCCAACTGCAGGACTCCCCAGACGGCCAGGACGATAGAAAAAACCGTTGGCGCGGAAAAGCGATACGTGGGAATCTCCTCTTCCGGTTCCTTGAAATACATGTACACCACGACACGCAGGTAGTAATAAACCGACACGGCGCTGTTCAGCACACCAATCACGGCCAACCAGTAGTCATGCGACTTGACCGCCGCGCTGAAGATATAGAACTTGCCGATAAACCCGGCGGTCGGCGGGATGCCCGCCATGGAAAACATGAAGACACTCATCGCCAGGGCCGTGAGAGGGTACTTGAAGCCCAGACCGGCAAAACTGTCCAGATCCTCGTGATAATCATTCTTCTTCGCCATGACCATCAGAATCGTAAAGGCACCGATATTCATGAAGGCGTAAGCAAGAAGATAAAACAAGATGGAAGAACGCCCCATGGCATTCCCCGCCACGAACGCAACCAGGAGGTAACCGGCGTGGGCAATGCTGGAGTAGGCCAGCATTCTCTTGACGTTTTTCTGTACCAGGGCGGTAAAGTTTCCCACCGTCATCGTCAACACGGCAATCAGCCACATAATGGAGGTCCAGTCGTGCTGAAATGGCGAGAAAACCGAGAAGAAGATACGCACCAGGGCGGCAAAGGCCGCAGCCTTGACGCCTGTGGCCATGTAGGCCGTGACCGAGGTAGGCGCCCCTTCGTAAACATCGGGTGTCCACGCATGAAAGGGAAACGCCGCCACCTTGAACCCGAATCCAATGGTAATAAAGGCGATGCCGACCCAGATGAGTTTGCTCAGGTTCCACCGTTGTGTTCCCGCGATGAAATTGGCGATGGCCTGGTAGGACGTGGCTCCCGTTGAGATATAAATTAGGGTCAATCCGTAGAGGAAAAACCCGCTGGCAAAGGCCCCTAAGAGGAAATATTTCATGGATGCCTCGATGGAACGGTCATCGTTCCTCAGAAAGCCCGCCATGATATAGATGGGGATGGACATCATCTCGAGGGAGATGAACAGCATGACCAGGTTGGTGGAGGACGCCATCAGCATCATGCCGATCATGGAGAAGAGGATCAAAGCGTAATATTCACCGCTGTGTATGCCGGTGATTTTCACGTAGGAAATGGACGCAAGGATGGTCAAGACACCGATCACAACGAAGACAAGGTTAAAGAAGATGGAATAGACATCCATCCTCATCATGCTTCCGAAGGCCATCTTTCCCTTCCCGACGAAGAGAAAAAGGGAAAGGAAGACGAAAACCATGGAGGCCAGCGCGATGTACCCAATGGTGCTGGTTCCTTTAGCGTTTTTCGCGAAGGCACCAATAAGCAGAATCCCCATGGCAAATGACGCCAGTATGATGAGCGGAAGAAGGGTCATTATCTGGTTTAAATTCATTTTAGATCATCCTCCACATGCGCTGTGATTTTCAGTTCACGTTTACAATCTTAATTTTGCCGTTGTTCCAGATATTCTCGGCAAGCGCCCGATTTCCATGATCCAGCATTTGACGGGCGGCAATTTTCGTGTTGACTTGCGTCAGAAAGTGGGAAACGCTTTTCTGCATTTTACCCAGGAAGAAGCTGGGATAAACCCCCATCCAGAAAATCAGCACCACGAGGGGAACCAGCGTCATGATCTCCCGGAAATTCAGGTCTTTCAGGACCTTGTTCTCTTCCTTGTCAAGCTTTCCGAACATGACCCGCTGGAACATCCAGAGCATATAAGCGGCTCCAAGCACCACGCCGGTGGCGGCAAAAACCGCGAAAACCCGGCTGCTCTTGAAAGTTCCCAGCAGAATCAGGAACTCTCCGACAAACCCGTTGGTTCCCGGCAACCCAATGGATGAAAGGGTTACGATCATAAAGAAGGTGGCGTAGATGGGAAGCTGTTTGGACAGCCCTCCGAAATCCTTGATAAGCCGTGTATGCCGGCGTTCATAGATCATCCCGACGATAAGGAAGAGTGCGCCGGTGCTGATACCGTGGTTCAGCATCTGGTAAATGCTGCCCTCCACGCTCTGGATATTCAGGGCGAACATCCCCAACATGACAAAGCCAAGGTGGCTGACGCTTGAATAAGCCACAAGCTTCTTGACGTCTTTTTGCATCATCGCCACGAGGGCGCCGTAAATAATTCCGATCACCGCGAGAACCATAATCAGCGGGACAAATTTATGGGCGGCGGACGGAAAGAGCGGAATCGAAAAGCGGATAAACCCGTATGTCCCCATTTTCAGCAGGACACCAGCCAAGATGACACTGCCCGCCGTGGGTGCCTCCGTGTGCGCGTCCGGCAGCCATGTATGAAAGGGGAACATGGGAACCTTGATGGCAAATGCCAGGGAGAACGCCGCGAACATCCACATCTGGGGTCCCAGCGGAAGGTTCAACTGATAGAGTTTTGTAATGTCAAAGGTATAGACACCCGTGGCGCGATGATACAAGAAGTAGAGCGCCATGATGGCGACCATCATCAGGACACTTCCCACCATGGTGTACAGGAAGAACTTGACTGCGGCATAGATGCGACGAGGTCCTCCCCACACACCGATGAGGAGATACATGGGAATCAGCATCATTTCCCAGAAGATGTAGAAGAGGACAAGGTCCAGGGCAATAAAGGCACCCAGCATGCCGGTTTCCAGAAAAAGCATGGCGATCATGTATTCCTTCAGGTGGTCCTTGATGGCCCGCCAGGAGCTGAGAATACACAAAACCGTCAAAAAGGTGGTCAGCATGACCAGCAGCAGGCTGATACCGTCGATCCCGAGGAAGTACTGGACACCAAAGGATTTCACCCAGGGAATCCTTTCCACGAATTGGAATTTGGCGGTGTCGCTTCTGAAATAAACTATCAGGGGCAGAGACAGGGCAAATTCTATAATCGAGAAGGCCAGCGCCGTCCCCTTCAAAACGGATTCGCTTTCCTTGTCGATGAGTAGCAGGAACAGAACGCCAACCATCGGGAAAAAGATGACGATGCTCAAGATTGGAATATGTGCTAATCCACCCATTTAGTTTCTCCTTCGTTCGCCTTCTAAAACAGTGATTCCCAGAAAAAGTATACGAACACGACTACGCCTCCGACCAGAATAGAGAAGGCATAGGTTTGGACATACCCTGTCTGAAGTTTCCGGATCATCCCTCCAGACCACTCCACAAGAGACGCCACACCGTTTACGGCGGCGTCAACGATTCCCACGTCAACTTTCTGCCACAGGAAAGTAGCGAAATCCTTCGTCCCCTGGACGAACAGGCTGTTGTAGATTTCGTCCACAAAGTACTTGTTGTAGAGCAAGGTATAAAGCCCCTTCATCCCATTCGCCAGGCGGACAGGGAGCTCGGGGTTCTTGATATAGAAGAGATACGCCACGATAATCCCGATGACGGCGACCGCGACGGAAATCCCCATCATCAGGAATTCAACGGAGGCGGATGCGTGCGCCAGCGCGTGCGCCGCCCCACCCGTGAAAACCGGCTCAAAGAACTTCTCAAAGCGGTTGGACCCGCCAAGGACCTCAGGGACACCGATATACCCGCCCACGACGGAGGCGATCGCCAGAACGATCATCGGATAGGTCATCACCTTTGGCGCCTCATGAAGGTGATGTTTCAGCTCGTCATCCATTCGTGGCTTACCGAAAAAGGCGACGAACGTCAGACGGAACATATAGAAGGCGGTCAAGCCGGCAGCCACCGTTCCCAGCAGCCACACAACGATGTGCCCCCGGTGAAAGGACTGCCACAGAATTTCATCCTTGCTGAAGAAACCCGAGAAGCCGGGGATGCCGCAGATGGCCAGGGTCGCCATCATGTAGGTCCAGAACGTGACAGGCATAAACTTCTTCAGGCCGCCCATCTTCCGGATATCCAGCTCACCCGCCATGGCGTGCATGACACACCCGGACGCGAGAAAGAGCAGGCCCTTGAAAAAGGCGTGAGTCATGAGGTGAAAGATCCCGGCACTGTAGGCGCCGACCCCGACCCCCATGAACATGTAACCCAACTGGCTGACAGTAGAATAGGCCAGAATCCGTTTGAAATCGTTGTTCACAAGCGCCATGGTCGCCGCGTAAAAGGCCGTCAGGGCGCCGATGACGGCAACGACTTCCAGGCTGACTGGCGCCATGCTGTACAGTACATTACAACGCGCGATCATATACACACCGGCTGTCACCATGGTGGCAGCGTGGATCAGGGAACTGACCGGTGTCGGACCCTCCATGGCGTCCGGCAGCCAGACATACAGAGGAATCTGCGCGGACTTTCCGGTCGCGCCCACAAAAAGCAACAGGGTTATTGCCGTTACGGTCGTCGTGCTGAACAGGGGCGCGTTCTTGAAGACCACGTCGAAATCAAGTGACCAGATGCCATGCTGGCTCAGGGTTGCCACAATGAGAAACAGCCCCAGGACGAACCCGAAGTCACCAATCCGGTTGACCACGAAGGCCTTCTTCCCCGCGTTGGCCGCCGAGTCCTTTTCAAACCAGAAACCAATCAGCAGGTAGGAGCAGAGCCCGACCCCTTCCCATCCAACAAACATGAGCAGGAAGTTGTTGGCCAGTATCAGAATCAGCATGGAGAAGACAAACAGGTTCAAATACACGAAGAAACGCCGGAATCCCGGATCGTCTTCCATGTATCCGCCGGAATAGATGTGAATCATGAAGCTGACGCCCGTAACGACCAGCGCCATCACGATCGACAACGGATCGATCAGGAAGGCCACCTGCGCCTTGAACTTGCCCGCCACGATCCAGTTGAACAGAACATCCTCAAAATGACGCGCCTCGGGGGCCACTTTCATCAGGTCCACAAAGAGGATGATAGTGGTCAGGAAAGAAAGCCCGATGGCCGAAGCGGCGATGACATGAATCCACGAGCGCTTGAAACGGACACCCAGCAACCCGTTAATCAGAAACCCAACCATGGGGAAGAAAGGAATAAGCCAGATATGAGACATCATTTACAGATCTCCTCTTCCGACGATTTTGTAACCTGCCTTGGTTAATTGTTGCACACGCATCATCGCTACCCTTTCAGCAGATTGAACTCATCCAGTTTGATGGTATCCTTTTTCCTGTACATCATCAGGAAAATGGCCAGTCCCACCGCCGCCTCCGCGGCCGCCACCGTCATGACGAAGAAAACGAACATGACCCCGTCGATTGAATGCAGATAGCTGGAAGCGGCAATCAGTGTCAGGTTCACGGCGTTGAGCATCATTTCAATCGACATGAACACCACAATGGCGTTTCGCCGCGTCAGGGCACCAATCACGCCGATGACAAACAGAATCGCGCTGACGACGAAATAGAGCTGAACGGGTATCATTGGTCTTCTCCTCCAAAGGATTTCTTTTTGCTCAGCATGACGGCTCCCACCATGGCGGCCAGCAACAGAACGGAGGCCACCTCGAAGGGCAACAGAAAACGGGTGAACAGGAGGGACCCGATGGTTTTGGCGTCACCAATGGATGTCAGGGCACCCATCTTTCCCTTGACGCTGTTGAATCCCATAATCAGGATGAAAAGCATCATGAACAGGATGCTGATAACCACCCCCGCGACCTTCGTTTTGGTAATCTTCCGGGCGAGCTTCTCCTCGTCTTTCAGGCTGATCATCATGATGACGAAGATAATCAGCATCATGACTGCCCCGGCGTAAACGATTATCTGGAGCATGGCAAGGAACTGACACCCCAAAAGGAGATACAGGATGGCCGAGGCAATGAACGCCATCACCATGAACAGCGCACTGTGCAGGGTATTCTTGACGTAAATCATCAGCACGGACGAGGCGATGGCAAGCAGGCTTACCAGCACAAACACAACCCATTTCGCGATCAAAACAGCCATAATTCGTTTGCTCCTATTTGTCCATGTAATCCTGAGAGGTCAGGCGATCGATGGTTAAGATGAAATCCTCCCGGCTGTAATCCGTAAAATCATATTTGGTGCTCATCCGAATCGCGTCGACCGGACACGCCTCCACGCAAAACCCGCAGTAGATGCATCGGATCGCGTTAATCTCATAGCTGATAGGGTAACGGTTACCGTCTTCGTCCTCTCCCGCCTTGATGGTAATACATCTCGCGGGGCAGACAGCCGCGCACAACCCGCAGGCCACGCAGGTGTTTTTTTCGTTTTCATCCGTTCTGAAATAGTGAATCCCGCGCCACCTAGGGGCGACTTCCCGTCGCTCCTCCGGGTATTGAATGGTAATCGGTTTGGAAAAAAACCTGCCCAGGGTGTATTTCAGACCTTTGATCAATGCCATTACCATTTGTTCGCTCCTTCTACACGACCATCACGATAGCCGTTACCACGATGTTCGCCAGGGTCAGGGGAAGCAGAATCTTCCACCCAAAGTGCATAATCTGGTCGTACCGAAGCCTCGGAAAGGTCCCCCGCTCCCAGATACAGAAGAATACCAGCACGAAGGTTTTAATCAGGAACCACAGAAAACCCGGCAGAAAGGGCCCCTGCCACCCGCCTAGGAACAGGGTGGTCGCCACGGCGCACACGACGATGAGATGCGCGTATTCCCCCATGAAAAAGAGGGCGAATTTCATGCTGCTGTACTCGATGTTGTACCCACAGGCAAGCTCCGCCTCCGCCTCCGGCATATCGAAAGGCGTCCGGTTGATTTCGGCGAGGGCGCAGACCATGTAAAAGATGAACGCGAAGGGCTGGTAGACGACGTTCCACACATGCGCCTGTTTCGCCACGATGGCGGAGAGGCTGAGGGAACCACTGATCATGATAACGCCGATGACGGAGAGCCCCAGCGCCAGTTCATAGCTAATCATCTGTGCCGCGGCACGCAGCGCCCCGATCACGCCATACCTGTTGCCCGATGCCCATCCCCCGAGCACCACGCCGTATTCTCCGATGGAGGCGGTGGCGAAGAGGTACAGAATTCCCACGTCCAGATCCGTGATCCTGAGATGGATGGTATGCCCAAAGAGGGTAATCTTGTCCCCGAAGGGGATGACCCCGATCAGACAGATAGCGGCCGCCACGCTGATCATGGGAGCGATGACAAACAGGGGCTTGTCCGCGTTTGCCGGGATCAAGTCTTCCTTGAAAAACGCCTTGATACCGTCGGCAATCGGCTGCCACAGACCATAAGGGCCCACCCGGTTCGGGCCATAGCGGACCTGAACGCGCCCCAACACCTTTCTTTCAAGCAGGGTCATGTAGGCGACAAAGCCCAGGAAAATCCCGAACACGACAATCACTTTAACAATCGATTCAATCAGTAACGCCATCGCACCCTTCCTTTTCTAATCCTTCTTCAGGTTGACACGGATGAGTCCCATAACGGGCGTCTTGGATTCTTTGTCCAGGCTGAACGGAAAGAGCCTTTGCACGCCGGTGTCATGATAATGCCCAATCAGGATCAGGTGTCCCTCCTTCACGTCTTCGGAAAACACGGGGGTCACCGTCAGTTCGGCGCCGTTGGCGGAGAGGGTCACGGAGGCCCCCTCTTCGATGCCCAACCGGGAGGCATCGTTCGGGTTCATGAGATATTCAGGGCTTTTATTCAATTTCCTGATGGCCCCGGCGTGGGGTTCGTCGATCCCGTAATGATGGTTGTACAGGGTGTCCGTTGGGATCAGAAACAAGTGGCTGTTTTCTTCCATCCGGGTGGGCTGATACGCAACCGGGAAAAAGCCCTGGACAGGGGTCTCTTGCCGCTCGTTGAACGCCTCGATCAGGGCTGCGCTGTCGTTCGGACCGGATTCCACGGAAAGCTTCATCTTTGCCGCGATATCTTCAAAAATCCTGGCCGCCGAACGGCTATCCCCCATCGGCGGGAACACCTCTGTGACGCGTTTCACCTGCCCTTCCATATTGATGAAGGTACCGGATTTTTCCATGAAGCTGGTCGAGGGGAGAAACAGGTGCGCCCGCTTCGCGGTCGGTGTTTCAAAGAGATCCACCACCATCAGGAAGTCAAGCTTCTTGAGGGCCGCCTCCACGGTGGAACTCCCGGGCAGAGACGAAAGCGGATCTTCCTCCACCACGATCAGCGCCTTCAATTTGCCCGTGTCGATGGCCTGAATCATTTCCCCATAAGTCAGGCCATCCTTTGGCCCCTCGATGGCAGCCGCCGCCATCAGGGAACCCCAGGCGTTCGCGTATCCCGTCGTGGGAATCCAGGAAACGGTTTTACCGGCGGC
>WGDA01000083.1 GCA_015493505.1 Pseudomonadota bacterium | reverse complement strand
ATGCCGTCTTCTTTCGGATTGGAGTATTAGCTTACAACCTTGGGAGGCTCTTTACATTAAAGGTTCTTGGAGAACAGTGGCATCATCATCAGGTACAGACCCTGCGGTGGAAGCTTTTTGGGACCAGTGGGAAAGTCATTTATCATGGGCGTTATATCTATCTGAAAGTCAGCCGCACACTTGAGAGATTGTTTAGCAGGATCAGGCAAAGGAGTTGGGAATACGCGCGGGGGTGGACGTGATCACATTAAAGAAAGGGAAAGAAGGAAAAAAAGAAGAGAAAAAACGAAAAGAAGAAAAGAGAAAAAGAAGCAAGAAAGGAGGAGAAAGGAACAGGAATGGAGGGGTGCGCCCCCAGGAGCCGAAAGGGAAAGAGATGACATAAAGAGATGGCATAAATGGGTCTCAGGGGAACTCCCATAACACCTGACTGAGACCCTCTGACCCCGAGAAAGAGCTTTTTGAAGCCAGAAAAGCTCAAACCCCTGGTCTCCATAAAACCAATCGCGGATTTTGGGTTGAAAAGGTTTTATTGAAAACCGGCAGGGGGTGTGTTAAAAAAAACTCTGACACTGAACTGTGAGGAGGTTTATGCGAGAATTTCACAGAATCAAACGACTTCCCCCTTATGTGTTCAATATCGTCAATGAATTGAAGATATCGGCACGGCGGCGGGGAGAGGATATTATTGACCTGGGGATGGGAAACCCCGACCTGCCAACCCCCAAACATATCGTTGACAAGCTTGTTGAGGCGGCGCAAAACCCAAGGAATCACCGATATTCGGTCTCACGGGGGATTTACAAGCTTAGGCTGGCCATCGCGGACTGGTACAAGCGACGGTTTGGGGTGCATATCGACCCCGAGGAAGAGGCCATCGTGACCATCGGGTCCAAGGAGGGGCTGGCGCACCTGGCCCTGGCGACCCTCGGAACGGGTGAGGTGGTGTTTGTCCCCACGCCCACCTATCCGATTCATATCTATTCCGTGGTCATGGCGGGCGCGGATTTAAGAAGCGTTCCCATGGAGGGAGAAGGGGATTTTTTCGAT
Source organism: Pseudomonadota bacterium (assembly GCA_015493505.1). Classification (GTDB taxonomy): domain Bacteria; phylum Desulfobacterota; class S145-22; order S145-22; family S145-22; genus S145-22. The sequence continues at coordinate 4,660 of WGDA01000083.1, read as the reverse complement.
CGTCTCACCAGCGCGGCGCGTCACATGTGGCCCCGGCCAAAAATGGTGATCGTCAGTTTTCCTCACAATCCCACCACCCGGGTGGTGGACGCCACCTTTTTTGAAAACCTGGTAGATTTCGCCAAAGCCAATGACCTGATGGTGGTCCATGATTTTGCTTACGCTGATCTCGGCTTTGATGGGTATCAGCCTCCCAGCATGATGGCGGTTCCCGGGGCAAAAGAGATCGGCGTGGAATTTTATACCTTATCTAAAAGTTACAGCATGCCAGGATGGCGCGTGGGTTTTGCCGTGGGGAACCGGGATATTATCGCGGCCCTGAAGAAACTCAAAAGCTACTTTGATTATGGGATCTTCCAACCGATCCAGATTGCCTCGATCATCGCGCTGAACGGGGATCAGGGTTGCGTTTCCGAGATCGTCGAGACCTATCAGAAACGGCGGGATGTCTTGGTGGATGGCCTGAATCGAATCGGGTGGCAGATTGAAAAACCCAAGGCGACCATGTTTGTATGGGCGAGGATCCCGGAGCCCTATCAGGCGATGGGGTCCCTCGAGTTTTCCAAGATGCTTATCGAGAAGGCGAAGGTGGCGGTGTCTCCCGGGGTGGGGTTTGGTCACGAGGGAGAGGGGTACGTCCGGTTCGCCCTCGTGGAGAACGAGCAGAGGATTAAACAGGCAATACGGGGCATTCGCTCCATACTCTGAAAGGGGGAATGGGTGAGAGAACATATAGGTGTCGGGATTATCGGGTTTGGAACGGTCGGTGCCGGGACCGCGCGGATTCTCCTGGAGAACCGGGACCTGATGTATGAGAGGACGGGATTTTACCTCGACCTGAAAAAAATCGCGGACCTGGACCTGGAAACTGACCGGGGGATCAAGGTGGATCCCGCCATTCTTACGCGGGACGCCAACGCGCTGATTGACGATCCCGAGGTGGATATCGTGGTCGAACTGATTGGAGGTTACGAGCCGGCGGCCACCTTTATCAAAGAGGCCCTGAACCGCGGAAAATATGTGGTGACGGCCAACAAGGCGCTTCTGGCGACCCGAGGGTGGGAACTTCTTGAACAGGCAGAGGCCAGTGGAACTTCCATCGCCTTTGAAGCCAGTGTGGGGGGCGGGATCCCTGTCCTGAGGAGTGTCCGGGAGGGCCTGTGCGCGAATCATATTCAATCCATCCACGGGATACTGAATGGCACGGCAAACTATATCCTGACCCGCATGAGCGACGAGGGGATGGATTTTCAGGAGGTCCTGAAAGAGGCGCAGCAGAAGGGTTACGCGGAGGCTGACCCCAGCTTTGACGTGGACGGAATCGACACGGCCCACAAGATTGCCATTCTCTGTTCCATGGCCTTCGGGGTCAGGGTACCTTTTGAAGCGATTCCCATCCGCGGGATTCGGGAAATTCGTCAATTGGACGTATTGTACGCCCGGGAGCTGGGCCTGGTGATCAAGCTGCTTGCGGTGGGCCGCTGGCAGGAGGGAAAGCTGGAAATCCGGGTGCATCCCGTGATGATTCCGGAGAGCCATCTGCTCGCCAAGGTAAAAGGGGTGTACAACGCCGTTCACGTCATTGGTGATTTTGTGGGAAGCACCCTTTATTACGGGAAAGGGGCGGGGATGCTGCCGACCGGCAGCGCCGTTGTCAGCGATATCGTCTCTATCGCGCGACAGCTTGCCCGGGGCGCCGCCTATACGATTCCCCCTCTGGGCTACCCTTTATCTTCCTTTCAGGATGCCGCCATCCGCGACACGCGCGAGGTAAAGGGGGCCTATTATCTCCGCATGATGACGCGGGACCAGCCGGGTGTTTTGTCCAGAATTTCCGGGATTCTGGGTGAAAACGGCATCAGCCTCGCCTCGGTGATTCAGAAAGGCAAGGGCGAAGAGCCCGTGGCCATTGTCATGGTGACCCATGAAACCACCTGGCGACAGATCGAGGATGCCCTGAAAACAATCGACCAGCTTGATGTGGTTATGGAACCCACCCTGGCGCTGCATATCGAATTAGATCTGAAATAGAAAGGAAAAAAACATGCATTGGGAAGGCGTGATCCGGCATTACTGGGAGTATCTCCCTTTGAAAGATGAGAAACACGTGGTGACTCTCCTGGAGGGCAACACCCCCTTGATCCCCGCGGAGAATCTTGCCGCGGCCATCGGGCTGGAGATCGAGCTCTATCTGAAATTTGAAGGGGTGAACCCCACGGGTTCTTTCAAAGACCGGGGGATGACCATGGCGATTTCCAAGGCGGTGGAAGAGGGCGCCCGGGCCGTGATCTGCGCCTCGACGGGCAACACATCCGCCTCCGCGGCGGCTTACGCCGCCAAAAGCGGGCTGAAGGCGTACGTGCTGATTCCGGAAGGGAAGATCGCCCTCGGGAAGCTCTCCCAGGCCATGATGCATGGGGCCGACGTGATTCAGATTGAGGGGAATTTTGACGAGGCCCTGAAACTGGTGGTGGAGATTTCTGACACCTATCCCGTGACGCTGGTCAATTCCATCAACCCGTACCGGATCGAGGGGCAGAAAACCGCTTCCTTTGAGGTGTGTGACATCCTGGGGGCACCGCCGGACGTGCATGTCCTGCCGGTTGGAAACGCAGGGAACATCACGGCGTACTGGAAAGGTTATCGGGAGTATCACGAAAAAGGTGTTACCAAGTGCCTCCCGCGTATGTGGGGATTTCAGGCGGAAGGGGCGGCCCCCATCGTGCGGGGATACCCCATTGAAAAACCGGAGACCGTGGCAACCGCCATCCGCATCGGCAACCCCGCTTCCTGGAAGAAAGCGGAGGCTGCCCGGGATGAGTCTGGAGGCGGGATCGAAATGGTTACGGATGAAGAGATTCTCGCGGCCTACAAGCTGCTGGGTGAAAAAGAGGGCATCTTCTGTGAGCCGGCTTCGGCCGCGGGGATTGCCGGGATCATCCGGTATCACGACAAAATGGGGCTGGGACATGGCGAGGTGGTGGTCGCGACGCTGACAGGCCATGGCCTGAAGGACCCGGATAACGCGATTCGGCAGTCCAGGCCCCCCGTGACCTTGCCTCCGGACAGGGATGCCATTGTGGCGCACATGGGGTTTTGAGTGGAAGAGACGGAGAGACGATTGGAACGTAAAAAAGGCCGGATGTGGCTCACGCGCCTGATGGCGCTTTTGTGTGGGATCATGGGTGTGGGGATGCTGGCTTCATGTGCCCCTCATCCGCGTGTCGTGGAGGTGCCTCAGGTAAAGGTGACCCTTCGTGAGGTGTCCACGGATCCCCGCGCGATCTACGCGTACCTCGTGGCGCGGACAAAATGGCTAAACGGGGATACGGCTGGGGCGCTGAAGGCGTATCAGACGGCCCTGAAGTATGACCCCGCTTCCCTCTATCTCCACATGGAAGCGGCGAGGTTGCTCTGGAGCCTCGGGCGGGTTCCGGAAGCTATCACGGAGGTCAGGATTGTTCAGGAGATGTACCCTAAAAATCCGGATGTGTACGAGCTGCTGGGGAACCTCTTCTACGATAACAAGCAGTGGAAAGAGGCGGCAAACGCCTTTGGACGGGTCGTAAAACTGGCACCGGAAAGGGTAAAGCCCTATCTTTTCCTCAGTTCGATTTACGCGGATGAGAAAAACTATGAACAGGCTGTCAAAACCCTCAAAGCTCTTTTGAAACGGCACCCCGACTCCATTATGGGAAACCTGTACCTCGGCAAGGTTTACATGCAGATAAACATGCTGAAGCAGGCAGAACATTATCTCGGGAAGGTTCTCAAGAAACGCCCCCATCTGATTCCCGCCCTGAACACTCTGGGGGCCCTTTACATGCAGAAGCGCGATTTTGTAAAGGCGGCGGATGTTTACCATCAGATTCTCAGCCTGGACCCCCAGAACGATGATGCCCGGTGGAACCTGAGCCAGGCGTATATTCAGATAGGCAAGATGGATAAGGCACTTGAATTACTGGAGGAACTTAAGCGGCGGGAGGGAGACAACGGTAATGTCGACATCAAAATCGGCCTGATTTATTTTCAGCAGGGAAAATATGATCAGGCGATCATGGCTTTCAAAAACGCCCTGGCTCTGCGTCCGGACAGCAACCGTATTCGGTATTACCTGGGCACCGCCTACGGCGAAAAGAAAGAGATCCAGTTGGCGGATAAATATCTGTCCGGGATACCCGTCTCTTCCTCCCTGTATTCCCGCGCCACCCTGCAGAGGGTTTATCTGTACAAAAAGGCGGGAAAGGCTGAGAAGGCTGTCACAATCCTGCGGACAGCCATTAAAAAGAATCCAAAAATTGCTGATTTATATCTGGCGCTCAGTGAGTTGTATCGTCAGGAGAAACGGTATCAGGACGCCAAGAAGGTGGTCAGCCGCGCCTTGGCTCTTTTTCCGAAGAATGGGGATGTCTATTTCGAGATGGGGGTTGTGTACGACCGGCTGAAAGACAAGAAGACCTGTATCGAGATGATGAAAAAGGCCATAGAACTGAATCCCAAGGACGCGGCGGCACTCAATTACCTGGGATACACCTACGCGGAAAAGGGTGTGAACCTCGATGAGGCGGAAAAGCTGATACAAAGGGCGCTCAAAGTCCGTCCCAACGCCGGATACATCGTGGACAGCATGGGATGGGTCTATTACCAAAAGGGTGAGTAT
>WGDA01000082.1 GCA_015493505.1 Pseudomonadota bacterium | reverse complement strand
TTGTCCTTTACGTTTCTTCAGGTTACACGTTTCAGCGTCCCGTAAAAACGGGTTTCCGCTTCTCAAGGAATGCCTGCATCCCTTCTTTCTTGTCCTCCGTGGAGCAACACATCCCGAAACTTCTGGATTCAAGGATGCACCCGTCATCCAGAGGAATGTCATACCCCACATCCACCAGATCTTTGGCCACCGCCAAGGCAATGGGGCCGTTTTTCGCGATTTGCATGGCCACTTCTTTCACAGCTTCCATCAGCTTGTCAAGAGGGACCACCTTGTTGACGATTCCCATTTCATAAGCCTCCTGGGCGGAGATCATCTTGCCCGTGAGAATCAGCTCTTTCGCACGTCCCTTGCCGATCAGCCGCGGAAGCCGCTGGGTCCCGCCAAAACCGGGGAAAATCCCCAATGTGACCTCGGGAAGCCCGAACTTGGCGTTTTCAGAGGCGTATGCGAAGTCACAGGACAGGGCAAGCTCCGATCCTCCGCCAAGGGCGTATCCATTGACCGCGGCGATCACAGGTTTTTTCAGTTCCTGAATCTTTTTGAAGACCAACTGCCCGTACCGGGAGAAGTTCGTTCCCTCAAGGGGGGACATTTTGCTCATCTCAGCGATGTCCGCGCCTGCCACAAACGCCTTTTCTCCCGCGCCCGTGATAATGACAACCCGAACCTCTTCGTCTTCATTGATCTGGTCCAGTGTCTGTTCAAGTTGCGACAACACGCTGGAATTCAAGGCGTTCAGGGCCTTGGGGCGGTTGATGGTAATAACCGCCAAGGGTGGTGTTTTCTCCAGTAACACGAGTTCATCTGACATGCTGGCCACCTCCTTTAAAGTTTCTCAATAATCATGGCCATTCCCTGGCCCCCGCCGATACACATGGTCGCCAGGCCGGTTTTCAGGTTCTGGCGTATCATCTCATACAGCAGCGTTACGATCACGCGAGTTCCCGTGCATCCAATGGGGTGTCCCAGGGAAATACCGCTTCCATTCACGTTGGTGTTATCCAGGCTGAATCCCAGTTCACGAATACAGGCGATGGCCTGGGAAGCAAAGGCCTCGTTCAGCTCAATGAGGTCGATGTCGGAGACCTTCATGCCCGCGAGGTCCAGGACCTTTTTGACGGCGGGGATGGGCCCCAGTCCCATATAGGCGGGATCCACAGCACCGGAGGCGTAGGCGACGATCCTCGCGAGGGGTTTGACCCCCATCTCCTTCGCCTTTTCTTCGGACATAACCAGAACGGCCGCCGCCGCGTCATTGATACCCGAGGCGTTTCCTGCCGTGACCGTTCCATCCTTTTTGAAAACGGTTGGCAATTTTGCCATTTTCTTCAGGGAGGTGTCCATGGGACGCTCATCCGTGTCGAAGATAATGGGGTCGCCCTTTCTCTGGGGAACCTCCACCGGAACGATCTCTTCCGCGAACTTCCCTTCCAGGATGGCTTTTCTCGCCCGCTGGTGGCTCATCAGCCCGAGCTTGTCCTGCTCTTCCCGGGAAATATTGTATTTTTCAGCGATATTCTCCGCCGTCAGTCCCATGTGGTAACCATAAAAGATTTCCCACAGCCCGTCATGCACCATCAGGTCCAGCATCTCGGCATTGAACATCCGGGCGCCCCACCGCCCCTTGGGGAAGACGTACGGGGCCATGCTCATATTTTCCATGCCGCCCGCGATCACCACCTCGTTGACGCCACTGCGAATCGACATATCCGCGATGGCGATGGCTTTCAGGCCAGAGGCGCAGACCTTGTTCACGGTAATCGCGTTGGTCTCCTTGGGCATCCCGGCGTAAATCGTTGCCTGGCGACCCGTGTTCTGGCCTTGCCCTCCCTGGAGGACATTTCCCATGATGACTTCATCCACATGTACCACCTTGGCTGCATCATCCCACTTCCGGTAGCGTTTTTCCAGGTCGATATACCCAATCCCTTTCAGTGCCTCCGCCTCATAGGACAGGGCCTTTTCCGAAGGTTCGGGGCGCAGGTTCACGCGCTTCAGAACCTCGCGGATAACGAGGGCTCCCAACTGAACGACCGGTGTTGTTTTCAACGTTCCCCCAAAGGAACCAATGGGGGTCCTCACACCACTGCAAATCACCACATCACGCACGTCTCTCTCCTTTTAAAAGTTCAAAAAACTTATTAAACATTCATTCAAAAAATCCAGGGTCTGAGGGTTCATACCTAAAAATTCCCTTCTTGTCAACCGCGGCGGATTTTCAAAGGACTATATAAAAGATTTCTACCGATCGGAAAGGGGCTCTCCTGGCAAAGAAAGGGGAACCATTTTTCTTCGGAAGTCTTTCAGAGAATGTGGGTTCAAGCGCCGATTTTACTGTCGGCGACGAGAAGATCAATGGTCCCTCTCTTTTGACTTTTGATGAGTCGATCATATCTTCCCTTGGGCCCGAGGAAGAGGATAAACTGTTCAAATATGGCCGGGTCGAAGGCGTCGTCTATTGTGATGTCAGGGTCAATGCCCAGACTCATCTGTTTTTTGACCAGGCGGAGCTTGTAATCGGACTGGAATTCCTGCATTTTTAGAAGAGCGTCGTAAGGGCTGAAGGCGTGTTGATACGGGCGGATTGTTGTCAGGGCGTCGAAACAGTCCATCACCATGACGATTTTGCTGAACAGGTGGATGTCCTGAGCTAAAAGACCAAAAGGATAACCGGTCCCGTTGCAACGCTCATGATGCTGTAAGATGACCTGACGCGCGTTTTCGGGGATAGGCCTTCCCTCAAGAACCTCCAGGCCGAATTCCGGGTGTTTCCGCATAACCTCCCATTCCTCTTCGTTCAGAGGTCCCCGTTTTTTGAGAATGGATTCTCCTACCTTGATTTTTCCGATGTCATGCAGGATAGCCCCGATTCCCAGTTCCTTCAGGTTCCGTTCCTCAAGCCCAATGTACGAACCAAACAAGAGGGACAGCACCGCCACGTTCACACAGTGGGTGTAAGTGTAATAGTCAATGGAGAGGACATCGATGAGAGAGAACGCCGTGTCAGGGCGGTTCGTGATATAGGAAATCATGTTCTGCACGAAGTTGCTGGCACGGTCGATGTTATTCCCGGCCCTGGGGTCATCCAGCAGATCGACCGTCAGGTTGACGGCCGTTTCATAGACGAGTTCCTGTTTTTCCTGGTCTTTCAATCCCGGCGTTTCGCGCGCCAGGACCTCATGAAGGCGCTGCTCCACATACTGGAGATAGGCCTTGTATTCTTTTCTTTTTACAAAGAGTTTCTTTGAAAGGGCCTCGACGCGCCTGATATGAGAGTTTGTCAACGCCATGGTTTTCCCACGATAAAGGACATACCGGGGGATGTTGTAATGATCATAGTGAAAAATATAGAGGTCAAATTCACGTATTCTGCTGGGGCTCAGGGTCCAGGAACGTATCCCCACGTATTTGTTGGAGGATGTGATGTGCTGAATATATTGATGATGCTTTTTTATAGGTTTTGCCATTCCTTAACCTTCACAAAATCATCTTAGACACCCTCAACAGTTTTTCTTTTATACAACATAGATTTGAAAAACTCAACTTTTTATTGACATTGACCAATAAATGTCTCGCCGGGCAGTAAGGGCAGGATTTCAAGGGGTGGGCGCCGCTCTTCCTTGATCCGCCGCAAGAGCTGAATGGGAAAGGACAGGGGTTCGTCAGAGATCTGATACGTCCCCCAGTGGCAGGGGATCATCGTCCGCGTTTTCAGATCCATGGCGGCCCTGACCGCTTCATACGGAGACATGTGGACGGGCTTCATCAGCCACCGGGGGGCAAAGGCGCCGATGGGCAGGATTGCCACGTCGATCCTGAAGCGTTTCCCTATTTCCCTGAAGCCAGGGAAATAGCCACTGTCCCCGGAAAAATAGACGCTGCCCGTTTTTCCCTCTATGAGGAACCCGCCCCACAAGGTGCGGTTGGTGTCCCGAAGGGTGCGGCGCGACCAGTGTTGCGCGGGGAGAAAGGTTATCTTAAGACCTTTGAAGATTACACTGTCGTACCAGTCCAGGCAGACCGGAGGGATGGACTTCCGCGACCGAAAGTAGCGCTTGAATCCCAGCGGGGTGATAAAGGTCTTTCCGCGTAGATACCTCGCCGCCCGAAGGCTCAGGTGATCAAAGTGATTGTGTGAGACAAGGGCACCCTGTACAATCTCTTTCAGGGCCTTGCGGGGAAGGGGAAGCTTCGTCTTCCGTTTCAGGTAGGGAGAGAGGTTGGAAAAAATCGGGTCTGTAACCAGCGCGACTCCATCCACCTGGATGATGAGGGTGGTGTGGCCGAGGAACGTAACGGTTAAGTCCCCCTCGAATATCCTGTTGGTATCCACCGGCGTCACGGGGGGCGGGGTTCCCTTTGGGAGATGTTGGTAGGTGGTTCTTTCCATCTTCCAGCGGATGACGTTTCTCAGGGTGCGCGCGTCCATCGGAGACCACGGGTTTACAAATCTGCCGTCGCCCGTGTGATGCATGCGTTCCAGGCACATCTGTTCCAGTGAAACCTCGTCGAAAAAACCGGAGGGGGGAACCGCCCCCTTGCCTTTATCTCTTCTTTTGCGTCTTTTCCTCATGCGCCCACCCCGGACCGGTTGGCATGTTTGCAGACCCTGAGATACGGGCAGAACTGGCAGGGGGATTCGCTGTGCGGAGCCACGGCCTTACTCTCCCGCATGTGGTTGACAAGGTACAGAAAAATCCTTTCCATTTTTTCGGTAGGGATGTCCCTGTCCTGGAAGGCCTTGGAGGTTATGACGCCCCCGGGGCTTCCGATCAGAAGAAGGGAGGCCTCCACGTTTTCGGCGCGACGGGGAAACATCCGCTTAAAGAGGGTGAGATACAGCGGCAGTTGGGTGGATCGGAGCGCGCGCTTCAAATCGGAAAGGGCCGTCAGGGAGTAGTCTGAAAAGTCGAAGGCTTCCAGGAATTCCCCCAGATTTCGGGAGGGGACCTCGGCCGATTTACCCGTCTTGTAATCGATGATGCGCCACCGGGCGGGCGCGACGGGGGCATCGATGATTTCGTCTATCCGGTCCGCCCGCCCCCTGAATTCGTATCCGCTCAACGTGGCTGACAGGGGTTTTTCCGTTTCCGTGATTCTGACGCGGTGAAACCGTCCCACCTCCCCTTCGAAGAGCTCAAAGAACGCGGCCAGACGGAATTTCGCCAGGTGTATCAGGAGGTTCCGTCGCAGGGGGGACAGGTTGGAAAAGTTACGGTGGACGGTGGGGGCGATTTCCCGCAGGGACGCTTCGCGCGCCTCGCGGATGATTTCCGGGGTTAGGGGGTTCTGCTGAGCCCCCTTGAACGCCTCATGCAGGATGTTGTGAATCATCGTGCCCACCTCAAGAGGGGACTGGCTTTCTTCCACGGATTCTTCCGTTTCCATGTTCAGGACATACTGAAGATAGAACTGGTGGGGGCAGGCGAGATACATGTCGAGAAGCGTGGGGGATAATTTTTCGTTCAGGAGGGCATCTATCCTTTCCCGGTAAAAGGGTGGTGGGGTGGTTCCGGGCGCGGTGGTGGGCGGGATATGAAACGAATAGGTGTTCACCAGATTGGCTTCCAACGCTTCCACGCCGTTGTCAGCCGGATTCGTTTCCATCTCCCTCTCCAGGAGAAGCTGCTCCACAAAGCGGCTCCGGATTCTCTTGTCATCTCCGGTAATGCCGTTTTGGTAAAAGATATGGGCCTGGCGGGCGCCATC
>WGDA01000081.1 GCA_015493505.1 Pseudomonadota bacterium | reverse complement strand
GCGGTCTTGTCTCCCTTGATGGCTTCTATGGCAACTTTGGCTTTGAATTCATCTGTGAATTTCCTGCGCTGTTTCATCCCTGTGAACCCCCTTTCTTTTGTCTACTCCTTTTCACTTTAACATACTGTCCCATTTCTGGGGTCCACTATAAGTTGCTATGTCCCGATCCACCATTACCTGGACACCACGAATTGTAAATATCATGCCCTGGATATTTTCCACAGACATGCTCGTATTTTTTTCAGGCAAAGAATTATTCCCCATATCCCAACATCTCCAGGTTTTTCCGTATAGCTGTTTCCAGCCTATGGGATTCCTCAAACTGCTTATAGAGCTCGCCGGTGAGCTTGGCCTTTTTTTCCTCATTCGTGATAAACGTCAAATCCGTGTGCGTCACGCCTGCCTCGGATGGGTTGAAAATTCCGTTGGATTGTCAAGGTTATATACCACAAAATTTCCCAAATGTCAAGCAGTGAGATTTTATAACTATTAGTAAATACAGGTTTAATAGGATAAATCTGTGTTTATCTGCGTCAATCAGTGGCTAATAACAGGGCCTTTTTTATCCTGGCCACCTCTTCCTCATCCACGTCTGACACCCTGATGGTCTTGATGCGAGCGTGCTCCCCGCGGGTGATGACGATCCGGCGTTTGGGTATCTTGAGGGTCTTACTCAGAAACTGGACGCAGGCCTTGTTCGCCTTACCCTCCACGGCGGGGGCCTGCAGACGCAGCTTAGCGCCCTCCGGAGCATGGATTACCTCGTTCTTCGAGGCCCCCGGCTGCACCCGGATCTGAAAGGTGAAATCCACGGCTACTTGAGATGAACCGCCAGTTCCACCAGGGAATTGACGAGAAACTGCTGGAGAAAAATAATCGCCAGGATCAGGATGATGGGTGAAAAGTCGATGCCACCAAACTGAAGGGGCAAAATCTTCCTGATCCTCCAAAGGACGGGCTCCGTAATCTGATAGAGAATCCGCACGATGGGGTTGAAGGGGTCAGGATTGACCCAGGAAATCACCGCCCGGATGATAATCACCCACATGTAGATGGATAGGATTATAGACAGAATTTTCGCTATCGCGATAAGCAGATTTGCCAAGATAAACATCACTCCCCCTCTTCCCGTTCTTTTAACACAATATAATTCGCCTGACGCCCCGCGGCAAGGCCTTCCCGCCGGTAAGAGTAGAAGTATTCCGCGTCGCATCTCGTGCAGTAGGGTAAGATATCCACGCGCCGCTCGTTGACGCCTGTCTCGACGGCCTGCATTCTCGCCATGATTTTCAGGTCGAGCCACCAATGACCAGGCCGGCCATCCCGGACACTGGCCTCCCACTGGTTTTGCCGCCCCTGCCCGACAAAAAAATCCCGGACCGGCGCGTCCACCTCCAGGCAGCACTGCCCGATGCCGGGCCCCACAGCAATGGTGATGTCTTCCGATGGAACCTTCAGCGCTTCCATAAAGCGGCGCAGGGTCTTTGGCAGAACCCCCAGCCATCCCTTTCCATCCCGCGTGTACCACGGCGACTCCCTTACCGAGGGCGTCCGCCACGAGAATCGGCAGGCAATCCGCCGTCCTGACCCCGATGGGAAGGCCGGGGCAGGTCGTAATCAGGGCGTCGGCCGGTTCATGCCACGTGTCCGGCACCGGAGAATCGAGGATCTCCACGTAATCCCCATGCACCTGCTTGGGAAAAACGACCCCTTTAAGGGGTTCTTCCGAACGGGTCCCAAACCCATGGTAGATGTGTGGCAGGGTTTCCAGGAGGGGTGAGGTTAAAAACTGCATGGGTCTTCCTTTCGCGCAAAGCGCTCATCTAATTTGTGTAACAGGGTTGCGAGGTCCTCTGGAAGGGGGGCCTTGATGGTCATCTTTGCCTGGCTTACAGGGTGCGAAAAGGTAATCCTGGAGGCGTGCAGGGCCTGCCGCCCCAGTTGCTTGACGTCCTTCGCCAGGGGGGCGAGAACCCCCGTGGTGGGCCAGCGCCGGCGCCCGTAAACGGGGTCGCCCACGATAGGGTGCCCAAGGGCCGCCAAATGAACCCGTAACTGGTGGGTCCGCCCCGTGCGCGGTGACAGCTCAAGATAACTCAATCCCGCGTAGGCCTTCTTGACCTTCCAGTCCGTTACAGCCTCCCGTCCGCTTCCCGGGACACGGATGACGGCCATCTTCTTCCGGTCGCGGGCACTCCGGGCGATGGCGTGGTCGATGGTGCCCCTCTCCCCATCCATCTGACCGTAAACGAGGGCGTGGTAGACCTTTTTGATGAGGCGCTCCTTGAACTGGCGGGTCAGGGAGAGATACGCCTCATCCGTCTTCGCCACGACAAGCACCCCAGAGGTTCCCTTGTCCAGGCGATGCACGATGCCGGGGCGGCGGGGACCTCCCATGGACGCCAGCCGGTCGGTATGGGCCAAAAGCGCATTCACGAGGGTGTCGTCCACGTGCCCAGGCGCGGGGTGCACCACGCGGTGCGGTGGTTTGTTGACCACGATGATGGCATCATCCTCATAGAGGATTTCCAGGGGAAAAGGGCGGGCGACGAGCTGAACCGGTTCGGGCGCGAGGGGCTCATAGGTCACGATCGCTCCTGGCAAAACACGCGTGGAGGGTTTTGAAGCCGGCTGCCCATCTATCCAGACGTTTCCGCTCTTAATCACGCGCTGGGCGGCGCCACGCGAGGTGAAATCCCCGTAGGTGGCGAGAAACTGATCAAGCCGGGTGGGCTCGGCGTCGGGGGGAACCAGCACCTTCACGTGTTTCATTGCCTGTCCCTGAAAAAACGGTAAACGGCGTAGGCGCCCCGCGTGTCCGGGTCCCCTTTCTCCAGGGGGTAGGGTAGCGCGAAGGCGGAAAGCAGCTCGACTTTCTTCGGCTCGGCAGATTTTATCCGGACCGCCTTGTGGCCCGGCCTTTCCAGAATCAGGTAGGGGCTGAAGTAGATATAAACACCGTCTTCCACCGTTTCCAGGATGACCTCTTCCCCCCCGGGCCGTCTCAGGACAAGATTGATGCCGAAACGGCTGGTAAAGGCGCAGGGAGGAGCCTGTGCCCGGCAAACCCGGACAACCGCCTGTTTATAGGCCTTCAACGCCCAGATGCATCCGTTGTAGGGTAACAGGTCAATGGTGGTTGGCAGGCTGAACCGCTTCATGGCGTGTCGATAGAAGGCGGGGTTAAAGTCGATAATCAGGAACATGTGAAAGGAGCGCAGGCGTGGAACCGCCGAGACGACAAGTTCCAGTTTCGGGTCTCCAACCGGCGGCAGCCGTTTTTTTAGCTCGCCCAGCTCGTTTTTCATAATCGTGGCACATTCTTCCGGGATGTTCTGAAACTCCAGTTCCACGGAGGCGTGCCCTCCGACCCCTTTTACCCGCGTCCATCCCTTGTCGTACAACCGCCGTGAAATCCACCCTGTCTTGCCCCGCGCGGTCTTCAACTGCACCCACCCGGCCTCTTCTTTCAAGGTCTGAACCGGCTCTCCCGCCTTGACCCTCCCGATAATCTTGAATTTCATACCCGGCCCGGCATGAAGGTGGTAAGTGGGGACATAACGGGCAAAGAGGGAAAGGGCGGGCAGGAAAAAAAGCAGGAAAAAAACGCAAAAAAAGAGGGGGGCAGCCTTACGCCTCATTGGCTATTTCTGTGAAAATCCGGACGATGTCCCGAAAATCCTCATCAAGGAGGGTCCTCAGGTCCAGAAGGACACGCCCCTCTTCCAGGCGCCCGATAACGGGAGGAGACGCCTCTCTCAACCGCTTTTCCAGCCGGGTTTCCGACATCAGACGTGGGGTCACCGCTACGCAGGTGGTGGGCATGTCGATTCCCGGCAGGGCGCCTCCGCCCACCTGAGAGCTGGAGGATTGAACCGTGAAGTCGAATCCCTGAATCCCCGCGCGAACCAGCCGGCGCCTCAGCAAAGCCGCCCTGCGCCGCAGGGTGTCTGGAGATTGGGCGATCATGCGCAGGGTCGGCAGGCGTGAAATCGCTTGGCGCGGGTCTTCATAGAGCTTCAGGGTAGCCTCCAGCCCCGCGAGGGTCAGCTTGTCGATGCGCAGCGCCCGGTTCAATGGGTTGCGCTGGATAGCGCCGATAAACTTTTTCTTCCCCAAAATGATGCCGGCCTGAGGCCCACCCAGCAGCTTGTCGCCACTGAAGGTCACCACGTCCATCCCCTGCTTCAACGCCTCCTGGACGGTCGGTTCCGGAGGCAGGTTCAGGGTCTTGAAATCTATCAGGTTACCGCTCCCGAGGTCCTCCATGGCGGGCAGGCCAGACCGGTGCGCCAGATCGGCAATCTCCCGCCCCGGCACCTGCTCCACGAAGCCAACGATCCTGAAGTTGCTGGTATGCACCTTCAGCAGCAGGCCGGTTTGTTCCCCGATGGCCCGCTCGTAGTCGGAAAGATGGGTCTTGTTGGTGGTGCCGATCTCCCTCAGGATGGCGCCGCTCCAGGACATGACATCCGGGATGCGAAAGGACCCGCCGATCTCAACCATCTCCCCCCGGGAAACCACGACCTCTCTCCCGGCCGCGAGGCTGTTCAGGGCGATAAGGACCGCGCCCGCGTTGTTGTTCACCACCAGGGCGTCTTCCGCCCCCGTCAGGTCACAAAGCAGGCGCTGCACGTGGCTGTAGCGTATCCCGCGACGGCCTTCATCAAGGTCATATTCCAGGTTCGAATAGCTTTTGGAAACCCGGATGATGTGGTCGATGGCCTCCTGGGCAAGCAGGGAGCGTCCCAGGTTTGTATGAATGACCACGCCCGTGGCGTTGATGACGCGCCGGAAATGGAATGCCGCCTGTCGCTTCAGGGCGGTTTCCACCTCTTCCCGTATCGCCTCCGCCGTGAACCACTCCGCCAGGATGTTTGGAGGGTCGAGGGTATTAATCTTCTCCCGCAGGCCGTCCAGGACCTCCCGGATAGCCCGGACCAGGTGAACCCGGGAATACGCGCGAGAAAGCCGCCGGTAGGAGGGCTCTTTCAGAAGCTCGTCCACCTTGGGAATGCGGCGGAAAAGGTCTTTCTTCAGATGGCTTGTCATTCCGTCTCCTCCGGCTGAATATTCGGTTTGTCCGGCAACAGGATGGTCTTGAGAATCTTCAGGAAGTTCATGCGGATGAAGTGGGTGGGCCACTCCAGTTCCTTCTTGAAGCAGACGGTCGAGATGTTCAATTTCTCCATTTTGTCCTTCAGGGCATACAGGGAACCCTGGCCCGCGTTTTTCCGATCTTCCGCGACCAGCTCATCGATCCGCTTCATCATGGCCACGGCCTCCCGTATCCTCTGATCCGTCTCATCGGCGATCCTCGCGTCGATTAAGCCGAACTCCTTCTTCAGGCGGTTCATCCGCAATCCGGCTTCGTACGTGCTGTAAACGATCTCGGAACGGGTCATCCATTTCGTCTCGTAATTGAGGATATACTGCCAGCTTGGGGAAAGCATTGCCTGCCGGTGCTCCTCCACGGTCCGGTAAAAGAATTTGTAGCCAAACTTCTCGGGGTTCTCGAAAACCTCGCTGCCCGGATCGAGAAACGGTGCCAGGGGCGAGATGAAGGGATAAAGCCGCCTGGTCTGCCCAAACCGCTCAAGGAGTTCCCGTGAATATTCGACGGTGTCCAGCACCGACTGGGCGGTCTGGTAGGGGAGTCCCGTCATGAAGAAAAGGTCAAACCGCTTGCAGCCCAGTTCGAGGGCGTCGGCGATCATCCGTTCCAGGTCCTCATTGTCGTAATACCGGCCAAAGGCGTGCCGGACCTTCTCATCGTGCGATTCCGGGGAAATCTCAAAATTGAAGTTTTCCACGCACTCCGCGATCCTGGCGATTTTCTCCCGGGAGGGCGGCTTGAAAAATTCGAAGGCGATGTGATTCTTCAGGCGCCGCTTCTTCAGGGTGGCGAGCAGCCTTTCGCCATAGTCGTCCCCCGCCTGGTAGATATCGCCAATCACCATGACAGGCGCGTTGAGGTGATCGCAGACCCGGAAGATATCCTCGGCAAGGAGCTCCGGCGCGCGATAGGCCGGTTTCTTCCGGTTGGCGTACCGCGCGAACCCGTAGGCCGAGCCCCCGCAGGTGCGGCAGTTATAGGAGCATCCCCGGCACGTAAAGACGGCCGTCACGGGATATTCGAGCCAGTTCGTGAAAGGGACATACCCCGTCATGTCCCGGTATTTCACCACCTTTTTCATGATATGGCCGTAATCGATGGCGATGTGGTTCATGGTGTCCGGCACGTATGTCAGGGGATTGACGCGGATCTGTCCCTTTTCTCTCCAGGTGATATTCGGAATATCCTGGGGTTTTTTGCCTTCGCGGATGGCGCGCAAAAGCCTCGCCATCGGTTCTTCTGTGGAATCCCCGCGAATCACGTAATCGATAAAGGGGTAGTTGGAAATCAGGTCTTCATGATAATAGGTCGATGAGAGCCCCCCGAAGAGGACGGGCGTGGACGGGTGATACTGCTTCGCCATTTCCGCCAGGGCGAGGCTGCCCTGCACGTGGGGCATCCAGTGCAGGTCAAACCCGAAGGCCCGCGGCTTCAGGCGGCGGAACAACGCCTCCACGTCGAAATCGGGGTTTTTTATCATCTTCATGGCGACGTTGATGATGCGCACCTGAAACCCCTTCCTCTCAAGATACTCCGACAGGCTCGCGAAGCCGATGGGATACATCTCGAAGATGGGGGTGGAAGGCACCACGTCGCTGATGGGCCCGTGCATAATGGGAAGTTTTCTGAAATCATAAATCGACGGCGCGTGAATCAGTATCAAATCATCTTGTTTTTTCACGGAGTGTTCCTCTAACGTTTGGGTCCTTCTTAACACAGGGACCCGCGATTATTCAAGAGCCGAAAGGCCCCTTTGCTTTCAGGCACCCATGCCTTATAATGCGAATAAAAAGAGGAGGCGTGGCCGTGGCGACGGTTGAAAAAATGCATGTCATTCAGGCGCAATCGCCAGAAGAGCTCGAGACGCTCTACAATGAGTGGGCGATGAAACACTTGAAAAAGGTTGGCATCGAGGTCATCGACCGCCAGTACCTCCAGACGGAAAACGGGGGATTTCAGGTGGCTATTTTTTACAAGGAAGTCATCCTGTAAAGAGGGGCGTTACGTCCTACTGGCTCATGGAAGCCAGAAATTCCTTGTTGTTCTTGGTCCCCTTCATCTTATCCAGCAGGAATTCCATGGCGTCCACCGTCCCCATGGGCTGAAGGACTTTCCTGAGAATCCAGATCCGGTTCAGGTCCTCGGGATCGAGGAGCAGCTCTTCCTTCCGGGTCCCGGATTTCGCGATGTCCATGGTCGGGAACACGCGTTTTTCCATCAGCTTCCGGTCCAGGTGAAGCTCCATGTTGCCTGTACCCTTGAACTCCTCGAAAATGACCTCGTCCATCCGGCTGCCCGTGTCAATCAGCGCCGTGGCGAGAATGGTCAGGCTGCCCCCGCCTTCAATGTTTCGGGCGGCGCCAAAGAACCGCTTCGGTTTGTGCAGGGCGTTTGAATCCACCCCGCCGGAGAGAACCTTGCCACTGGGTGGCACCACGGTATTGTAGGCGCGCGCCAACCGGGTGATGCTGTCCAGCAGGATCACCACGTCCCGCTGATGCTCCACGAGGCGTTTTGCCTTTTCAATCACGATCTCCGCGACCTGAACGTGGCGCTGCGCGGGCTCGTCAAAGGTGGAGCTGACCACCTCCCCATCCACGGAACGCTCCATGTCGGTTACCTCTTCAGGGCGCTCATCAATGAGAAGCACGATAAGTTCGATATCGGGATGGTTTTTCTTCAGGCCCTTGGAGATATTCTGCAAAAGCATGGTCTTCCCTGTCCGGGGCGGGGCAACGATCAGCCCCCGCTGACCCTTGCCGATGGGGGTCAGCATGTCCATAATCCTGAGGCTGTAGTTCTCTGGATCACTCTCGAGCTCCAGCTTGAAGCGCTCGTTTGGATACAGGGGGGTCAGGTTGTCGAAGAGAATCTTCTCCTTCGCGACCGAGGGGTCATCGTAATTGATGGATTCAACCTTGAGGAGGGCGAAATAGCGTTCCGAGTCCTTTGGCGGGCGGATTTGGCCATAGATGATGTCCCCCGTCCGAAGGCCGAACCGACGGATCTGCGAAGGGGATACATAGATGTCATCGGGCCCGGGGTAGTAATTGGCCTTGGGTGCCCTCAAAAATCCGAAACCGTCCGGGAGGGTTTCCAGCACCCCGTCCGCGTAGATCATTCCGTTCTGTTCACTCCTCGCCTGCAATATCGAAAAAATCAGGTTCTGCCTTCCCATGGAGGCGGGGTCTTCCACGCCCAGGTCCTTCGCGATTTCAAGCAGCTCATTGATGGGTTTCTGTTTCAATTCTGTCAGGTTCATGCTTTTATTTTTTCCTCCTTTGTTAGCATCCTTTCATAGACCCGGAGGGCCTTCTGCCGAAGCGCCTCCAAGGTTCCGTCATTGATAATCACCACATCCGCCAGCCTTTCCTTTTCCTCCTGGGGAATCTGAAAAGACAGGCGTCTTTTCGCCTCTTCCAGCCCAATCCCGATGCGTTTCGCCGCGCGTTCAAGTGCCTGGCTGGTCTCTTTAGGCCTGACGACGACAAGAAAGTCCACGAGCTTGTGGAATCCGGCTTCTATCAGCAGGGGGGCGTCAATGACCACCATGGCGTCCTGATGGGCCTCCTCTATTTCCCGGAGTTTTTCCACAACCCGATGATGCACCAGTGGATGAATCAGCGCGTTCATCTTTTTGACCGACTCAATATCCTCAAAAACCCGGGACGCCAGCCGCTTCTTGTTAATCTCGCCGGTCGCGTCCAGCACGTCCTTCCCGAAGGCCTTGACCACCGCGTCGTATCCAGCCTCTCCCCTCTCCAGCAGGGCCTTTGCCAGCACATCCGCGTCAATGACCCTGGCACCTTTTTCGGCGAAGACCTTCGCGACCTCGCTCTTTCCGCTCCCTATGGAGCCCGTAATGCCGATAATGGTCATGGGTTTCAGGAAGTTCCCAGCCTCAGATGTCGATGTTCTGCGCAAGGAGGGCGTTCTGTTCTATAAACCGCTTTCGCTGTTCCACGCTGTCACCCATCAGGATGGTAAAAATTTCGTCTGCCTCCACCGCGTCTTCTATCTTGACCTGCAGGAGCCTTCTATTTTCCGGATTCATGGTGGTCTCCCACAACTGGTCCGGATTCATCTCCCCAAGGCCCTTATACCGCTGAATGGTATACGACGACTGCTGCGCCTTTAAAACCTCCTTCAAAAGGTCTTTCCTGTTTTCCACAAGAATTTCCTTTTTGTCTCCGATAATCTTGAAAGGGGGATCCTCCAGTTCCTTGATTTCCTGATAAAGGCTGAAAAGGCTACGATATTTTGGTCTGTTAACGAATTCCCATGATATTCTCAGTGGAATTGAATCTCCGTTTTTTATGATTGAAAGTGGAACTTGGTACATTCCATGTTCCTCATCATACGTAACTTCCGGAAAAGATGCAAGAGGGAGTTTCTCCCCCAGTTCCGCTGCCAGGGATTCCAGCCTGGATGAATTGGTAAAAAAGTCCTTTTTGGGAGGCACGGGGAACCGGATGAGGTTCATGATGAGCTCTTCAGGAATCTGCCTCTGTTTGAACAGGTCCATCAGTTCGTTGAAACGGTTCATCTGCTTCAGAATGTACTGAAGCCTGTCCTTCCTGAACCGCTTCCCCGAGTTCAGGGCGACTACCTCGAAGTGTTTGACGGACTCTGAAATAAGAAAATCGTTCAGTTCCGTGTCGTCCGAAAAATACCCCACGCTCTTTCCCCTTTTCACCCGGTACAGGGGAGGCTGAGCGATGAACAGGTGCCCTCGCTCGACAATCTCGGGCATCTGTCGGTAAAAAAAGGTCAGGATAAGGGTGCGGATGTGGGAACCATCCACGTCCGCGTCCGTCATGATGATAATTTTGTGGTAACGCAGTTTTTCTATCTTGAAATCACTCTCTCCAATCCCCGTTCCCAGGGCGGAGATGATGGTCTTGATCTCCTCATTTGAGAGCATCTTGTCCAGCCGCGCCTTCTCCACATTCAGAATCTTTCCCTTCAGGGGAAGAATCGCCTGCGTCCGCTTTTCCCTTCCCTGTTTGGCAGACCCCCCGGCGGAGTCCCCCTCAACGAGGTAGAGTTCCGCCTGCATGGGGTCCTTGGTCTGACAGTCCGCCAGTTTCCCGGGAAGGGAAGCCGAGTCCAGCGCCCCTTTGCGGCGGGTCAGTTCCCGCGCCTTGCGGGCCGCGTCGCGGGCGCGCGCCGAACTGATGACTTTCTGGATAATCTGTTTGGCGACCGAGGGGTTTTCCTCCCAGTAGGTACTGAGGTTTTCGTTGACGAAGCTCTCCACGTATCCCTTGACCTCGCTGTTTCCCAGCTTCGTTTTCGTCTGCCCTTCAAACTGGGGCTCTGGCACTTTTACACTTATGACGCCTGCCAACCCCTCGCGCACGTCATCTCCTGTCAGAGGGACCTTCAGGTTCTTTGTCAATCCCACCTTGTCCGCGTAGCTGTTGATGGTGCGCGTCAGGGAGGTTTTGAACCCGGAGAGGTGGGTCCCTCCCTCGTGCGTGTTGATGTTATTCACGAAGGAGAAGAGGTTCTCCGTGTATCCGTCATTATACTGAAACGCTACCTCGATCAGGACATCGTTTTTCTGTCCTGAGAAATAGATGGGCTTTTTGTGAAGACAGGTTTTGTTACGATTCAGGTATTCCACGAATGAGGCAATCCCCCCCTTGTAGTAGTACTTCTGCTGCTTGCTCGTGCGCTCATCAGACAGCGTGGTTCTGAGCCCTTTGTTCAGAAACGCCAGCTCCCGGAGACGCTGCGCCAGGATGTCAAAGCTGAAATTGATATCCCCGAAGATTTCAGGATCGGGCCGGAAGGTGACCAGCGTTCCCGTTTTCTTCGTCTTGCCGACCACCTCCAGGTCCATGACCGGCTTTCCCCGTTCATAGCGCTGATGAAAGACCTTTCCGTCCCGTTTAATCTCAAGTTCCACATATTCGGAAAGGGCGTTCACGACGGAAAGCCCGACACCGTGCAGCCCCCCGGACACCTTGTAGCTCTTCCTGTCGAACTTCCCGCCCGCGTGGAGCTTCGTCATGACGACCTGGACAGCCGGGACCTTTTGATCCGGATGGATATCCACAGGAATTCCTCGTCCGTCATCGCTCACCTGAACGCTGTTATCCATCAGAAGCGTCACGTCCACGCATGTGCAGTACCCCGCCAGCGCCTCGTCAATGCTGTTGTCCACAATTTCAAACACAAGGTGATGCAACCCCTCGGGGCCCGTGTTTCCGATGTACATGGCGGGACGTTTTCTAACGGCCTCCAGCCCCTCCAGGACCCGAATATTTTCAGCGTCGTAATGCTGTTGCGCCTCAGATTTCCTGCTCATGGTTCTCCTCTTCCTCTTCGATACTGATGGGCATAATCAGGTAGAACGCTTCATCGTTTCCTTTCCCCCTGAAAATACCTGGGTTGTCCTCATCCAAAAGCTCCAGCTCTACCTCGTCCTCCTCAATGGCCCCCAGGATATCCAGGCAATATCGGTAGTTGAAGGCAAAGGTGATGGGATCCCCCTGGTAGGGGATTTCTATGCTCTCCACGGCGATTCCCGCGTTGGCGTTAGACATCTTCAGTCTCAGCTCCCCTTCCCGAAAGGCAAAGCGGGTCCCCTCGTCCACGTCATCGGCGATCCTGGAGACACGACGAAGCCCCGTTATCAGGTCCCAGCGGTTGATCTGAATCACCCTTCCCCGTGTCTTAGGAATCACTTGCTGATAATCAGGGTAATCCCCTTCCATCAGCCGAATCGTCATGCCAACATCCTCTATCTGAAAATAGGCGTTCTTTTCCTTCACCTCAAAGCCCACGAGCTGAACCTTTGCCTCATTCAGGATGCGCTTCAGCTCGGTCATGCCCCTTTTGGGAATCATGATGGAATCCTGCAGATTCAGGTCTTTCAACACGCCAAGGTCCATCTGAACCATCCGGTGCCCGTCCGTTGCCACCACTCTGGTCGCGCCCAGTTCCGGCATTTTCTGCATAAACAGGCAGTTGAGGTTGTACCGGGTTTCCTCGTTTGCCGTGGCAAAGAGCGTCTTGTCGAGAATAGAAAGTACCAGGTCGGCGGGAAGGGTATTCGTAAACTCCTGCGGAAATGCCGGTTTTTTTGGAAAGGAAGCCGCGTCCAGGTAAGGGATTCTGAACCTGGATTTTTCACAGGTGATGTCGCACCACCCTTCAGTTTCCTGAGTTGTCAGGTGGATAGGCCTTTCCGGGAGTTCATGAACAATCGAAAAGAGTTTTTTTGAGGGAAGGAGGATCGCCCCTCTTTCCGAGATACCCGCTTCCGCTTTGACAATCAGGCCCACGTTCAGGTCTGTCGCGAAAAGCTCAATCTGGTTTTCCGGGTTGGTTTCCAACAGAAAATAGGAAAGAATAGGCATGGTGCTTTTTTTGTCGGAAATGCTGTGGATGTAGTTTAAAACCTTCAAAAATTCTTTCTGTTGAACGATGATATCCACGGTCTCCTCCTTTATGTTTAAATATAATTCTTTTCTTTATATAAATACGTCATCATTATCACGTTGTGATTTCTGTTGAAAAGCCACGTGGAAACCCTTCTTTTAAAGATGTGTGGCGTGAGTTCTTTCGGGTATAGGCTGTGGATAGGTGTTGAAGAATCGCGTAAAGAGAGAACTGAAAGCGAAGACATGAGGTTATGCACATGTTTTGCCCGCTTTTTCACCGAGTTATGAATAGATTTTTGATTTGATTTCTTCAATGGCCTGCCTGAGTTGCTGGTCTTTATCGATGCTGTTTTCAATCTTTTTAATGGCGTGAATGACGGTCGAGTGATCCTTTCCGCCAAATTTGTCCCCTATATCGCTGAGAGAAATTTTGCAGAGGTGCTTGGAGAGATACATGGCAATCTGCCTGGGGACCACGAGGGATTTTGAGCGCCTTTTTGACTTGATGTCCGAGGCGCGGATACCGAAGTATTCGCAGACGACTTTCTGGATGTCTTCAACCAGAACAGGTTTGTCCAGGTCGTCGAGATATCCCTTCAGAATCTCCTTGGCGAAGGGAACGGTGATGGGTTTTCCTGTTACGGAGGCAAAGGCGCTGAGCCGTGTCAGCATCCCTTCCAGAGTCCGGACGTTTGAGGAGCTCCTCGAGGCGATGAACATCGCCACGTCATCTGGCAGGAAGAAATTCTCTTTTTCACTTTTCTTTTTCAGAATCGCGACCTTGGTCTCTACATCCGGGGGCTGAATGTCAGCGATCAGCCCCCACTCAAAGCGGGATCGAAGCCGCTCCTCCAGGTCTTTGATGTCCCTGGGGAACCGGTCACTCGTGACGACGATCTGTTTTTTCGCCACATAGAGAGAATTGAAGGTGTGAAAAAATTCCGCCTGTGTCCGCTCTTTCCCGGCGATAAACTGGATGTCATCGATGAGCAGAATGTCGACGTTGCGAAATTTTTGCCGGAACTGTTCCGTGCGGTCGTATCGGATGGCGTTGATAACCTCGTTGGTGAAGTCTTCGCCGGTGGTGAAAGAGATGTTGTGATGGGATGAAACATGCCCGCTGGAGAGGGCGTGGTTACCTATCGCGTTGAGAAGATGTGTTTTGCCCAGGCCCACCCCCCCGTAGATGAAGAGGGGGTTGTATGTCTTTCCTGGAGAAGCCGCCACGGCCATGCAGGCGGCATGCGCGAACTGGTTGCTGTCTCCCACGACGAAGGTCTCGAAGGTGTAAGCCGGGTTGAAAAGTGGTTTCTGGTCCGTGAGATGCGTGGAGGTAGCGGCTGGGGTTGCCTCACGCGCTTTGTCATCTCCCTCTTCAGGGATTTCTCCCACCCGGATATGGACGTTCAGGTCTTCAACACGCAGAAACTTTGCGGCGCACTGCCTGATGGTTTCCAGATAATGCTCCCGGATCCATTCTCCAAAGAATTTGTTTGGAACGGCGACGTGAAGGGTGTTGCCTGAAAGGCCTTCCAGGACAAGAGGGTCAATCCAGGTTTTGAAGGCACCCTCGTCCCCAATTTTTTCTCTGACAATTTGCTTGATGGGAAACAGGCTATCGTTCATGGATATTCAAGAATTATGTTGTCGTGTCGTTAAGGGTGGGTGTCATTGATCATGTTCACAATTTTTTAGAGTACATTTATATAATAAATTCAAAATGTTATAAACCTTTTATCATGTTCTTCCAAAGAAATCAACATAGTTATCAACATATGTGGATAAGTCCTCGCATCCGTTTACGTGAACCCTTTCGTGCTGCGGATTTGCCAGAGATATTTTCATTATAAAGAAAGAATCGGCAAAATTCAATTACTTTTTGCGAGGGCATCAACCTTGGCGTCCATCTAAGGGGGAAACGACTCGAATTCGTTTTTTGGCTCGGTGGAAAGAATCGTTTTCACCGCATTTTGAAGCGGTGTGTCTTCGTAGAGGATACTGTACATCCCGGAAATGATGGGGGCGCGGACGCCCAGTTTTTGAGTCAACTGGTACGCGCTTTTTGTGTTCACCACACCTTCAGCCACCATCTTCATATCGCGGACAATCTCGCTTAGTTTCATCCCCCTGCCAAGCTTCAGGCCGACATTCCTGTTTCTGCTCAGGTCACCCGTGCAGGTGAGGACGAGGTCCCCCATTCCCGACAGACCCAGGAAGGTGGCGGGATCAGCGCCCATTTTTACGCCAATCCTGGAGATTTCCGCGAGGCCTCTGGTAATCAGGGCCGCCCGGGCGTTTGTTCCCATTTCCATCCCATCGGCGATTCCAACGGCAATCGCCATGATGTTTTTCAGAGCCCCTCCCAACTGAACACCGATGGGATCATGATGCGTGTAAACCCTGAACGTGGGGGTGTAAAAGATTTTCTGGAAGGTCTTTGCCGTTTCGGCGTCTTTCGCGGCCACGGTCACGGCCGTGAATTTCTCCGCGGCCACTTCCCGTGCGAAACTGGGCCCCGAGAGACAGGCGATTCCCCGGTGATAAGTATCCGGGAGGCATTCTTCCAGAATTTGGGTCATGAGTTTCAGCGTGTCTTCCTCAATTCCCTTCGCCGCGCTGATGATAGGGATCTGACCGGGTAGGTGTGGAACCATGGCCGTAGCAACCCGGCGGTAGAAGTGTGAAGGGACCACCATAACGACATAATCCGCGCCGGAAAGGGCGGTTTCAAAGCGGGTCGTGGCGGAAATGTTCCGTGTAAGGGGAACCCCTTTCAGAAACTGCGCGTTTTCGTGCCGGGCGTTGATATCTTCCGCCACTTCTTCCTCGTACACCCACATGCTAACGGAAAACTCTTTTCGTGCGAGGTGCAGAGCGAGGGCTGTTCCCCAGCTCCCGCCACCGACAACGGTTATGGATTGCGTCGATTCCATTTTATCGCTCCACAAGCTTGGTAATCGCGGCAACGCTTTCGCCTTCTTCAATATTAATCAGCCTGACGCCCTGGGTGTTTCGTCCGATTACGGGCACATCCTTGACGGAGAGGCGGATCAGTTTGCCGGAGCTTGTTATCAGAACGATGCCATCTTCATCCTCCACCTTGAGGACCCCGGCCGGGTAACCCACTTTCGGTGTGACCTTGAGGTTGATGACACCGCTGCCGCCCCGCGCCTGATTTCGATACTCTTCAAAGAGGCTCCGTTTGCCGTATCCCCGTTCCGTGACCGTCAGAAGGGTCGCCCCTTCCTGGGCAATATCCATGCCGATGACGTAATCGCTCGCTCCCATCCGGATGCCCCGCACACCGGTGGTCACGCGCCCCATGGGCCTGATGTCCCGAACCGAGAAGCGGATGGCCTTGCCCTCGTGGGTGCAAATGACCACGTCCTGATCGTCCCGGACACCCAGGACCTTGACAAGGCTGTCACCCTCGTTGATTTTCAGGGCGAGAATCCCGCCACTGTGGATATTCCGGTACGCGGAGAGGGCGGTTTTTTTGACAGTTCCCTTCCGGGTGATGAACAAGACGTAGGGGTACGCCTCGAAGTTGCGCAGGGAGAAGGCGGTTGTGACCTTTTCGCCCTTTTTCAGGTTGATGAGATTGACAATGGAGCGTCCCCGGGATGCCGGCCCAACGTAGGGCAGCTCATGGACCTTGATGGCGTAAACCCGCCCCTGGTCCGTGAAGAAAAGGAGATAATCGTGGGTGGAGGCCGTGAAGATCTGGGAAACGAAATCCTCGTCCTTGATATTCATCCCGATCCGGCCCTTGCCGCCGCGATTCTGACTTCGGTACAGCCTTGGAGAGACCCGCTTGATGTAGCCGCGGTAAGAAATGGTCACGAGCATGTCCTCTTCCGCGATAATGTCTTCCAGGCCGATTTCTCCCTGGGCGTCGATGATTTCCGTGCGTCTGGGGTCCTGGAAGAGCTCCTCGATGGCTTCCAGCTCCTCAATGATGATCTTGCGCCTCAGCCCCTCGTTGGACAAGATTTCTTCAAGGCGCGCGATGGTCTGAATAATCTCTTTATACTCTTCCAGAATCTTTTCACGCTCCAGGCCGGTCAATCTCTGGAGTTTCATGTCGAGGATCGCCTGGGCCTGCGTTTCCGACAGCTCGAAGCGGTCCATCAGGGCCTGTTTGGCTTCAGCGGGAAGGCGTGAGGCGCGGATCAGGGCGATGGCCTCGTCCAGGTGGTCCAGGATGATTTTGAACCCTTCCAGGATATGGGCGCGTGCCTTCGCCTTTTTAAGATCGAACCGGCTTCGGCGCACCACGATCTCCAATCTGAAATGGATGAAGAGGTCGATCAATTGTTTGAGGGTGAAGACCTTGGGCTGATTGTTCAAGACGGCCAGGAGGATGATACCGAAGGAAGACTGAAGCTGGGTATGTTTGAACAACTGGTTTAGAACCACCTCCGGGTTTTCCCCCCGCTTCAGTTCAATGACAATCCGAATCCCTTCGCGATCCGTTTCGTCCCGGATGTCGGAGATGCCATCGATCACCTTGTTCTGGACCAGGTGCGCGACACGCTCGATAATCCGGCTTTTGTTGGTCTGGTAGGGGATTTCGGTCACGATGATCCGGCTGCGGTCGGATGTCTTGACCTTCTCGATGTGGGTGCGCGCGCGCATCTGAATAATGCCGCGGCCGGTTTTGTAAGCGGAAAGAATCCCTTCCCGGCCGAGGATAAAGCCGGCGGTGGGGAAATCCGGGCCCGGGATGTGTTGAATCAGCTCCTCGAACGGGAGGTCCGGGTTCTGAATTACGGCCTTGATCCCGCTGATGAGCTCTCCGAGGTTGTGAGGCGGGATGTTGGTGGACATGCCGACGGCGATTCCCGATGCCCCGTTCGCCAGGAGGGTAGGGATGCGCGTTGGCAGCAGCATGGGTTCGGTCAAGGTGGCATCATAGTTTGGGATGAAGTCAACGGTATCCTTTTCGATATCTTCGAGAAGGCTGTGCGCCAGTCGTGTCAGCCGAACCTCTGTGTACCGCATGGCGGCGGGAGGGTCTCCATCTATGGAGCCAAAGTTGCCCTGGCCGTTCACGAGGGGATACCGGAGGGAAAAATCCTGGGCCATTCGGACGATGGCGTCATAGACGGCTGCGTCCCCGTGGGGGTGATACTTACCGATGACATCCCCGACTACGCGGGCGGACTTTTTGAACTCCCTGTTCCAGAAGTTGCCCATCTTGTACATGGCGAAGATGATCCGCCGGTGGACGGGCTTCAGTCCGTCCCGGGCGTCCGGCAGGGCACGCCCCATGATCACGCTCATGGCGTAATCCATGTAAGAGCGCTTCATCTCGTCTTCGATATTGACGGGAACCGGGATCGTATTTTGGATGGCATGTCCTCCTTTTTTCAGGTTTTTTAAATCAATCAATTTTAGGACAAATGGCCGCCAAAGTCAATGAAAAAGGGGCCTATAATGGTATTGAATACAAAAGGATTTTAAGGGATTGGCCGACCGCTTTCAAAAATTGGGTTCCTGTGTTAGATAAAGAGACATGGAAAAAATCGAAAAGAAGTACCGTTCCTTGAGAATGATCGCCTGGTTTTTCAAATTCGGCGCGTGGATCAGCTTTATCTGCGGGTTTGTCCTCTTTTTTGCCGTGCTGTTTGGCGGGAAGCTCCTGTTTCACATGGTGGGTGGTAACGGGATGTCCCTGCAGTATGTGGAGGCTGGCCGCGCCCTGGGGTCGCTGTTCGTGCTGGGGGGATTTCTCTTAAACGCCCTCTTCTTCTACGCTATCAGCAGCACCATCTATCTCTTTATCGATCTGGAGGCGAACACCCGCCGGATCGCCACGCTTCTGGCCAGACAGCAGCAGGCTTCCCCGCCCGCCGCGCGCCCCTCCCAGGGAGAGACCCGTGAACTTCCCTCTTAAAGCCTTTGGCGCGGCACTTGTGGGCGCAACGATCTTGGCATTGGCGGTGGGCTGCATGCCCCCCACCAAGGCGGTTTCCGAAGAAAACAGCGTGAAACGGGAAGTGGTGAACGTACTTCTGGCGATGCAGACCGCCTATGAAAAGCGCAATATCGACGAGTTCATGGTGTGGGTCAGTGACAAGTACCACAAGCGCGTCAAATTCCGGAAGGCGGTCCTGGCGGATTTCGATGCCTCGAAGAGTATTCAGCTCAGCATCGTAATCGATCAGATACTCGTTGGTGAGAAGGGGGCGGATTTGCAGGTCCACTGGTATCGCACCTGGCAGGCGCTGCCGGGCGGGACCGTGCGGAAAATCGAAGGAAAGGCGCGGCTCATGTTTACCCTGAACCCGATCCGCCTCCTCTTTCAGACGGGCGACAAACCCTTCGGGCCGCCACAGGGTGAAACCCCTTAAATTTCGCCTTTCCAGCGCTGGCGCGCCATCCCGAGAAACCGGGCGCGCACTTCGTCCGACATCACGCTGAAGGTAAACGACACGGTCACGTCGGGGAACTCCTTTTTGATGGCCGCCTCAACCATGCCCGCCAGGTAATCCTTGATGGGGATGTTGGGAAAGGGAACGCGGATTTCCACGGAGATCCTCCCTTCTTGGTTCGATATATTCCCTAACATCCCCAGTTCATGGAAGGTTGCCGCGATTTCCGGATGTTCGATCCGATTGATGATTTCCGCAATGCGTTCGGTTGAAACTTCCTGAGACATTTTTTCCTCCTTATGACCGGACGCGGATGACGCGTTTCTTCCCGGCGCGCAGGATGACGCCTTCTCCGCGCAGGGCCGCACGGGGGATGGTGGCATCAGTATCGGTAATCCGTTCGTTGTTTAAATAGCCACCACCCTGTTTGATAAGGCGCCTTGCCTCGCTTTTGCTTTTCGCCAGCCCTCCCAGCACAAACAGGTCGACCAACGGGACATGATCCGCTCCCGCGTCTCCTGTATAAGTGACTGTGGGCACGGAGGCCTCCGCGTCCGCCACGATAGCACGGATAGACGAGGAGGTTTCGACCTCGCCCTTCGGGTCGGCGGCGCCGAACTGCCTGATGGAGGCGAGGTAGGCCACCTTGGCGGCAGGCTCCCCGTGGGT
>WGDA01000080.1 GCA_015493505.1 Pseudomonadota bacterium | reverse complement strand
GCGCGAGGAAATTATTGCCTCCCGACACATCGATGGCCTCGATCCTGCCGGGGAAATCACCGGCGAACCCCACCTCGCCCACGCCCTCCGTGGAGGTAAAGTGCGTGGTGAAGAGGGACTCTCCCGCCACTTTCCGTTTCAGCGCGCCCAGAAGCTTTCCGCCCAGGCCCTCGCCAAGCATCTTCGTTTCCATGTAAATGTTGAAGGTTTTATAAACCATCTTCCCGGCTTCCGCGTAGATTTCCTCACCCGGGCTCAGGTTTACGCGCACAATCTGCAGGTTATCTCCCTCAATTCTGTATTCCACTCCGCTCCTCCCTGTTCCGTTTCGTTCTGATCCATTCAAGATGATGAGGTTCTCTCATAAACCTCCCGTATCCAGTAAATGGGTTTTCCCTGGGTCTCGTGATAGGTTCGGGCCATCAGCTCTCCCAGCAATCCCATGCTCACGAACTGGACCCCGATAAAAATCAGCAGCACCGCCAGCATCAGAAGCGGGCGTCCCCCGATGCTCTGCCGGTAAACGTATTTCAGGATGGTGAGGTAAAGCCCTATCAGAAACCCCACGCCTCCCGACAGCACGCCCAGCACGCCGAAAAACTGGATGGGACGCGTGGAAAAGCTCAGCAGAAACTTGACGGTAATGAGGTCGAGGATGACCCGGATCGTCCTGGAAATGCCATACTTCGATTTACCGGCCACCCGTGGGCGGTGGTTTACGGGTACCTCTGCGATGGAGACCCCCAGCCAGCTCGCGATAGCCGGGATAAACCGGTGCATCTCTCCGTACAGGTGGATGTTTTTAACAATCTCGCTTCGATAGGCCTTGAGGGTGCATCCATAATCGTGCAGGCGAACGCGCGTGATGAACGAAATCAGGCCGTTGGCGATCATGGAAGGCAGGCGCCGGTTGATAAACGGGTCTTTCCGGTCCTTTCGCCAGCCGCTGACGACATCAAACCCCTCATTGATTTTATCGATCAGCCTGGGGATGTCTCTCGGGTCGTTCTGACGGTCCGCGTCCATGGTCACGATGACCTCACCTTTCGCGTGCTGGAACCCCGCCGAGATCGCGGCCGTTTGCCCATAATTTCTCCTGAACTGGATAACCTTCACGCGGTCATCCGACTCAAAAAGTTCCTTCAGAATTTTCAGGCTTCCGTCTTTGCTGCCATCGTCCACGTAGATGATTTCACTCGCCACCTCGCCGGCCATGTCATCCAGCACGGCAGTGATCTCTTTGTGAAGCGCCTGCAGATTCTCTTCCTCGTTATAAACGGGAATCACCACGGATATTTCCCTGATTTTCTCGGACCCATTCATGCCTCAATGACCTACCATAGGGGCTTTGTAAGGTCAAGCAATACATATCTAAACAATGATAAGTCTTATTTGCAAATCGTGTTTTAAAAAAATCTTGACACATTTCTTCATGTTTGATATGCAGAAAAATGGTATTGAAAACTTTAAAAAAGAAAAGGAGGTGATGGGGAAAAGGGATACAAACCACCAACACGTTTGGTAAGGAGGTTTTGAGATGAAAAAGGGCTTAACCATTTTATTCGGTTTTACTGTTGCGGTGCTGGCGTGCGCGCTGGTCCTGGGAATGCCCACGGCGGTCAAAGCGGCGCCAATTCATTTAACTTACAGCAATTTTTTCCCGCCCAGCCATATTCAGAGTAAATTAGCGGCCGCCTGGTGTAAAGAGGTGGAAAAAGAGACCCACGGCAGGATCAAGATTACCTATTATCCCGGCGGGACCCTGACCAAGGCGCAGAACTGTTTCGACGGCGTTGTCAATGACATCTCCGACATTGGTCTGTCGGTCTGCGGCTATACCCGTGGGCGCTTCCCCGTCATGACGGCGGTGGACCTTCCCCTGGGCTATACCAGCGGAAAGCTCGCCACGAAGATTTGTAACGCCGTTTACAACAAGTTCAAGGATCCCGGATTCAATGCCACCAAGGTGATGTATTTCATGGCGCATGGTCCTGGCGTTCTCTGGACCCGTAAAAAACCCGTCCGAAAATTGGAAGACCTGAAGGGGCTGAAAATCCGTTCTTATGGCTCCAACGCGGCCCTGGTCCGGGCGTTAGGCGCGATCCCCGTGACCATGCCGATGCCGGAGGTTTACCAGGCCCTGCAGCGCGGCGTGGCGGATGGCGCGCTCTATCCCGCCGAGACCAACAAGGGCTGGAGAATGGCGGACGTGGTCAAGTATGGGACGCTGGATTATTCCTGCGCCTACACGACGGCGTTCTTTATCGTCATGAACAAAAAGAAATGGAATTCCCTGACTCCTGACGAGCAGAAAATCATCGAGAAAATCAACAAAAAGTGGATGGTCAAAAGCGGGGCTGCGTGGGACAGCAGCGACGTGGCTGGTATCAAATACTTCAAGGAAAAAGGCGGCAAGCTCATCCACCTGAGCAAGGCGGAACAGGCCCGGTGGAAAAAAGCCGCGGCTCCCGTGATCGCCCAATATGTCGCCTGGGCGAAAAAGAAGGGCGTCAACGGAAAAGAGGTTGTTGATTACATCGAATCGATGTTGAAGAAGTAACCGGTCCCTTACGGGGTGTCTCTAATTTCCCGTTAGAGACACCCCTTTTTTGGACAGGGAGTTTACGCGACATTTTTCACCTTCCAAACACGGACTCAGACAGGTACATGAGATGAACAAATACAATCGGTTTGTTGACAAGCTTGTCACGTGGCTTAAGGTCTTCGGGGCTGGGTGCTTGGCTGCCATGATGCTTCTTACCTGTATCGATGTGGTGGGAAGGGTCTTCCGGCACCCCATTCTGGGAACGGAAGAGATTGTCGGGCTTCTGGCCGCCCTGGCGATGGGCGCCGCCATGCCCTACGCGCATGCCGTCCATGCTCACGTGGGCGTCGATATGTTCGTCAAGGATCTCTCTCCAAAAAAGCAGGCAATCATCGACACGATAACCAATATTCTGGCTTTCGCCCTCTTTTTCATCATGGGATGGCAAACCTACCTCTACGCCCTGGACCTGAAAAAGAGCGGGCAGGTCACCATGACGCTTCAGCTTCCCAGCTATTACATCGTGTTCTTCCTTTCCTTCTGTTTTTTCGCGTTCTGCGCGGTGATTCTCGCTGAAATCTTTCAACACATCCAAGAGGTAAAGAATTCATGAGCCCCACACTGATCGGAATTATCGGCATCGTCTTAATGATCGTGGTGTTTTTCTCAAGGATGCCCATTGCTTATGTGATGGCCCTTATCGGGTTTTTGGGTTTCAGCTACCTGATCGGATTTCACGCGGGGCTGAAGCTCCTCGCCCGGGATATCTATACCGTTTATTCATCTTACGGGCTGATCGTCATCCCCCTGTTCGTGCTCATGGGACAGATCGCCTTCAACGCCGGCATCAGCAAACGCCTGTACGACGTGGCGTATAAATTCATTGGCCGGATCAGCGGTGGACTGGCCATGGCCACGGTCTGGGCCTGCACGGCCTTTGGAGCGGTCTGCGGCTCCGGTCCCGGCACCGCCGCCACGATGGCCACCGTGGCGATTCCAGAAATGAAGCGCTATGGCTACGGAGACGAATTGTCTTCTGGTTCCGTTGCCTCCGGGGGCGGGCTGGGCATGCTGATGCCTCCCAGTATCGTCCTCATTGTGTACGGCATCCTGACACAGCAATCCATCGGGAAGCTCTTCATCGCGGGAATCATTCCGGCCTTGTTCATCACGGGATGGTTCGTAATCGCGATCTACGTTTACTGCAAAATCAAGCCGGAACAGGGACCCAAAGGAGACAAATTTACTTTAAAGGAAATGATTCTCTCTCTGGGAATGCTGTGGGAAACCCTCGCCGTCTTTTTTCTCGTCATGGGCGGCCTTTTTGCCGGGTTTTTCACACCCACCGAGGCCGGCGCGGTCGGTTCTTTCAGTGTCCTGCTGGTGGCCATGGTCCGTCGTCAACTGACATGGAAGGGATTCGTCAAATCCCTCTATGAATCCCTGAGAACCTCCTGCATGGTCCTGCTGCTCGTCGCGGGCTCCGTGATTTTTGGCCACTTTCTCGCCGTTACCCGCATCCCCTTTGAAATCGCCGACTGGGTCGGCGGCCTCAGCCTCCCCCCCTGGGCCATCATGGCCATGATTATTTTCGTTTATCTCATCGGGGGGTGTTTCATCGACGCCCTGGCCCTGATCATGCTCACCATTCCCATCTTCTATCCCGTCGTCATCAGGCTGGGATATGACCCCATCTGGTTCGGTGTCATCATCGTCCTCGTCACGCAGATGGGGATCATCACGCCACCCGTGGGAATCAATGTCTACGTGGTGAATGGGATTGCCCCGGACATTCCCCTGGAAAAGATTTTCAAGGGAATCTTCCCGTTCCTCATCGCCCTTATCGTGGGAACCGGGTTCATGGTTGCTTTCCCTCAGATTATCATGTTCCTGCCGAATGTGATGAAGTAGGGGTTTAGGTGGAAGGTGGAAGGGTCAAAGGCAAAATAGGACACGGATACACGCAGATATACACGGATTAAGAACAGTGAACAGTGAAAAGCCAATAATTTTTTGACGGGATAAACAGGATTGACAGGATTTTTTAGGAACTTATGAAATTGATGAGCGTTCCTTACTTGTTCCTGAGTTGACGAACTCCCAACGTGTCGGAGTTTCTGTTTCAACGAAAAAGATTTCAATCTTCGAGCATGTCGAGGGGGCTTGTAACTCCCCTGAAATCCTTCCCAGCCACATGTGTGTAGATCATCGTGGTTTGCAGGTGCTTGTGACCCAAAAGTTTTTGGATGGTTCGGATATCATACCCGCTTTCCAGAAGATGCGTGGCAAAGCTGTGCCTCAGGGTGTGGATCGAGGCATTCTTGGCGATGCCCGCCTCATTGACCGCTTTCTTGAAGGCCCTTTGCAGCGTCACGGGATGAATATGGTGCCGTCGGACCACGGCGCTTACAGGG